>CBFDDT010000157.1:0-8619 GCA_965603635.1 uncultured bacterium | reverse complement strand
GTCGATTATCTGGCGCGTGGACTGGATCTCGGCATCGCCGTGGGCGGGGTGCACTGGACGATCATCGGCTTGTTGGCGGCAATGGCGCCGGCGATTATCGGCCGCATCGCCCAGCGTTTCGGTTTCGCCCGCACCCTGGTGGCGGGGATGGCGCTCACCGCCCTTGGCGTTTTCCTGCCGGTGATCGTCCAAGCGCCCGAGTTGCAAATAGTATCCTCCATCCTGTTTGGCCTGACCATGCCCAGCACCGTCGGCATGTTCGCGGGCCGCGCCGGTGAGATCGGCGGGCGGCACGGGCAACGGCGGCTGTGGTGGCTGATGACGCTGTGGTTCGCCCTGGTGCAGGCCGGCGCGTTCTATGGGCTGTCGGCGCTGTTCGACATGACGCGGGCCTACCTGCCGCTGTTCGCGATCGCCGCCGCTTCGTTGCTGGCCGGTGCGATCGCGGTGCTCCCCGTCTGGGAGCGCGTGGGGAAGGCGCGATGAGCAAAGCCGGTAGCATCTCCCTCGCCACCGACCGCCGGTCCGTCTGGCGGCTGGCCTTCCTGGGTCTCGCCGGCAGCCTGGTGGGCAACGGTCTGGCGCGCTTCGCCTATACGCCGCTGGTGCCGGTGCTGGTGGAAGAGGGCTGGGTGACGACGGCCGAGGCCGGCTATCTGGGCGCCTTCAATTACGCGGGATACTTCGCCGGCGCGCTGGTCGGGCTTTGGGTAGGGCGGCGCATGAAGATCGGCCATGCGGCGGTATCCAGCCTGGCGCTTTGCGTTGTCTCGCTGTTCATGGTGGCGATCGACTGGGGCTTCTGGTGGATGGTTCCGTGGCGGTTTCTGGCGGGCTGCGGGGCCGGCGTCGTGATGGTGCTGGTGCCGCCATCGATATTGCGGCAGCTGCCGTCGGAGCGCTGGGGATTCGCCACCGGCGGCGTGTTCGCCGGGATCGGGCTGGGCATTGCGATTTCCGGCATCCTGATCCCGCAACTGGCATTGCTGGGCGCGGCGGCCGCGTGGCTGGGGCTGGCAACCGGCTCGCTGGTCCTGACCCTGGCCATGCACCTCATGTGGCGCGAGCCACCGCCGATCCCGCCCCGTCCCACGGACGAGGCGCAAACCATGGACCTGCCGTCGGCCTTTCTGTGCGCGGCTTACGGGCTCTATGCGGTTGCCATCGCGGCCTATTCGATCTTCTGGGTCGACTTCCTGGCGCGCGATCTGGGGCTCGGGCTGGCGGAGGGCGGGTTCCACTGGACCGTGCTGGGCACATGCTCGCTGGGGGCGCCGCTGCTGGCCGGCTGGCTGGCGGCGCGATACGGCTTCGGCCCGATGCTCAGCCTGTTGATGGCGGCGACCGGAATCGGCGCGCTTCTGCCGGTTTTCAGCGATGCCGGCCCGCTGCTCTATTTGTCGTCGATCCTCGGCGGGGTGCTGTTCGTGGGCGTCGTCACCCTGTTTTCGGGGCGTACCGCCGAGATCGCCGGGCGCGAGGGCCAGCAGAAGCTGTGGTGGATCATGACCCTGCTGTTCGCGATCGGCCAGTCCGGCGGCTCCTGGGGCCTGTCGGCCCTCTACGACGCGACACTGGCCTACCGCCCGCTGTTCGGGTTCGCCGGCGCGGCCTTGCTGTTCGGCGCGATCCTGACCCTGCCGCCGCTGGCCCGGATGCTGGCCAGGAAGTAGCCGCTCTCCGACCCGATCCCGAAAAGATGCAAAACCGGCAGGTTGGCGCGCCGGATGTCGCCCGCCCGGACCCGCCCGCCCGGATTTCCGGGGGTTCGCCGCCACCGCATGGAGATCGCCCCCGAAAAGCGGCATGAAAGATACATCCGCGGGTCACGCGCGATGTATCGCGCGGCCATGCGCAAGGCATGCGGCAGGTATGTGGCAGTTAGCCTTTATAGGCCCGCCCCTCGCTCCTGCTTCCGGCCGGGAGACGGGCCTCTTCGTCGACGCTCAACGGCCGCTTCACCGCCAGCCTCGCCTCGATCTCGTGCACGGTCTTCTGGACGAGCTGGAACTGGCGGACCGGCAATTCGTTGAGAATGGGCTCCGTCAGGAAAGTAGGGGTCAGCTTGCCCGGCGGCAGCCTGGCGATGGCGCCAAGCCGGTCGCGATAGAAGGGGACCGTTTTCGCGGCGTGGTCGATCAGCGACTGGAGTTGCAGCGCGCCCTCAGAAGGTAATCGCCTTAAACCCCACCGAAAACTCATGCTCGTTATATTCGAACAGCTCGATGTTCGAGGTCTCGTGCCGGTAACCGTAACGCAGGACGATGCCGCCGTTTCCGAACAGGTCCAGGCCGCGCAAGTGCAGGTCGATGTGGCCCTCGTAATCGCGGTCGCGGCGTTTCACGCCGAAAATCCCGTCCTCGTTCTCGAAGTCGGTGCGGGTGAAGGATCCGCCGATTGTCGGCGTCACCCAGGGCGTATCGACGAAGGTGAGGTCGAGGCCGGTCTTGAAGCCCTCGTTATCCTGCGTATCGGCCTGCAGCCAGTCTTCCCGGAACAGCCTTCCGTCGAACCGCATGCCGAGGCCCGAAAAGCCGTAGCCGAAGCCGGCGTTCACTTCGGAACGCCGGCGGTCACGCGTCTCCTTGAAATCGCCCCTGCCCTCGATCACGCGGTAGGCGCCGCCCAGCGTTGAACGCACCGGTCCCACGGGGAAGCCGACGGCCATGCCGCCGGCATGCTCCACCTCGTAGGCTGCGTCGGCCTTGGTGCGGTAGACCGCCGACAGTGACGGGGTGACGACGGTGCGCGGGCCGGCCCGGAAGGCGAAGCTGAGCGAGCTGAACAGGTCGAGCGTGTCGTCCCGCCTTGCGTTGAGATCGCGCACCCGCGTGCCGAGCGTCAGCGTGGTGCGCGGGGCTGCGTCAAGCAGGCGCCAGGCGGCGCCGAAGGTCAGCCCGTAGCCATAGGCCTCGCGGCCCTTGGCGTCCTCCGACAGGTCAAAACAGCAGACGCCATTTATCACGATGGCGTCCTTCTTGGTCTGGCCGTTGATGTTGCTGTCGAAGATCAGTTCCGGAATCACGAAGAATTTCAGCCGGTCCGGCCCGATGATCCGGTCGATGGTGGCGATCACGGCCGGGTCCAGCCCCTCGCGGTCGATATCGCGCAACAGACGGGCCGCCCGCTCGCGCTCGCCGAGCCTGGCCAGGGCGAAGGACAGCTCGAGGCGCGCAACGCGGCTGTCCGGCATGAAGCGCAGGATAAGCTGATAGAGCCTGACCGCCTCCTGGAAGTTTCCGGCGCGGCCCGCCGCGCGCGCCTGGGCCAGCACCTGTGCGAGATCGATCTGGATGCGCCTCGGTTGGCGCTCGCCGGCGGGCGCGGCGGCCGGCGCCTGATCCTGTGCGGCGGGCGGCGCCTGCTCCTGCGCACCGGCGGCGGCCGGGATGGCGAGGCAGAGGAAAAACGTCGCCGGGATGCAAATGAGACGGGAAATCATGACCAAAACAATAACCTTGCGGTAAATGGCGGACAAGCCCGATTGCTGTTCGGTGCCGGGGCCGGCCGCGGGGATCGAGGCCCGCGCACTGCGCGGGCCTCGCTCCTCTGATTGCGGCCGGGCCCATCGGACCCTTGGCGTGCCGATTCCCTGCTCAATCCGTGGGCGCCGGGCCGTAGTCGTTAGCCGAAAAGTCGCTATCCTCGGCGATGTAACCGCCGACGATCTGGACGTTCGGGTCGCCGCCGTCGACTCCTTCACTGCCGGCCTCGAACACACCGGCGGTGGCCGTCGCGTCCACGACTTCGCCGAATTCGGCCGCATCGACGGTATCCCAATCCGAACCCGGGCCGTACACCGCCCCGCCGAACTCGCCTGTGACGGGGACTATTTCCGAGCCGTCCTCCCATACGGCCTCTTGCAAAAGCGGGATTTCTACGTCGCCCTCGATTGTGCCACTGTACTGGACGCCGTCCTCGAAGCTGAGGCTGAGGTCCGTCGCGTCGCCTGTGCCGTAGAGCGAAACAGAATACGAATTGACATCGACGAGGATGCCGTCAAGATCGTCGACGTCGTCGGAGGTATAGCCGCCCTCCGCGGCGAAAGTGACATAGTCGCCGGCGAGGTCGATACCGACCGTCACCTCTCCCATGGCTTCGTCGGTCACGAGCTCGCCCTCCTTGAAGACGCTGGCCAGGAACTCGCCACTATAAGAGGCCGTGCCCAAGGCCAGTTCGCCGGCTGCCATGGGAACCCTACCCTCGCCATCGAAGACGATGACGTCTTCCTGATAGCGCGGCAGGGCGCCCGGGTCGGTCTCCTGGCCGATTACGCCGTAGGTCTCGAAGCCGTTCCGCGTATCGACCTCGTCGAGGCGTCCGAGCGCGACAACGGCGACATCTTCGGTTTCGGGCCCGTTACCGTTAACCACCAGTGGCTCAGGCGGTGGCGGCAAGGGCACGGTGGCGCTGCCGAGGGTGACGTCGAGCCGGTCGCCGCGGCTGCTGGTCAGCCGGGCAATCTCCATGCCGCCAAGATCCGGATCGCTGCCGAGCCATTCGAGATCTGCTTCGGTGAAGTTGATCGTCTCGCCCTCCGGCGTGGTGAGCGTGATGTCGGTGCCCTCGAGGTTGTTGAAGGTCACGGAGAACTTGTCGAACGACACGCCGTCACCGCGGGTCGCCGAGATCAGGTTGACGGGCACGCCAACCTCAAGCCCGAACACCCCGTATACGGGGTCCACGTCCAGCTCTCCGGCTCCTCCGGCGTTGTTACTGTCGCCGAAGCATCCCGCGAGGGCGAGACTTGCCACCAGGGCGGTCGATGCGAGTAGTGTGTTTCTTCCTAGCATGATTCTAGCTCCCTTTTGTTGCGGGGCCAGTCCTTCCACTTTCACGAAAGTACCCTGCCCCAGGTCTTGCGGAAAGTAATACGGTAATAATGTGGTAAAAACACAACTGTTGGTTAATATAATTTTGTTTTATGGTATAAATTAGTAGGGTATTTCATAAAAAATTAACCATAACGCCGCCGCCGCGCCAATCGTCGTTAACGGATTTGGTTAAGAAACTATTAATACCCTTTAATGGTGTAGGGGTATTTGATTCAGATCAATTCTCTGCGCTAAATTTAAACATATTTTAAGAAGGGTTTCTGGCCGTCCTTGGCGCGGCATCATACCTGTTCGGTGCGTTGCGCCGGGCGGGGGGCGGTGGATCGATGATCGGCTGTTCCACGTATCGGACCCTTTGCAAGGCGGAAACTCTACGCCAAACGTATATAACGGCCCGAAGCAGCGGATGCCACCGTGCGGATCGCCGCGGCGGCAGGTTGCGCGCAATGTCGCGTTGCCAGCATTACACGGTGTACGGGTAACAGGGCGCCGCGTCGGAGCGGTTCCAGGGGATCGGACAGGAGTCTGGTCAAAAATATAGATAGCCCGGCGCCGGCCCTCTCGACGGCGAGGCTACTCCCCGGCGCATCCTTCGACAGGCTCGGGGCTTGCAAATTTTTCGATGCAGGGCGGAAAATGGCCACCGGCGTTGCCGGCGAATCTCTTTTTTTTGTCACCCTCACCCTGCCCTCTCCCCTCAAGGGAGAGGGTTGGGTGAGGGTGATCAACAGGTGATTTGCCCTAGAACGCGACGTCGAACCGCAGGCCCGCGGCCATGCCGATGCCGGCGCCGGCGTCATGGCCCGGCTGTTGCTGCAGCATGACCCAGGACTGCAGCCCCATTCCGGGCGCCAGCATCCGGTCGTAGGCGATTTGCAGGTCGATCTCCCGCCCACCAGCCGCTAGCGATGTCCGCTCGCTGCGCAAAATGGCCTGCCCGTCTTCGTCCAGGCCGACGGGCAGCGTGACCGTCGCGGTGGCCGCGTAGACGCGGAGCGGCTGGCCCACGAGAAACCCGATCCGGTCGCCCCGCGCGAAGACGTCACGCGCGGTGACGCCCACGCCGAACGCGTTGGCGTCGACACCGCTCCACTCGCTGAAGGCGCCGCCGATGGATTCGTGAATATCGGCGCTGGCCATCGTGGCGCTGCCCAGCAGGTCAATATTCTGGCCGATGGGAAGGCCGCCGCTCAGCGATACATACTGCGTCGATGCCCCGGCCCCGGTGTCGAACGCGCCCGTACCCTGGCTGCCGAGCAGCGCCGCGGATTCCGTCAGCATGCCCGCATCGACCCGCAATGCGCCGCCGTTGGCGAATCCGTGGCCGACGCCGACCTGGCCCAACCTCGTGCCGCCTTCGCCGTCGCCGAAGCTGTCCGGCGTCGCGCCGTCGAACAGCCCGATGGACAGCATTGTCGAGTCGCCGATCGTCCGATCCATGCCGAGACTGTTGCCGCGTCCGGCGAGCTGTGTCATCGGACTCATCGTCTCGTTGGCCGACAGGAACAGCCCGCCCGCCCGGGAAGCGGCGCCGCCGGCGCCAAGCCGGGCCGGCGCCGTCACGTCGATGCCGAGCCTGAGATCGGTTGCATCGCCGAGCGAGCCGGCGAGCTGCACCCCCAGCACCTCATTCTCCGGCGTGTCGCCGGCAATCGTCGCCAGGGAGTCTTCGTTGCCCATCATGGCCATCGAAACGGTCAGCCAGTCGCCGAGCGGTTCGCTGAAGGTCTGGACGTCGGGGCCGGCCAGCACCGTTTCCAGGCCCGCGGTTTGCGGCGTCCGGACGATCCTGTCGCCGAGCCGGGCGCGATAGGGGTGGTCGCCGTCGCTCAGGCTGATCGTCGCGATTGCGCTGTCCAGCAGGCCGAGGCCGCCGAGGGCGTCGCCAAAGGCCGGCGACAGCGCAAGGGAGGTGTCGGACAGGCTGGCCGATAGGTCCGCCGATACCGAAAGGGTGGCCGCCGAAATGGCGGAATCGGCCTTGGCCATCGCGCCCTTGACGTCCAGAAGACCATGGCCGTAGACGGTATCGACGCCAGCCGCGCCCAGATCCCGGGCCCCGTCGAACATGAAATAGGCGATGGATGCCGGGTCGGCCGCGTAGGCGTCGGGGTATAATTGAATCAGCAAGGCCAGCGCCCCCGAGACATGCGGGGCGGCAAAGGAAGTGCCGCTGGCGGAGGTCGTGTATGTTGCCCTGGTCGCGCCGTCCCTGGTGGTGGCGATGGAAATTCCCGGCGCCATGAGACAACTGTCCATCGCGGCGCCGCATTCGTTGGAGAACGAGGCGAGGGCGCCGGAATCGCTGACCGCGCCGACCGCCACGACCATGCCGGCCAACGCCGGATCGGCGGCCAGATTGGCGGGGTAGAGCGGCTCGTCCAGGCTGGAATTGCCCGCCGCGACGACGACGAACACGCCGGCGTCCGTTGCCCGCCTTACCGCGCTGTTCAGTCCGCCGTCGGCCCCGATGTCGCCACCGAGGCTCATATTGATTACGTGGGCCAGGTTGTCGGTGGCGTAGTTGACCCCCTGGGCCAGGTCGGACATGGAGAACAGGCAGCCCGAATCGTCGCAATTCGCCGCCTTGATCGCCAGGATGCTGGCGTCGTAGGCCACCCCCTGGCTGCCCAGCCCGTTGCGTTCCGCCGCGATTACGCCGGCGGTCTTGGTTCCATGATCGGCGTCGCCCCCGACGTCGCTGTCGTTGGAAACGACATCGTAGCTGGCGGCGGAGATGTTGTTGGCCAAATCCGGGTGGTCGACATCGAAACCGGTGTCGATCACCGCCACATTGACGCCGGCGCCGGTGGCGCCGCGAAGATAGGCGGCTTCGGCATTGATGACGTCGACGCCGTCGTTCTTTTCGAATTCGGCGTCGCCCTGGAGATTCTGCGACACGCCGAGGGGCGCCGGCGCGGGCCGCGCCGCCGCCCCCACGGAAGACCCGCCCGATCCGCCGCCCGACAGACACCCGGTCAGCGCAAGAGCGGAAACTGAACAAAGGATTGCGGATAAGCCCGAACGTCGCCGCGCGGCATTAAAAATCATGAAACTATCTCTCAATTAATCTAAGTATAGTTTCTTTATAATCGAATATGGTTAATTCTGATTTAAGGACTAATTCTTATTCCCCGTAAATGAATACAATATATATTGTATTTTATATAATTTTCTTCTTTCCCGGATATTCGACCAACCGTCATGTCACGGAAATATGCCCGGCTCCGGGCGCCGGCCGCGACGGTTCGGCGCGCTTGCGCGGCGGGATTGAGGCGCTATAGTGCCGCCGCTTTTCCTTCCATCCTCTTTCACGGACGCATCGCCATGTCGGACAAGATCAAGAAAGTCGTGCTGGCCTATTCGGGCGGGCTGGATACCTCCATTATTCTGCGCTGGCTGCAGGATACCTACCGCTGCGAGGTGGTGACCTTCACCGCCGACCTGGGCCAGGGGGAGGAGCTGGAGCCGGCCCGCAAAAAGGCCGAGATGCTGGGCATCAAGGAAATCTATATCGAGGACCTGCGCGAGGAGTTCGTGCGCGACTACGTCTTCCCGATGTTCCGGGCCAACGCACTGTATGAGGGTACGTACCTGTTAGGCACCTCCATCGCGCGGCCACTGATCGCCAAACGCCAGATCGAGATCGCCGCCGAGACCGGGGCCGACGCGGTGTGTCACGGGGCGACCGGCAAGGGCAACGACCAGGTGCGGTTCGAGCTGGGCTATTATGCGCTGAACCCGGACATCAAGGTGATCGCGCCGTGGCGCGAATGGGATTTGA
>CBFDDT010000156.1:0-8648 GCA_965603635.1 uncultured bacterium | reverse complement strand
GAAATACTCTCCGCTTTCGACATACTGGCGGGCGGTTTCCGCGTCCGGCTTTTCAACGAAGCGTTCGACCCACTGGGCGCCTTCGCCGATCGCCTCGCCGCGGCGGATATAGCCATAGCCGGTATGCGGCCGGTCCGGCGCCACCCCGAAACAGACCAGCGCGTCGGCCGGCATCCCGGCCGCGATTTCAATCGCCTTCAGGAAGGCGCCGGGGTCGCGCATATGGTGGTCCGACGGCAGCACCAGGATGCGGGTATCATCGCCCGCGCCGTCCCCACCCGCGCCGGCCAGCATCAGCGCCGCCACGGCGGCCGCCGGCGCGGTGTTGCGGCCGACCGGCTCCAGCAGGATGCCGCGCGGGGGCACGCCGGCCTCGCGCAATTGCTCGCCGATGACGAAGCGGTGCTCGTCGTTGCACACGATCAGCGGCGGCGCCATGCCGGCGACCCGCCGCGCGGTCTCCTGAAGCAGGCTGCGCTCGCCGAACAGGTTATGGAATTGCTTGGGGAACGACTCGCGCGACAAGGGCCACAGCCTCGTCCCGCTGCCGCCCGAAAGTATCACTGGATGGATCGTCATGCGCCGCTGCCGTGAATCATCTTTTTCCCGTCCGGATTGTTCGCCGGCAGTTTACGCAAAGATTGTCCCCGGCGCGAACTACTATCTTCATGAAGGGCAGGCGCGGCGCCCGCGGCGGGCGTTTACGAGCGGCCGGTCCACCAGCCGGTTTCGTTGGCGGCATAGACCGGCTGGCGCCCACTCGCCTCGTCGATTGTCAGGATGCGCGCGATGGCGCTGTCGAGCACCAGCCAGCGCCCGCCGAGGCGAACCGCCAGCACCGCATGATGACCGCCCCGCACCGGATCGAACAGGGCGACGATGCGCAAATCCGTGGCCGCGAAACCCAGCGCGCGCAACGCCAGATACTTGGCCAGCGCATAATCCTCGCAATCGCCGCCGCGATGCAGGAATTCCCCCGGCGCCGCCCAATAGTCCGAAACCCCGTAATTGGCGCTGTCGGCGACATAGGGCAGCCGGTTCACATGGCGGTTGACCGTCGCGACCTGGTCTCGCGGCGCGGCGCCACGCATGCGTTCCAGCATCTCGTGCCAGTCGGCCAGCGGGCAGCGCCGCCACCAGGACGGCCGGCAGTCGTCTCCCCCGCCATGTTCACGCGCCGCGTGGCGGGCCAGCGCCCCGGAGACGAAACGTCAAGAAACGCAATGGATCTAAAAAAGTAATTAAAATCAATAAGAATGGTGTTAGAATTGGTTTCGGCTCGTTTCAGGGTTTCTTGTAAAACCTTGTCTGGGGGACAAGGGGTCGTGGGTTCGAATCCCGCCGCTCCGACCAACGATTTCAACACATTTACGCGGTCCTTCGGGGCCGCGTTTTTGTTTGGGGTGTCCAACAGATTGTTCCGTCATGCGGGCATGTCATGATAGGATGGTGTTCTAGCCAAGGGGGAGTTCATGCGGCAGATTCTGAATTCGGTTGGTTCCCTGGTTTTGCTGGGGCTGATTCTGGGTGGATGCCAGGCCGGGGAGGCGCCCGCGGCCGCGCCGCCACCCAAGCCAAATCCATATGCGCTGTCGTCCGCCGATGCGGCCTATGATCGGGGCGAGTACGAGGTGGCCTACCGGAAATATCTGCCGCAGGCCGAGGCCGGCATGGTTCGGGCGCAAGTCAGGCTGGGGACCATTCTTCATGACGGGCTGGGCGTCCCGGCCGATCATGCCCAGGCCGCGCACTGGTGGCGGCTGGCCGCCAAACAGGGCAATGCCAGCGCTGGCACCAGCCTGGGTTTCCTATATACGCTGGGCGAGGGCGTCGAGCAGGACCATGCCGAGGCCGTCCGCTGGTACCTGATGGCCGCCAAGCTGGGCGACGATCACGGGCAATTCAACATGGGCAACGCCTACCGCAATGGCCGGGGTGTCGAGCAGGACTACACCGAGGCAGCGTTGTGGTATCGCCTGGCCGCTGGCCAGGGATATGCGGCGGCGCAATTCAATCTGGGCATCATGTATGCGGCCGGCGAAGGGATCGAGCAGGACAGACGAGTTGCCGCAGACTGGTATCGGCTTGCGGGGGAGAAAGGCCATGCGCCGGCCCTGAACAATCTCGGCTGGATGTATTGGGAAGGCGATGAGGATGACCCCAGCGATCCGGTGAAGGCGCTGGCTTTGCTGACGGTCGCCGCCGAACGGGGCAGCGAGAACGCCGCGATCAACAGGGCGAATATCGCCGGCGAAATGACATCCCGGCAAATCGTCGATGCGAAACAGCTGGCGAAAAAATGGCGGGCCAGGATCGCCGCCTGGGAGGACGTGAACCAGTGAACGGGGGGCGTGTTTCCGGAGTCGGCTGACACCGCAAACATTTGCCGGCTCTTTAAAACCCGATCGAGCCCCAACCGGCCATCGCCGTGTTGGCGCCGATGGCGATCGCGAACAGGCCGATGGTTGTCATGGTGGCGGTATGCAGCCAGCGGGCGCCACGGGCCGCGGCGTTAAGGGGGAAGGAGGCGACGAAGGACAGCACCGCCATGCCCGCGATCGAGCCCAGCCCGAAGCAGGCGATATAGGCCAGCGCCATGCCGGCCGAATTGGCCGCCGCGACCAGCAACACCAGCAGCGCGCCGGAGCCCGCCGCCCCATGCACCAGCCCGATCGTCAGCGCCTTGACAAGCCCCAGCCTGGGATGGCGATGCGCATGCGGGCTGTCGGCATGGTCCCGTTTCCGCTCGGCCTCATGTGCATGGGCATGAAGATGGCGCTTGCCGTCGTCATGCTCATGGGCGTGGAAATGGATGCGCCGGCGATACATCGTCCACAGCACGTTGAGGCCTAGCCCGACGACCATGATGCCGACAACGAATTCCAGGCTAGCCTCCAGTCCGTCGCCCAGGGACAGGCCGAGCAACAGGACGGTCCCGCAGATCGCAAACAGCGCAATCGTATGGCCAAGACCCCACCATGCACCGCGCAAAACGAGGTTGCGCCGTGACGACGGATTGGCGTTCAACGTCGCAAGGGCGGCCAGATGGTCGGCCTCCAGCGCGTGCTGCATGCCGACCAGGGCGCCGAAGGCCAGTAGCGACCAGAATTCCATGAACCCGTTGCCCTTCAAAGTGCGGACAGGATTTTGCCGTTGTCTTCCGACCCTGTATAGAGGTTACGGTGCCGGTCGGCGACGGAAAAATCATTGGCCCATGAGTACCATCCGTCTGATTTACGCAACTAGGATAAGGGAGGACGCACATGAAAGTAATCCGCGCTAACGGGGTCCAGCTTCATTATTCGGTCGAGGGGCCGGAGGACAAGCCGGTGATCGTTTTTTCCAATTCGCTGGGAACCGATTTCCGCATGTGGGACCGGCTGGTTTCGCGCTTTGACGGACGCTTCCGCATGGTCCGCTATGACAAGCGCGGGCATGGCCTGTCGCAAGGCGCGCCCGCGCCTTATGCGATGGACGACCATGTGGGCGACCTGATCGGTCTGCTGGACCACCTGAAACTGGACAGGATCATCCTTTGCGGCCTGTCGGTCGGCGGGCTGATCGCCCAAGGCGTGGCGGCGCGCCAGCCGGAACGGTTAAGCGCGCTGATCCTGTGCGATACGGCGGCCAGGATCGGCACGCCGGAAATGTGGAACGACCGCATGGCGGCGATTGAGAAGGGTGGCATCGAGGCGCTGGCCGATCCGATCATGGAACGCTGGCTGTCGGCCCGGTTCCGCGCGGAGAAGCCGGAGGAGGCGCTGGCCTGGCGCAACATGCTGGTGCGCACGACCGCGGACGGTTACCTGGGCACCTGCGCCGCCATCCGCGACGCCGACCTGAGCGAGAGCACGGGCCAAATTAAAATGCCGGTGCTGGGAATCGTCGGGTCGGAAGACGGCGCGACACTGCCCGACCTCGTGCGCGGCACGATCGAATCGATCGAAGGCGCGCGTTTCGAGATTATCGAGGGCGCCGGGCATCTGCCCAGTATCGAGAAACCCGAGGTAATGGACGCGCTGATCACCGGTTTTCTGAAGGAGAACGGCCTTGTCTGACGATCGTTTCAACGACGGCATGGCAGTGCGCCGGTCGGTGCTGGGGGACGCCCATGTGGATCGCGCGGAATCCAGCAAGACCCCGTTCGACGAGGATTTCCAGCGCTATATCACCGAGAACGCCTGGGGCTCGGTCTGGACCCGGCCCGGCCTCGACAAGCCCACGCGCAGTCTGCTGACGCTGGCGCTGCTGGCCGCCCAGGGTCACTGGGGTGAATTCGCCATGCATATCCGCGCCACGCGGAACACCGGCGCCACGCCCGAGGAAATCAAGGAAATGCTGCTCCACGTTGCCGTCTATGCGGGCGTGCCGGCCGCCAACCATGGCTTTGCCATCGCCAAGGAGATTTACAAGGAAATGGAAGACTCTGAAGGAGAAAGCTAATGACCGCCCATGGACCCTTCAGCCCGCGCGACTGGGTCAGCCAGCCGCCCTATGTTTATCCGGATTACAAATCGACCGTCCTGCGCGGGCCAACCAAACCCCTGATCCCGCTGAAACAGACCCTGTCGGAAATGACCGGCCCGGTTTATGGCCATGAGAGCGTCGGCCCGCTGGACCATGACATGACCAAAAACGCGCGGATCAATGGCGAGCCGCTGGGCGAGCGCATCGTCGTCGCCGGCCGGGTGCTGGACGAGGACGGAACACCGCTGCCCAACACGCTGCTGGAGGTCTGGCAGGCCAACGCCGCCGGTCGCTATATCCACAAGAACGATCAGCATGACGCGCCGCTGGATCCGAATTTCCGGGGCAGCGGGCGCTGCGTGACGGATGCCCAGGGCTGCTACAAGTTCTACTCGGTCAAGCCGGGCGCCTACCCGTGGGGCAATCACCCCAATGGTTGGCGGCCGAACCATATTCATTTCTCGCTGTTCGGGCCCAGCTTCGTCACCCGCCTGGTCACCCAGATGTATTTCCCGGGCGATCCGCTGCTGGATCTTGACCCGATCTACAAGTCCTCGCCCGAAGGCTGGCGCGAACTGATGGTCTCGAGTTTCGATCTCGATGTTACCGAGCCCGAATTCGCGCTGGGTTACAGCTTTAACATCGTCCTGCGCGGACGCAACGCCACCCCGATGCAGGAGTAGGGATCATGACTCTGAAACAGACACCGTCGCAAACGGTTGGCCCCTATTTCGCCTACGGACTGACCGCCGAGCAATATGGTTACGACTTCAATTCCATCGCCGGCGGCACCCTGGCCGATGACGAGACCGAGGGCGAGCGCATTCGTATCGTCGGCCGCGTGCTGGACGGCGAGGGCAATGCGGTTGACGACGCAATGATCGAAATCTGGCAGGCCGACGCGCGGGGGCGCTATGCCCATCCGGCTGACCCGCGCGGGTCGAATCTGGCCTTCACGGGGTTCGGTAGGTACGGCACGGGCACGGATACCGCGTTTCGTTTTGTGTTCGAAACAATAAAGCCGGGGTCGGTCGAGGGCCAGGCGCCGCATATCACCATGTGCGTCATGTGCCGCGGCATGCTGTCCCACGCCTTCACGCGGATTTACTTTTCCGACGAGGCCAACGGGGACGATGCCGTGCTGGCAACCGTGCCGGCGGATCGGCGCGGTACGCTGATTGCCGAACGCGTGGAAACGGCGGCGGGAATCGTCTATCGCTTCGATGTGCACTTGCAGGGCACCCAGGAAACGGTATTTTTCGATCTCTGAGGTGCGGATGCGCTGGCCGAGAACAAGAGGGCAGGAATAAATGGCGAAAATCCGTTCGCTCGCCGAGGCGGTGGAAAGCTGCATCGGCGATGGCGATATCGTTGCGATGGAGGGGTTCACCCATCTGATCCCCCACGCCGCCGCGCATGAGGTGATAAGGCAGGGCCGCAGGGATCTGACGCTGGTCCGCATGACGCCGGACCTGATCTATGACCAGTTGATCGGCATGGGCTGCGTGAAGAAGTTGATCTTCTCCTACGCCGGCAACCCGGGCGTCGGTCTGCTGCGCCGGATGCGCGACGCGGTCGAGAATGGCTGGCCGCGGCCGCTGGAGCTTGAGGAACATTCCCACGCCGCCCTGGCCAACGCCTACGAAGCCGGCGCGGCGGGGCTGCCGATGGCGGTGTTTCGCGGCTATATCGGGGCCGAGCTTAAGCGGGTGAACCCGAACATAAAATCCGTTACCTGCCCCTTCACCGGCGAGGAGTTGGCGGCGGTGCCGGCGATCCGCCCCGACGTCACCTTCATCCATGCCCAGAAGGCAACCCGGCGCGGCGACGTGCTGATCGAGGGCATATTGGGCGTCCAGAAAGAGGCCGTGCTGGCGGCGAAACGCGCGGTGGTGACGGTCGAGGAAATCGTGGATGACTTTGCGGGCGTGCATCCCAATGCCTGCGTCCTGCCGCACTGGACGGTGAGCGCCGTCGTCCATGTGCCGGGCGGCGCCAATCCGTCCTACGCGGCCGGCTATTACGACCGGGACAATTCCTTCTACATCGCCTGGGACAAGATCGCCGCCGACCGCGAGACCTTCGCCGCCTGGATGAAGGAAAACGTGCTCGACGCGGGACCGGAGGTTTTCGCCGACCGGGTGAGGGGGCTATAGACGATGAGCGATTTCACACCCAACGAGATGATGACCATCGCGGCGGCCCGGGCGCTGCGCAACGACGATGTCTGCTTCGTCGGCATCGGCGCGCCGTCGGCGGCCTGCAATCTGGCGCGGCTGACCCATGCACCGGATATCACGCTCATCTATGAGAGCGGCACCATCGGTACGGCGCCCAGCATCCTGCCGCTGTCGATCGGCGATGGGGAGCTGTGCCGGACCGCGATAACCACCGTCTCGGTGCCCGAGATGTTTCGCTACTGGCTGCAGGGCGGGCGCATCACCGTCGGCTTCCTGGGCGCGGCCCAGCTCGACAAATTCGGCAATATCAACACGACCGTGGTCGGCGACTATGCGCATCCAAAGACCCGCCTGCCCGGCGGCGGCGGCGCGCCCGAGATCGCATCCTCCTGCGGGCAGATATTCATCACCCTCAAACAGGCGCCCCGCGCCATGGTCGAGAAGATCGATTTCGTGACCTCCATGGGCCACGGCAAGGGCGGCGACGACCGCGCGAAACACGGGCTGAAAACCAAGGGGCCGACCATGATGGTCACCAACCTGGCGGTCTGGAAACCGGACCCGGAGACCAGGGAATTCACCGTGGCGACCCTGCATCCCGGCGTGACGGCTGAACAGATGCAGGAAAGCTGCGGCTGGACCATCCGCTATGCCGACGATCTGGGCGAAACGCCCGCGCCGACGGCTCAAGAGCTGGACGTGCTGCGCGACATCAACGCCCGCACCAAAGCGGCGCACGGGGGATAATGCCAATGCCAGAAGCCTTCATCTGCGATTACATCCGCACCCCCATCGGCCGTTTCGGCGGCAGCCTGTCTTCGGTGCGCGCCGACGATCTGGGCGCCGTGCCGATCCGCGCGCTGATTAAGCGCAACAAGGGGCTCGACCCGGCCGCCATCGACGACGTGCTATACGGCTGCGCCAATCAGGCGGGCGAGGATAACCGTAACGTTGCGCGCATGTCGCTGTTGCTGGCGGGCTTTCCCGAAAGCGTGCCGGGGGGCACGATAAACCGGCTCTGCGGTTCCGGGATGGACGCGCTGATCACGGCGGCCCGCGCCATCAAGGCGGGCGAGGCCGAGCTGATGATCGCCGGCGGGGTGGAGAGCATGTCGCGCGCCCCCTTCGTGATGCCCAAGGCCGACGCCGCCTTCTCGCGCAAGGCCGAAATTTACGACACCACCATCGGCTGGCGCTTCGTGAACCCGGCGATGAAGAAGCAATATGGCGTCGATTCCATGCCCGAAACTGGCGAGAACGTCGCCGAGGAATTCGCGATCAGCCGCGAGGACCAGGACGCCTTCGCCTGGCGCTCGCAGCAGAAAGCGGGCCGGGCCATGGAAAGCGGCCGGCTGGCGAAGGAAATCACGCCGGTCGCCATCCCCCAGCGTAAGGGCGACCCCATCGTCGTGGACCGCGACGAACATCCCCGCCCCGACACCGCGCTTGAAAAACTCGCCAAGCTGGGCACGCCGTTCCGCGAGGGCGGCACGGTGACCGCCGGCAATGCCTCGGGCGTCAATGACGGCGCGGCGGCGCTGATCGTGGCGTCGGAGGCGGCGATCAAGAAGTACGGGCTGACCCCGATCGCCCGCGTCCTGGGCGGCGCCACGGCCGGCGTCGCGCCGCGCATTATGGGCTTCGGTCCGGCCCCCGCGACAAGGCTGCTGTGCGCGCGGCTGGGGATCGCGGTATCCGACTTCGACGTAATCGAACTGAACGAGGCCTTCGCATCCCAAGGCCTCGCGGTAACGCGCGACCTCGGCCTCGCCGACGACGCCGAGCACGTAAACCCCAACGGCGGCGCCATCGCGCTCGGCCACCCGCTCGGCATGTCCGGCGCCCGCATCGCCGGCACGGCGGCCCTGGAACTCCGCGAACGCGGCGCCAGACTGGCGCTGGCCACCATGTGTATCGGTGTGGGGCAGGGAATCGCCGTGGCGCTGGAGAGAGCCTAGCCGGGGCCGCGGCCGAATACCTGGCCGAGCCTTTGCATGACCC
>CBFDDT010000155.1:0-8662 GCA_965603635.1 uncultured bacterium | reverse complement strand
GGGCTCATGGAACGCAGTTTTTTGACCTCGGCGTCCGCTTTTTCCCTGGCTTCTTTCGACAGCTTGGTCGAGCGTACTTTCTGTTCAATCTCTGACAACTCATCGCGCCCATCCTCGGTCTCGCCAAGTTCCTTCTGGATCGCCTTAAGCTGCTCGTTCAGATAATATTCGCGTTGGGTTTTTTCCATCTGCCGCTTGACGCGGTTACGGACGCGTTTTTCCACCTGCAGGACGCTGATTTCGCCTTCCATAAAGGCGTAAACTCGCTCCAACCGCTCCAGCGTGCTTTCAATTTCAAGAATCTGCTGTTTGTCGGAAATTTTTAGCGTCAGATGCTGGGCGACCGTATCGGCAAGCTTGGCCGGTTCCTCGATCTGATTAATCGAGATCAGCACCTCGGCCGGGATCTTCTTGTTGAGCTTGATGTATTGCTCGAACTGGCTAACCACCGCGCGGCCCAACGCCTCCAGCTCCTGCTGGTCTTCCTCGATTTCCTGAATCTCGTCGGCATAAACCTGGAAAAATGCAGGGTTGTCGGTAAACCGGCGAATCTTTGCGCGTTGTCCACCTTCGACCAGCACCTTGACTGTGCCATCAGGCAGTTTGAGAAGCTGCAGCACCGTGCCGATCGTGCCGACAGTATAAATTTCGGACGGGCTCGGATCGTCCTGGGTTGCGTTCTTCTGGGTGACAAGAAGGATCTGTTTGTCGTCCTTCATGACGTCTTCAAGCGCCTTGACCGATTTGTCGCGCCCAACGAATAGCGGCACGATCATATGCGGGAATACCACAATGTCCCTAAGAGGAAGAACCGGATATGTCACGCCGCGCGGAATTTCAAGCATAAGCCCTCTAGCATGGTTGCCCGCACCAGATATGGTGGGGATGTTGTACGGGAAGCAGCCTATAAAGTGGCGCGGCCTCCCGCCGGTTCAAGCCCCCCGCGGCAACAAAAACAAATCCGAGGGTCAGGCGCTTGTACCGACGTCCTCGCGGCGATCGGAATAAATGTACAGAGGCTCCGCGTTGCCCTCGACGACTTCGCGATTGATCACGATTTCCTCGACCCCTTCCAGACCCGGCAATTCGTACATCGCGTCAAGCAGGATCGCCTCCATGATGGAACGCAATCCACGGGCACCGGTTTTGCGGGTGATCGCCTTCTTGGCGATGCCGCGAAGCGCGTCGTCGGTAAATTCCAGCCGCACATCTTCCATGTCGAACAGACGCTGGTACTGCTTGACCAACGCGTTGCGAGGCTTGCTAAGGATTTCTACCAGCGAGTCTTCATCAAGGTCTTCCAACGTTGCGATCACCGGCAGGCGACCGACAAACTCTGGAATTAGCCCAAACCGCAACAGATCTTCCGGCTCCACCCCGCTAAGGATTTCGCCGACCTGCCGATCGTCAGGGCCGCGCACGTCGGCGCCGAACCCGATGGATGACCCGCGATGCCGGCCCGAAATAATCTTGTCGAGCCCGGCAAAAGCACCACCGCAAATGAACAGTATGTTGGTCGTGTCCACCTGCAGAAACTCCTGCTGCGGATGCTTGCGACCGCCTTGCGGCGGAACGCTGGCGACCGTGCCTTCCATAATCTTCAGCAGAGCCTGCTGCACGCCCTCGCCCGACACGTCGCGGGTGATAGACGGATTGTCAGACTTGCGGCTGATCTTGTCGACCTCGTCAATATAGACGATGCCGCGCTGCGCGCGCTCGACATTATAGTCGGCGGACTGCAACAGCTTGAGAATGATGTTCTCGACATCCTCACCAACATAGCCGGCCTCTGTCAGTGTCGTGGCGTCGGCCATGGTGAAGGGCACATCGAGGATGCGGGCCAGCGTCTGCGCCAGCAATGTCTTGCCACAACCCGTCGGGCCAATCAGCACGATATTGGATTTGGCCAGTTCGACGTCGTTGTTCTTACCGTCATGGGCGAGGCGCTTGTAGTGGTTATGCACCGCGACGGAGAGCACGCGTTTTGCATGTTTCTGGCCGATCACGTAATCATCGAGCACCCCCTGAATTTCCGCCGGTGGCGGAACGCCATCGCGGGATTTGGAGATCGCCGTCTTATGATCCTCGCGAATGATGTCCATGCATAATTCGACACATTCATCGCAGATGAATACCGTCGGCCCCGCAATCAGCTTGCGGACCTCGTGCTGGCTCTTACCGCAGAACGAGCAGTAAAGCGTATTCTTGGAGTCGCCTCCGGCGGACTTCGTCATAAAGTGCCATCCAGTTCGTTAAACCGACCGTACCATGATACAGAATTGTCCCATACATGGACAATCCGAAATAAACATAACCCGATCATTTTAATATAGGTTTAACGCAAATTGCGCCAACCCCAATAATAACGGCCCCAAAATAGCGATTATTCCCGTCATGAGGTGTTATTTTGTCGCACCCTTCCCAGAGGCCGCCTATTCATCGGTCTTTTTAGAGCCCGAGTCGTCAGCCAAGTCGGTCGCAGGCCGCTTGTCGACAACCTCATCGATGAGGCCGAACGCCTTCGCGTCTTCGGGCGTCATGAAGTTATCGCGCTCCATCGCATTTTCGATGGTATCGAGGTCCTTCCCCGTATGCTGAACGTAAATCTCATTCAGACGATGACGGACCGCCAGCATTTCCTTGGCATGAATCTGGATATCGGTCGTCTGCCCCTGGAAACCGCCCGACGGCTGATGGACCATTATCCTGCTGTTGGGCAATGAAAAGCGCTTTCCCGGGGCGCCGGCCGCCAGCAACAGCGAACCCATCGATGCCGCCTGCCCGACCACCACGGTGGAAATTTCCGGCCGGATATATTGCATGGTGTCGTAAATCGACATGCCCGAGGTCACCACGCCGCCCGGCGAATTGATGTAGAGGGAAATATCCTTGCTCGGATTTTCCGACTCCAGAAACAGCAACTGCGCGCTGATCAGGGTGGCGACGCCATCATGGACCTGCCCGGTCAGGAAAATAATTCGCTCCCTCAGCAGGCGCGAATAGATGTCGTAAGACCGCTCACCCCGGCTGGTCTGCTCGACCACGATGGGAACAAGCGTATTCATATAGGTATCGATGGGATCCGACATTCCGTCCTGGCCTTTATCTGTTCGCGTTGCTAACTGATTGGTCTCTTACTTCTTGCCCTTGGCCGGGGCCGCTTTCTTTTTCGTGTCCGCCTTTTTTGTATCCGCCTTTTTCGTATCCGCTTTTTTCGTGTCGTCGGATTTAGAAGCCGCCGCTTTCTTAGGCGCGGCTTTTGACGGTTTTGCCTTTTTGGCGCCACTCCTCTTCGACTCCACTGCGTCGGCCTCGGCCTGCTCGGATGCGATCAGGTCTTCCATCGTGCCGGCCTTTTCCTTGACCTTGGCCATTTCCAGCACGAAATCGACTACCTTGTTTTCAAACAGGGGTGCCTGCATTTCCGCACGCGCCTGCGGATTGTTCTGATAATGCTCGACGACCTCGCGCTCATGCCCCCGATAACGCTGGGCCTCGGCCATGATCGCGCGGTTCACCTCCTCGGCCGACACTTCGACGCTGTTGCGCCGCCCGACCTCGTTCAACAAAAGGCCCAGGCGGACACGCCGTTCGGCGATCGCCCGGTAGTCCGTTTTCAAATCGTCTTCGTTCTTGCCCATATCGTCTTCGTCGAGTTGGCCCTGTTCGCGGGCCTCCTCCAACTGCTTCCAGATGGCATCGAACTCGGCGTCGACCATACCGCCCGGCACCTCGAAATCATGCAGATCGGAAAGCTTGTCCAACAGGCGGCGCTTCAGGCTGGTGCGCGACATGGCGCTATATTCACGTTCCAGGTTGCCCTGCACCGCCTCTCGCAGTTTCGACAGATTCTCGAAACCCATGTTGGTCGCCATGTCGTCGTTGACGGCGGCGTCCTGGAATTCACGGATTTCAGTAACCGTAACGTCGAAGCCTGCATCCTTGCCGGCCAGTTCGGGTGCGTTGTATTCCGCCGGGAAAGTCACCTTGACATCAACATTGTCGCCCGGCTTTGCGCCAACCAACTGTTCCTCGAAGCCAGGGATGAACTGGTTGGAGCCGATTTCCAGATTGAAATCCTTGCCGGCGCCGCCCGGAAATTCCTCCCCGTCCACACGCCCCACGAAATCGATAACCACGACATCGCCATTTTTCGCCTTGCGCGGCTTGGCAATCGGCTCGGCAACGCGGTTTTGCGCGGCCAGTCGCTGCAGGGCTTCATCGACTTCCGTATCGGAAACCTTGACCGCGATTCTCTCCAGTTCGATCTTCGAGAAATCCGCGGGTTCGAAGTCCGGCATCAATTCGACCTGCATCTTGTATTCCAGGTCCTTGCCGTCCGCATATTCCGAAAAATCGGTGATCTTTGGCTGCATGGCCGGGGTCAGGCCGCGTTCGGCAATTGCCTGCTGCGAGGAATCCTGAATCGCGGATTCAAGAATTTCTCCCATAACCGCCTTGCCATAGCGCTGGCGCAAAATACTGGTCGGTGCCTTTCCCGGACGGAATCCCGGAATGGTCACTTCCTTGCCGATCTCCATGAGACGGGCATCGATTTTTTCGGCGATATCGCCGGCCATGATGCGAACACTGAATTCGCGTGAAAGGCCTTCTGTTTTCGTTTCTGTAACCTGCATGGAAATTCTGCTCGATCCAAATGTAACCCTGTTGCTGTATCCGACAACCGCCGGTTTGCCCACTGGTGCGGGCGGAGGGACTTGAACCCCCACGGATTTCTCCACTGGATCCTAAATCCAGCGCGTCTACCAATTCCGCCACGCCCGCGCGCGGCGCCCCTGTATAGGAACAGCGCGATGGCCGGTCAAGTCACGTAGGTGATGTGCAGTAAAATTACAAGAGAATGGGTACGCCGGGAGGCGGCGCTATATGCGCAAAATTGACCTGAAAAGGTCGGCGGGCGGCAATAAGCCGCCCGGGATCAGACGGCTTCGGCGACGTTGTAGTAATTATCGGCAAAAACCGCGAGAGCGAGTACGCGCGGACCTTCGAAAGCCCGGCCGCGTTCCTGAGAACTTTCGAACTTCACCTCATATTTTACATGGGGTATTCCGAATTGATCTTCGCCGACCGAAAGTACTCGAGCAGTCTCAAGCATGTTATGATGGTGCTTACGTTGAAATAATCCGCCCTCATATACAGATTTAGACTGATCGTCTTTATTATTTCTCCAAAACATAATAGTATTCCCATTATTTGACAGAGGGTAAATATTTGCCTCTATGAAAACATATCTTAAAGACCCTTATTTTCTGCCTTATCCGGTTCAACTTTTATATTGTTCCACGTCAGCCCGCACCCACTTAAACAGGAACTAACTTATTGAGAACATACCATGATTTTATTAACGATAGGTTGACCGAACATGGCGGGAATATGGCTATTAAGTGGTCAGCCGCCACACTTCGCCTGCAAGCGGCGGAGAATTTCCGGCAGGGATTCGGCAATATCCTCGGCAATCAGACCGGGGCCGAAGGCGGCGCCGGCCTCGCCATGCAGCCAGGCCGCGGCGCAACCAGCCTCGAAAACCGGCATGCCCTGCGCCAGTAATGCCACCGCAAATCCCGCCAGCACGTCGCCGGCGCCGGCCGTTGCCAATTCGGGTGGTGCGTTACCGCATATTGCGGCGCGCCCATCCGGGGCGGCAATTACAGTATCCGGGCCCTTCAGCAGGACCACGGCGCCGGAACGTTCGGCCGCGGCCCGCGCCCGCGCCAGCTTGCCCGCACCGCCGGCATCGCCGAACAGGCCCAGGAACTCCCCTTCGTGGGGCGTCAAAAGGCAGGGACCGTCGATGGCCGCGAACAGCACCGCCGGGTCGTCGCCGAATACCGCAAGGGCGTCGGCATCCAGGACCACGGGCTTATTCGTGCCGAGGGCGGCGATCACATTGGCCTTTGTTTCATCCGTCACGCCGTTGCCAGGCCCGATCAGGGCGGCATGGGCCCGCGAGTCGGACAGACGGGCTGAAAGCTCCTCGGGGCCGTCGAGAACCCCGTGCAGCGCGCCCACGAGAGCTGTCCGGTAAATCAGTGTCGCAGACGGCGGGGCCAGCACGGTTACGACACCGGCGCCGGCCCGCCTTGCAGCCTGCGCCGCCATCCGCGCGGCGCCGGTCATTCGCGCGCCACCAACGATCAGCGCATGGCCGCGTGAGTATTTGTGTATTTCAGGCGAAGGCCAGGGAAACAGACTCAGCCAGAGATCCGGGCCGTTAACGAATTGCGAGGGCGCGATTTCGTCGAGCACCTCTTCGGGAATACCGATATCGGCCACCAGCAACTCGCCACACAGCCCGCGCCCCGGATAAAGCAGATGGCCCGGTTTGCGTCGAAAGAAGGTAACGGTGAGGCTTGCTTGCGCCGCCGCGCCCAATACGGCGCCGCTGTCGCCATGAACGCCGCTGGGTATATCGACCGCGACCGATTCGATCCCGCGTTCGCCGATCGCCCGAACAGTTTCGGCGGCAATCCCATCCAGCGCGCGCGCCAATCCGGCGCCAAACAGGGCATCGACCACCAGTTCCGCGCCATCCAGCAGTTGGGGTGAGAGCGCCTCGACCGAGCCGGTCCAACGCCCGGCATTTATACCGGCGTCGCCTTTCAGTTTGTCACGCACACCCAACAAGCCGACACGCACCGGCCAGCCGGCATCGGCGAGCAACCGCGCAACCACGAAACCGTCGCCGCCGTTATTGCCGGGCCCGCACAGAACGGACAGGGCCCTGGGCGACCAGCGCTCGATAATGGCCTCCGCAATGGCCTTGCCGGCGGCTTCCATCAGCCGTTCACCGGGAACGCCGCCCGCAATCGCGGCCTGATCCGCGCGATACATTTCCGCGACGGTCAGGATCGCATTATCGGGATCAGCCATTCCGCGCCGTCCCGAAGGAGAGGGCCTGCAAGGTTCGCGACCGGAACTCGCGGCGATAGAGAACCAGAACGACCAGCAAGACCGACGGCAGCAGCGCCAGGGGATGCATGAACCAACTCAACGCCGCCATGCCGAAATAGTAGGCCCGCATGCCGTGATTGAAATGCTTGGCCGCCAGCGACGCCACCACGGCGCCGCCCCGGGCATAGGCGAGTTCTTCCTCGCCCGGGTCGAGCGTATTGGGCGCGGCGCCAACGAGCATGGCGCAATAATTGAACTGGCGCATCGCCCAGGCGAATTTGAAAAAACCGTGCACGAAAATCAGCATCATCACGATGACCTTGGCCTCCCAAAGTGCGCGGCTGGTCTTGACCGCGAAGGGAATGTCACGCACCAGGGCGATGACGTCCTCCAGCCCGCCAAGCACGGCGAACAGGCCGGCCATGATCAGGATGGTCGTCGAGGCAAAGAAGGTGGCGTTATTGAGCGCGCTGTTGATGATCTGGACGTCGACCATGCGGTTTTCGCGGCTCAGCATCTCGATCATCCAGCGCTCGCGGTGGCGCGCCATGACCCCGATGAGATTCCCGGTCGCCGCCTTGCGTTCGGAATATCGCGTATAGCCGACCCAGCACAGCATCAGCCATGCCACCGCAATGATATCGTAGAGGTATGTCTGTAGCATGTTGCCTCCGTCCGCCGGGGCCGATTATGGCCCTTCACGGCCCGCGGGACAACAGGCGAGGATTACTCGGCGGCGCCCTTCAAGGCTTCTTCGGCCGATGGCCGGTGCATGGTGAAGACTTTATCGACCACCGTGTAGTCCATATAGCCCAGCCGCGCGATCGGCCGAACCTTGGCCATGTCGATCAGCCCGTCTGTCAGCACCGAATCGTCGATATGGATGCCAACGATCCGGCCGATCACCATGGCGTTGCGCGAATCGGGATCGGTGCAGGGCATGTCCAGAATTTCGTGCACCTTGCATTCCATGTGGATCGGCGATTCGGCCACGCGCGGCGGCGCCACCAGTTCCGACGGCGCGGGGGTCAGCCCGGCCAGCGCCATCTCGTCGACATCGGCGGGAACGGCGGCGCTGGTCAGGTTCATCGCGTCGCGCAGGTCCCAGGTCGCCATATTGACCACGAACTCGCCGGTCGCGCGGCAGTTGGCCAGCGTATCCTTCATGCCCACCGGTGCGGGCGCGCCGCCGATGCCGGCCACGACAAGCGGCGGGTCGCTGGCGACGCCATTGAAGAAACTGAAGGGCGCCAGGTTCACCCTGCCCTCCCCGTCCAGCGTCGTCAGCCAGCCGATCGGGCGCGGTACAATGCAGCTTTTCAGCGGGTCGTGCGGCAATCCGTGATGCTGGTCGGTGCGATAGAACATGGATGTCTCCCTGATGACGGCCCGCGCGGGATCGGCACGGGCCATCATAACTCTCGCGATTCGGCTCATAATGCAAGCCTGGATCACTGTGGTCCCAGGGAGGCGCGACAGGCGCGACTCGTTAGCTCACACCACCTCCCGGCGCGGGCGGCGCCAGGCGCGAAAACGCCGCACCGCCGCCCACAAGACCAGCATGACCGCGACCAGGATCGACAGGACCGAGGCCAGGACCGGACTGGTTCCGAGATAGCCGATCGCGCCAACAAGCAGGACCACGCCGCCGACAACAAGCATCATGGCGCTTCGCCGGTTCACGGGAACCCGGCTGCTCGCCAGGCCGGCGATAGCGACCCACAACATCAGGGCGCCGACGGCGCTGACC
>CBFDDT010000154.1:0-8776 GCA_965603635.1 uncultured bacterium | reverse complement strand
ACCCGGTTCTGGCGCGCGCGATGGATCGGATTTTCATCCTGCATGCCGATCACGAGCAAAACGCCTCGACCTCGACCGTGCGGACCGCGGGCTCCAGCGGCGCCAATCCCTTCGCCTGTATCGCCGCCGGCATCGCTTCGCTCTGGGGCCCGGCCCACGGCGGCGCCAACGAGGCCGTGCTGACCATGCTGGGCGAGATCGGGACCAAGGACCGGGTTCCCGAGTTCGTCAAGCGCGCCAAGGACAAAGACGATCCGTTCCGCCTCATGGGTTTCGGCCATCGGGTCTACAAGAACTATGATCCCCGCGCCGCCGTGCTACGCAAATCCTGTCATGAAGTTCTGGCGGAGCTTAACACCGACAATCCGCAGCTTGAGTTGGCGATGGAACTTGAGCGTATCGCGCTTGAGGACGACTACTTTGTCGAGCGCAAGCTGTTCCCCAACGTGGATTTCTATTCCGGCATCATCTTGAGCGCCATGGGCTTCCCGACCTCCTTGTTCACCGTGCTTTTCGCACTGGCGCGCACGGCTGGCTGGGTGGCGCAATGGAAAGAGATGATAAAGGAACCGACCCTGAAGATCAGCCGGCCAAGGCAGCTGTACACAGGGTCCCGCCAGCAACCGTATCGCCCACTCGACGAACGCTGATCCGACTCAGTTAAAGGACTCGGCCCGCGCGATCAGCTCTTCGAGATTTGGCTCGTCCGGATTGCGGGGTTTGCCGGGATGGATAATGCTGACCTGGCAGCTCTCCGCCGCATCGACCATCTGCCGGTAGGTCCCGGCGTCCGGGTCCGCTATGTAGGCCTGCTTGTTTTCGTTATAGACGAACATCTTGTTGTTGATCTGCGTGCATTCGTTGCAGGTCGTACAGCGCGACGTCTCGATGTGCGCGTCGTCCGTCGAAATCGTTTCGGGCTCGGCCATGACCGCTTCGGGTTCGAGCTGGACCGTCGCCACCGGAATATCGGCGGCCGGCGTCGAATCGTCGGCGCTGCCCAGTGCCTCTCGTTCACGTTCTTCCTCCTGCTCCCAGTCCTTTCGCGCCGCGTCAAGTTGCAGCCTCGCGTGGGAGTTATCGATGCCCCCCAGTTCCTGGAGGCTGCGCCATGTCTCGGCGCAGCGGCGCGCGCCGTCGATCATCCGGTCATCGACGACTGTGCGTCGAAGACGGCCACTGCTGTCCACCGTCCAGACATAGGGAACCGCGTCGGAGGCGGCGCCGCGGTCGCCTGGCAGCCAGTCGCCAACCGGAACCATGGTGTCCATCCATCTGCTCCGGCTGGTCGGAACCCAGTGCTTCTCGTAACGGGAATCGCAAACGGCGAAGTCCACATGCGTGAGCGCGCCGGTGTGGGTGATCCGTTGATGGTCTTTGTCCTCATAGGACAGTGTATGGACCACCCAGGCCGACTCCGCTTGCGGGTTGTCGCCTATATCGAAGCGAGAGGCCCAGTCCGGGCCGGCCGCGGGGTCGTATGCGAAGGAGGGGAAGGCCCGGGATTCGGTGGCCGCCGCCGCCAGAAGGTAGGGTGACACGCCGGATACCGTCCTGGTCGCGCCGGAGAAAATGCTGAACAGTGCCGGGCCGTCATAGACCAGGCCCTTGAGCACGCGCTCCTGCAACTGACAAAGGCTGGCGCTTGCCGTCTGGAACACATAGGCGTTGTTGACGCCAAGGGCCATTGCGGCCAGCCGTGCGCTGCCGCCGCCGAACGAGGAGCGTGGCGGCTCGGGCGACGGATCCCCCAGGATATCGTCGGTCTGGATCAGCACTTTCACCGGGAAACCGGACGCGATGGCCTCAAGAGCCCGCACCGTTTCGGCGGCGTCGCTCTGACCGTCGCGCAGACAGACGAGGTAGGACGGGAAGAGCGCCAGGTCACCCGCGGTCAACTCGCTTTCGTCGAACCGCTGGAAAAACGGGTCGTGAAGCACTGGCCTGTATTTGTTCTGAATTTCGAGTTCGGCGATGCTGACTGCCTCGATAAAATCCACCATCTGCGGCAGGCGGTCCCGGAATGCATCCATTGCGGCGGCACAACAGTCGAAGATGAAGGAATAGGGCTCGACCTCGTTCACCTGCGGTCCGGACGCCCGGCCTGGACCATAGAAGCGCTGCGATTGGAGGACCATCAGCACGGCTCTGATCCGCTGCAGCCGGTCGGCGCTTAACAAGTCGCTGTGCGATCCTTCCACCAGCACCCGGGACATCGCGTCGAAGTCGAAATCCGTTTCGAAAGTGTCGCCGACGGCGGATTTCAGGATCTCTGGACTTCGCGCCTTGTCCGATTTTATGAAATCGGCCTTCAGAATATCCGAAAGCTTCAGGATCAACCCGTCCACGCGCTTGCGGAAGGCCTTCGCCTGGCCCGCATGGATCGTGTTCCATGCATGCACGAGAAACTGTACAGGCGTCTTGTCATCGCAGTCGATGACCGCGCCATCGATTTCGAGCATCTCGCGAGCCAAATCCAGATTTCCGACCAGTTCCTCGTGGCCGTCGCCGTCTCCGGACTTGAGCAACTCGGCCTCGGCCTTCCGCCAAAGCTTCGACAGCGGCCCTTTTGTACCGCCGGCGACAAGGTCACGGATGTTCTGCTCCAGATGCAGAAGCTGCCAGCGGAACGCCTTGCCCTGTGGGCCTGGTGGCGTGACCTTGCGAATGAGGGCATCAACAACCCCCGCCAGGGATTGCACGCAGACGCTGCCGCCGTCATTTTCGATCAGGACCAGCGGATAATCGTAGCGAAGTTGCCGTAAATCGCCGTAACCGGCGAACAACGCCGGCCGCTGAGTCTGCATTTTTGGATTGACCCCGATTTCTTCGGGATTCAATTCCAGCAGGCGCGGACTCGTCAGTTCTAAAGATATGCCGTCCATGGCACCATCCGATCACATTTCCATCCGTCTGCCAGCGCCGCCCCTATGTCAGGCGGCTGGCGTTTGATCCGGCTGCTCATCCGGCCAGATCGTGAATTTGTCGAATTCCTCATTAAGTACCGTCCGAATCAGTCCCGGCGTGTTCGGGTGCTCGCCTTCGCGCAGATCCTCGTAGCAGGGCACCTCGCTGTTACGGTACAGGATGCCGACCGGGGCCTCATCGGTCAGCGATGCGATTTCGCGGGCACGGTTCATATCGCTCGGGTCGTGGATTTCCTGATTCCGGTAGGTCCTGGATATATCCGCGTTCAGCGCCAGTCCCTTCTGGTGCACCAGCAGCCGCGTCAGCGCCGGGTCGCGCACCCACGGATCGAAGATATGCGGCAGGAATTCGGGGCATCGCTGCAGCACCCGCACGAATGAAAACCCCTTGTGGTGAAACGCCTGCGATACGATGTCGTACAGCACTTCGGGGATCCAGTCGGCCGCCTGCGCCACGAACGACACGTTCGACACACCCAGCGTGACGGTCAGCGGGTTAAGTGGGTCCAGATAGCTGCCGCGAGGGGTGGTGTTGGTCTTCAGGCCATGCGGCGACGTCGGCGACGCCTGCATCTTGGTGAGGCCATAAATCTGATTGTCGTGCATCAGCACGGTCATGTTCATGTTGTATCGAATCGCGTGGATCCAGTGCGCGGCCCCGATGCTGCAACAGTCGCCATCGCCCGTGGTGACGAAGACATGGAGATCGGGGCGCCGCAGCTTGATGCCTTCGGCGACCGGCAACGCCCGGCCGTGCAGCCCGTGAAAGCCATAAGCGTTCATGTAGTGCGGCAGCCGGCTCGAGCAGCCGATCCCGGATACGAACATCGTTTTCTCGGGCGCAAGCTGTTCATCGCGGCAAAGCCGCTGGATGGCGGTGAGGATGCTGTTGTCGCCGCACCCGGTGCACCACCGCGGCGAAATATCGCTCTGGTAGTCGCCGATCGCGTATTCCTGGTCGATCAGGTTTACCAGGCAATCGGTTCTTGGTTCGTGCATTGACCCGACCTCTCTCTATTGCAGCTTTTTCTGGATGACGTCGATGATCGTGCCCGGCTTGATCGGCTGGCCGCGAGCTTCGCCCCAGCAGTCGATATCGACGAGGTACCGGGCGCGCAGCAGCAAGGCGAGGCTCGAATAACGGCGGTTATGTTCATCGATCAGGTCACCGTCCGGATTGTCGGACCAGTTGTTCTCGATGGTCATCACCTTGCCGAACCGGTCCAGCACCTCCTTGATGCCGGAGGCCATCGGCTGAAGGAATTTGAGGTGTAGCGAAGACACCGCTTTTCCGTCGGCCCGCATGTGCTCGACCGCTTCCTCGATCGCGCCCTTGGTGCTGCCCCAACCGACCAACAGGAGATCGCCCTCGTCGCCGCCATACACCGGGGGCGTTTTCAGCGTCCTCTGGAAAGCCGCCAGTTTCAAGCTGCGATTGCGGATGCCTTCCTGATTGACGTCGGGATCATAGGCGACGCGGCTGTTGCGGTCATGCGCCAGGCCGGTAAGGCAATGCATGCCATTCGGTTGTCCCGGGATGAACCGCTCGGCCATCCCCGTCCGGGGGTCCCAGTCATAGGGTTTCGCTCCCTCCGGAACCGCGCTCTGGTCGATCGGCGGCGCCAGCCATTCCTCGCGGAAACGGGGCCGCGGGAACGGCTGCTGGGCCGTCGCCAGGCTCGCGTCGGTCAGGACCACGACAACCATGTTGAAAGTCTCGGCGATCTTGCGCGCGGTGATGACCGAGTAGAAGCAGTCCTCGATTGTCGCGGCGGCCAGAACGATCTTCGGCGCATCCCCATGGCCACCGAAAATCGCGGCCAGGAGATCCCCCTGTTCCGCCTTGGTGGGCTGGCCGGTGCTGGGTCCGCCACGCTGGACATCGACCACGACGAGTGGAATTTCCGCCATCACCGCAAGGCCGATGGTCTCCTGCTTCAGGGACAGCCCCGGTCCCGAGGTGACCGTCACAGCACATTTGCCGGCATAGGAGGCGCCGATGGCGAAGGCGCAGGCGGATATTTCGTCTTCGGCCTGATGGACCACACACCCGACCTTTTCGAAGATATCGCTCAGATAATGTGATGTGGAGGTCGCGGGCGTAATCGGATACATCGCGCAGACTTCCATGCCCGACGCCACGACACCAAGCGCAAGCGCGGCGTTGCCATTGATGACGACCTGCGGTTCGAGTGGTTTGGAAGACGCGATCGTGTATTTCAGATCGAGATTGGCCTCCGCCCACCCGTAGCCCGCCTTCAGGAGCTCGAGATTGATGTCGATGATCTTTTCGTCCTTCTTGCGGAATACAAACCGGACCTGCGCCTGGGCCAATTCCAGATCAAGGCTGTAGACGTTGCATAGAATACCGAGCGCAAACATGTTCTTTCCGCGCCGTGGATCCGGCACGAATTTGATGCATTCGTCCTCCAACGGTATCTCGTGCAGCCGGTAGCCGCTGGCGGTCAACTCCTCGGTGACCCGCGCGTAGGACTCCGCGATTCCCGAATCTGGGTCGTCGCGCCATTTGCTCTCCAGAAGAATGATGCAGCCGGGTTTAAGTTCCTTGGCGCGCACCCGGCTCAGCAGGACCTGCTCGTTGAAGGCGATCACGAGATCGGCCTCGTCGCCGCCGTTCATGATACGGCGTGATGCCAGCCGGACGCGATTGCCGCTGGCGCCGGCGACGCTGCGCGCGGGCGGCTGAATCTCGGCGGGGATAATTTCAACGGTCCATATGCCAAGGCCTGTCCGCGCGGCGATCGCCGCCAGCGATTGGCCGCAACGTTGCGCCCCCTCGCCGGAATCGCTGACGATCTCGACAATATGCTCGGTGACGGCTTGCGCCAGTCTTGGGCGCGATGCCGCCGCCTCTTTTTTCTTGTTTGCGGGCTTTTGCGCCACGCCCGCCTTCTTGCCGGCCTTGACCGGTGACCGTTTACGGGCTGGTTGCTGTTTGGTCTCTGCGCGTATTTGCGGTTTCATCCATTCCGACCTATTCGACTCGCAGCCGCGTGAAGTTTCTTTCAGCAAGATCGATGCCAAACAGCGTGCTGTCGGTGCCGGTCCGCCGTGGCGGATAGATTGCCTCGCTGTCACGGATCAAGAGATGTTCCTTTATCGATTGCGCCGCCTTGCGTCCTGCCCCCATCGCCAGAATCACCGTGGCGGCGCCGGTTACGATATCGCCGCCGGCGTAGACACCCGCCATCGAGGTGGCGAGATTTTCGTCGGTTTCGATGTAACCCCACTTGTTGAGCTTGAGCCGGGAGGTCTGGCCGAGGATCGGGTTCGGATTCGTGCCGATGGCATAAACCACCATGTCGGTCTCGAACTCGTATTCGCTGCCCTCGATCGGAACCGGCCTGCGCCGGCCTGAATCATCGGGCTCCCCCAATTCCATTCGGACGCAACGCATCGCCCGCACATTTCCGTCGCCGTCGTCGAGGATTTCAACGGGTGCGGTCAGCCAGTGGAAATCGACGCCTTCTTCCTCGGCATGATGGAGTTCTTCCTTTCGCGCGGGACATTCGGCCTCGGTGCGGCGGTATACGCAGGCGACCTTCTCCGCGCCCATGCGCAGCGAAACCCGCATCGCGTCCATGGCGGTGTTGCCGGAGCCGATGATGGCGACCCGCCGGCCAAGATGCAGCGGCGTGTCATATTGCGGAAATTTGCCCGCCATCATCAGATTGCATCGGGTCAGCAGTTCGTTCGCCGACAGAACGCCGTTCAGAGTCTCGCCTGGAATTTCCATGAATTTCGGCGAGCCCGCCCCGGTCCCGATGAACACGGCGCGAAAATCCATTTCGTCCAGCATCTGCTCGATCGTGAACAGGCGTCCCACCAGGGTATTGCACTGGATCTCGACACCCAGATTCACCAGATTGGCGATCTCCGCGTCAACGACATCATTGGGCAGGCGGAACTCTGGGATGCCGTAACGCAGCACGCCGCCTGGCTCGTGCAGGGCCTCGTATATCGTCACCGCGCATCCGGCCTTGGCCAGATCGGCCGCACAGGCCATTCCGGCGGGGCCGGAGCCGACAATGCCGACCTTGATACCCTTGCCTTCGATATAGGGGCGCTTGCTCCAGCCATTTTCGATCGCCTGATCCCCGATCCAGCGTTCGATACGTCCGATCGCAACCGGCTCCAGGGTGTCGCCGACCGGGCACACGCCCTCGCACTGGTCTTCCTGCGGGCATACGCGGCCACAGATCGCCGGCAGCAGATTTTCCTCGCTGAGGATGTCGTAGGCGCCGCGGTAGTCCTTCTCGGAAAGTTTGATGATGAAGCCGGGAATGTCGATACCGACCGGACAGCCGGCGACGCAGGCGGGTTCGGGACACAACAGGCAGCGTTCGCATTCGACGAGGGCGTCCTCCAGCGTGAAACCAAGCGCGACCTCGTTGAAGTTCTTGACCCGCTGTTCCGGGTTTTGAACGGGCATCGGCGCCCGCTCCTGGGGGATCGACCGGATTGTTTTTTTCTTCGTCATTGTCCGTTCGCCACCTCGGCCAGGGCCTTCTGCCGGCAGTTTTCCGACCAGCGCTCGATGGCCAGTTTCTCGTCCTCCTTGAAGCGGCGCAGACGGTTCATGAGATCGTCGAAATCGACCTCATGCCCGTCGAAATCGGGCCCATCGACACAGGCGAATTTTATCTTGTCGCCGATCTTGACCCGGCAGCCACCGCACATTCCCGTGCCGTCGACCATGATCGGGTTGAGGCTGACCATGGTTTTGATGCCTAGCGGGCGCGTCGTTTCCACGCAGGCCCTCATCATGATCGGCGGTCCGATGGCGACCACTTCATCGATGTCGGGATGCTGCTCGACCGCCATCCTGATGCCCTCGGTCACCAGACCCTTGATGCCGGCCGACCCGTCGTCGGTGCAGATGATCAATTCGTCGCAACAGGCGCGGAACTTGTCCTCCCAGAACACAAGGTCGAGGTTGCGAAAGCCGACGACGCCGATAACGTAAGCGCCGCTTTCCTTGAAGCCGCGTGCCTGGGGAAAGATCGGGGCCACGCCCAACCCGCCGCCGACGCAGACAACCTTGCGGGCATCGCCGATATGGCTCGGTTCCCCCATGGGGCCGACAAGGCCGTACAGTTCAGTGCCGGCCTGGCACAGGTCCTGCATCTCTCTGGTGGTTTTCCCAACCGCCTGAATGACCAGGGTCACGATGCCCTTCTCCCGGTCGAAATCGGCTATCGTCAGGGGAATGCGCTCACCCTGGGCATGCGTCATGACAATGACGAATTGGCCCGGCTTCGCCGCCCTGGCCATTGCCGGGTGAAGGATTTCCAACAGAAATGTCGTATCCGAGAAATCCTCTCTCGCAGCGATAAGAAAACCGGACATTCCGCCAACCTCATATGTCAGGGCGAGTAAATGTCGCCGCCAAACTTTCTTTCGACCGCGCCTATACCGCCGAACTTGGGTCACCAAGTTACTCCAAGTTTATGTGCAAACCGTAAATGTTCCGATGCGCAAGAACATTGATGTAAATCAGGGACGCCGACACGCCAATTACGGGGCTTCGGACTACCGGGCGGCGCCGGGGGGAGTTCCCGCGCCGCGGGGGATGCATCATGCGGTGCTGCCGGTTCGCCTCGACGGGCGCTGGCTTGTGCTCGACAACGCCACCGCGCGCATCCTGGCGATCGAGGATGCAGGCGCGGGTGATTTTTGCGTAAACCGCCGGCGAACAATCCGGACGGGGTAACGATGATTCGAAGGCCGCCGAGGCCATCGATAATGCGCTTGCAAAAACGTTAGGGTGCCAATCGGGTGCCAATTCGGCTCATCCGAGAAGCTAACGCATTGAATCAAAAAGGAAA
>CBFDDT010000153.1:0-8789 GCA_965603635.1 uncultured bacterium | reverse complement strand
ACCAACAGCCCGGACCTGATGAAGCAGTGTTTCGACGCGGGCGCGTCCGGCGCGATTATCAAGACGCTGACCGATATCGAGGACATGGCGCGCCTCACCGAGAATTCGAAATACTGCGTCATGGACCAGGAAGGCGAGATCATCGAGGGCAAGGTCCCCCGCGATTTCGTGTTCTACAGCCGGTCTGGTTATTCAAGCACCTATTACAAGGACTGGATTCCCTATCTGAAGGAAACCCAGGCCTATGCGGCCGAGCGCGGCGCCCATCTGATCGGCAGCGCCGGGGCCAAGGATATCGACGGCTGGATCGATATCTGCCGCACCATCGAGGATTGCGGCCTGCCCATGGTGGAGCTGAATTTCGGCTGCCCGCATCCCGCCATGATGCCCGGCGTGCATGGTGGCAGCATGATCGGCCAGGTCCCGGAGGTCGCGGCCGAGGTGACGCGCCGGGTCTGCGAGGCGGTGAACATCCCGGTGATGATCAAGCTGACGCCCGACCAGGCGCCGGTGCTGGAGGTGGCGCGCGCGGTGAAGGAAGCCGGCGCGGCAGCGGTCACCGCCACCAATCGCTATACCGGCTTCGCCGTCGATATCGAGACCGGTGAGCCGCGGCTGGCTGGTCCGGCGGGCGTCGGCGGTACCTGGACCAAGGTGCTGACCTTGCGCTGGGTGCACAAGATCTATCAGGAACTCGGCATGCCGATTTCCGGCTCCAACGGTATTTTCGACCATCGTGACGCCATCGAATTCATCATGAGCGGCGCCGGCATCGTGCAGATCGGCTCGGTGTTGATGATCAAGGGCGTCAAGTGGCTGCCCAACGTCATCAAGGGCATCGAGCGGTTCATGGACGAGCATGGCTACGAGGACATGGCCTCGATGCACGGGCTGGCCGCGCGCAAGGCGGTGCGGGACTATTCCGAGCAGTTCAGCCGCAACCGGGTCCATGCGGTGGTCAATCACGACACCTGCAAGAACCCGACCTGCACCGTTTGCATCCAGATGTGTTTCTACGAGGCGTTGAGCCAGTCGGCGGAGGGCCGCATCGAGGTCCACACCGACAACTGCATCGGTTGCGAGCTCTGCCTCGACGTCTGCCCGTTCGAATCGATCTCGATGAACCCGACCACGGACGAGCATTACGACCAGGGCTATTTCCGCATTTCCGATGGCGTATTCGAGCCGCCGGAGAAATTCGGCACTCAGCGAAATCACCCCGACCATATCGGCAAGAAGGCGCTGGCGCGGGCGAAGCCGGCCGCGGAATAAGGTGATGTCCTAAACGGGCAGGCGGGTCAGGTAGATATTGATCTCGTCGTTGTTGGTCGGCGCATGCGACAGGGCGTATGAGGCGCCTTCGGGTTCGAAGAAGATCTTGCGGCCGCACGCGGATACCCGCTTCGACACGATATCCCGCCAGATTTCCTCGCCCAGGATGGCCTGCGCGGAATCAATCTCGTACTGGTCGAACAGCGCGCGCGTGGCGGCGCCGATCTCGACGATCCGGCCGTTCGACGCGGCCCGAAAGACCGGGTCCGGCTTGCGGTCCGGAAAATCGGCCACGGACTCGAATCGCCTGGTCTTGTAACGCGTGGCGACCGAGGAATAGATGCCGACGCAGAGCGGAAAGGCATAGGCCAGGAAAATAGAGAACAGCGTCAGGCCGGGGCGGATTCCGAATTCGCTGGCGAAAACGGCGAAAGCATCTGGCGCGCCGCGAAACCAGGGAACCAGGAGATGCCCGTAAGCATTGATCAGGGTGCCGACGACCGCGGCAACGATATAGGTCGACCGGTCGCGCAATTTCTCGGCGACAAGCCGGCGAAGAAGGCGGAAATCCACGATACTGTTCGTCCCTTATGATTATTGCTGCCCGCGCAATCCCTTAGCACAAGGACAGGCATGACCGAGCGAGCAAGTTCCCTGCACGGCGCTGCCTGACCGCCAGGATCATACAAGTTCCGCGCCAGAGAGCCCGGATTACTCACGATAATGTCAGATCGGCAATGGCCTGGTGCATTATCCGTTAAATTCGCTCCGGCCCGGAACCTCTTGACATCACAGACTCTTCGACTTATATGCACTGCACAATTTCTCGCGATCGCGCTATGCGCCGCCCTCGTACGGTCGGTTTCAGTCCCGAGACTTCATCCCATAAAACCTACCGTTTATCCGATTGCGCGGGGAAAACGGCGACGCGCCACGGATGCGGCCGCATGTCCTGTCAACGGGCATGGGCGGGTGTTTGTCGCGCAGAGAGTTATTTTGTTTTGACCGAAGTTACCTTTACCGATCTCGGCCTTTCCGGCCCGCTTCTCAAGGCCCTGGAAGTCGAGAAATATACTCATCCCACCCCGATCCAGGCGCAGGCTATTCCCCTGCTGCTGGAGGGGCGCGACCTGTTCGGGCTCGCGCAGACCGGCACCGGCAAGACCGCTGCCTTCACCCTGCCGCTGTTGCAGCGGCTGAACAAGGACCAGAAACAGCCGGGACGTAATGGCGTTCGTGCGCTGATCCTGGCGCCGACGCGCGAACTCGCGGTGCAGATCGGCGATTCCGTCCGTGCTTATTCGCATTTCGCCTCTATTCGCCATACGGTGATTACCGGCGGTGTTCCCCAGGGCCGTCAGGTCAAGGCGATGGCCCGCGGCGTCGATATCCTGATCGCCACGCCGGGCCGCCTGCTGGATCTCATCAACCAACGCCATGTGGATTTGCATGAGGCGCAGACGTTCATCCTCGACGAGGGTGACCGCATGTTCGACATGGGCTTCATCCGCGATATCCGCAAGATCGTGCAGATGCTGCCGCGCGAGCGCCATACCATGCTGTTCTCGGCCACCATGCCGCGCGAGATCGAAAAGCTGGCGCGCGAGATTCTGGTCGATCCGGCGAAGATTGAGGTGACCCCGGAAGTCATCACCGTCGACCGCATCAAGCAGCACGTGTTCCATGTGCAGGGCTCGCGCAAGCGCGATCTGCTGCATGAACTGATGACCGACCCGGCGCTGTCGCGGGTGATCGTGTTCACCCGCACCAAGCACGGCGCCAACCGTCTGGCCGAACAGCTTGTGAAAAGCGGCGTCAATGCCGACGCGATCCACGGCAACAAGTCCCAGGGCGCGCGTCAGCGGGCGCTGAACGACTTCAAGGACAATCGCTCGCGGGTGTTGGTCGCCACCGATCTTGCCTCGCGCGGGATCGACGTGGACGATGTCACCCATGTGATCAATTTCGATCTTCCAATGGAAGCGGAAAGCTATGTCCACCGCATCGGCCGCACCGCGCGCGCCGGGGCCGGCGGCATCGCGATCTCGTTCTGCGATCCGGCGGAGCGTAAATATCTGCGCGACATCGAACGGCTGATCAAACGCCCCATCGACACGGCGGAAAACCCGCTGGGCGCGGCCAATGACGGCGGTCAGAGCGAGCGCCGGGACCATGACGAGGACCGCAACGAACAGCGTCGCAAGCCCCATCGCGGTCAGCCGGCCAGCAAGAAGTACCGGGCCAAGCCGGAAGGCAACAAGGCCGGTGGCCGGGGTCCGAAGCGCGAGGGCGGCGCCAAGCAGGAACCGCGTGCCCAGGACGGCCCCAAACAACAAAAGGGTCCCGCTAAGCCCGGCGGCGGCAACAAACCTTTCCGCCGCAGCCGAAACCGCCGCGACGCGGCGTAGGCTTTTCCAACAGCGGAACGAAGATCACGGCGGCCCCATCGCGGGCCGCCGTTTTCGTTACGGTTGATCGGCAGCGGCTAGAGCATTTCAAGGTTGGCTGGCTCCAGCCCACTCTCTGGAGAGTTGCCGAGTGGCGCATCCTTCGTCCTTCGACAGGCTCAGGATGAGGAGGCTCAGGATGAGGATTTTTTCCTTAGTTTTAAATACATACTCCTCATCCTGAGCCTGACGAAGGATGCGCCGGGGAGTAGCCTCGCCACCGAGAGCGTCGGCGCTGCTCAATCTTGAAATACTCTATCCCCAGCATTTAATGTACACGGTAGCGGGCCTGCCCTTGCGGGCCACGTCGGCGGGGCGCAACTCCTTGGTCGACTTGCGGGACTGGTACTCGACGCCACTGGCCTGCATGAATGCTTTGGCGACCGCGGATTTGATGGCGAAATTCACGTTCTGCGGCAGGGTTCCGTCCGTTTCGAAAAACTTCTTGCCCAGCCCCGCCACGATCACGCCGACCACGTTTTCGGACATATCGAAGAGCGGCCCGCCGCTGTTACCCGGTTGAACCGGGGTCGAAACTTGAAGGAGGCTGGCGTCGTTGCCAATGCCCGAAAGCGCGCTGACAATGCCGATGCTGACATTGCCCTCCGACGCCAGTAGATCGCTGAGCGGATAACCGATGGCCACGACGGAATCGCCGGGGTAGAGCCCGTCGTTGCCCCGGAAGAAGACGACTGGATATTTCCCGGCCGGCAGGCGGAGCAGCGCCAGGTCGTTCCGTCTGTCCCGCGCCGTGACGGTTGCCGGGATATCGAGGCCGTCGATCCTGACCGTGACTTCCGCGCATTTCTCGATAACATGCTCGTTGGTCAGCACATAGGTCTGGCTACTGACGATAAAGCCACTGCCCGACGCAATCAGCGTCAGGTTTTCCTGTGGTTGCGGGTTTGGTGGAGTAGGCGGCGTGGTCGCGACTTTCGGTGGCGATGGGAGCGAAGGGACGGGTGTGGGTGTCGTCGTCGGGGTGTCTGGCGCGGCAGGTGGCGCAGTCGCTATTTTGGGCGGCGATTCTTTTTCCCCAAAGTAAATCTCATAGGAAAAGGATGCGACCTTGCCGGTTTCCGGCGAGACAAACTCGATCTGGTCGTATTTTGAGTAAATAATCACGCAGCCGTCGGAATTCAGGGACGCTACCTTGTAACAGACCCGGTCACCCTCTAGTCGCCATGTACCCTCGTGTTTATTGCCATAACCATGTTGATAGCGGTTTTTGGTAAAGGCGACGCTATACCGACCGTCTGGATAATACCGTTCGACAAATCCTTCCTCGACGCGGGTGGACCGGCCATGGACTGTCGCATTGGTCAGCAGCTTTTTCAGTGCCCCGCCCGTAACCGGTGCGCCCCGAGGTGTAGGCAGTTTGCCAGCGCACCCCGCGATCGCCACGACAAGAACCAGCGTCGCCAAACGTTTCATCGGTATGTCCCTTCCCTCCGGCAAATTCTTCCCATCCGGTTTCCCGCATTGTGCAGCAGCAGGCGCCCGGCGGTAAAGCCATTTGCTCGGAGTGGCTACCCCTCCACCGGCTCATACCTCACATCCCCCGGCCGCCCGTTCGCGAACAGCCATTTGCCGCGCGGGTCTCCGGCCTCGGGGGAGGGCAGGGCGATCAGGGAGCTCGACAGGGTGCCGAAACCCGCATCCGTGACGATGTTCATGGCGCCGAAATAGTCGTCGGCGGTTTCGCGGGCGGCCAGTAGAGTCTTCCATTCGTTCCAGTCGCCGGATTCCGGATCGGGTTCGGCGGCCTCGCGGAACAGCGACAGGTAGCGGGCGACGCGGCTGCTTGTCGGGTCGTTCATGTCGTGGGCGGTCAGCATCGACAGGCCCCCGGGAATGCGCTCGACGACGATGGCCCGCGCCCCCTCGCGCGCGGCCAGCCACCAGGCGCTGCTATTGTCGGCCAGCACCAGGTTGAAGGGGCGGTAAGCGCCGGAGTCGAGGTCGGCCAGCGCCACGGCGGCCGCACCCGCGTCGGCATGGTCCAGCGCGTCGAGCACCAGTTCGCCGCGGGTGCGCTTGCCCGGCGCCGGACCCAGCGAACCGGCCCGGTTCAGGATCGCCGCCACCACGCCATGGTCGTTGCGGGCCAGCCAGCTTCCCCCCGATTCCAGGTCGATGCCGCCCACGGCCTCGTCGCGGTCGGGCCAGTGGCGGCCCGGCGGCTCCCAAGGACGGCCGGCCATCTCATCGCGGTTGGCGGCCAGCAGGACCGGCCAGTCATGCCCGGGCCGGCGCAGGATTACGAGCGTGCACATGCGGCCTGATTAGCATAGAAGATCGTGACGGGCACCAACGGATCGGGAAAAGGTAATCATGAAGGCGATCGGCATCAAAGAATTCGGCGGCGCCGGCAATCTGGAGCTCATGGATGTCGCGCGGCCGGCGCCGGGGCCCGGCGAGGTGCTGGTCAAGGTCGCCTGCGCCGGCGTGAATTTCATCGACATCTATATGCGAAGCGGCGCGTACAAGCGCTCCGACACATACAAGACTCCATTGCCCATGGTGCTGGGCATGGAGGGCGCGGGCGAGATCGTGGCCCTGGGCGACGGCGTCACCAGCTATCACGTCGGCGAACTGGTGGCCTGGTGTCTGGCGCGCGGCAGTTACGCGGAATATGCGGTGGTGCCGGCCTGGCGGCTGGTCGGGGTGCCGCCGGGGGTTCCGATGCCGGTGGCCGCCGCGCTGATGCTGCAGGGCATGACGGCCCATTACCTGACCCATTCCGCCTATCCCCTGAAGAAGGGCGAATTCTGCCTGGTGCATGCGGCGTCGGGCGGGGTCGGGCAGTTGCTGGTTCAACTCGCCAAGATGCGCGGCGCCATCGTCATCGCCACCGTCGGCAGCAAGGAAAAGGCCGAGATCGCCAATGCCCGCGGCGCGGATTATTGCATCGTCTATACCGAGGAGGATTTCCAGCCGCTGGCGCGCGACCTCACCAACGGCAGGGGCGTGGACGTGGTCTATGATTCGGTCGGTAAGGATACGCTGCCGCGCAGTATTCGGAGCCTGAAACGGCGCGGCACCTGTATTCTGTTCGGCGGCTCCTCCGGCATGGTCGACAGTGTCGATCCGCTGGAACTGGCCGAGGCAGGCTCGGTCTATTTCACCCGCCCGCATCTGGCCGACTATCTGGTGGACGCGGATGAAATCGGCATGCGCGCCGGCGACCTGTTCCGCGCCGCGGCCTCGGGCCGGCTGGTGGTCTCCATCGACCGGGAGTATCCGCTGGAGGAGGCGAGGCGTGCCCATGAGGCCATGGAGGCGCGTCAATCGCGGGGCAAGATACTTTTGACGATCGATTGACGGTGGGTATTCGCTTGAACGGGTGCGGGGCATTGGCTACATAAGGCGCAACATCCATTCGCCAGGGAGAACCGTTTTCATGAGCAAATTCGACGAACGCGAAAAGGCATTCGAAGGCAAGTACAAGCTGGACCAGGAGCGCGCCTTCAAGGCGAATGCGCGCCGCTGCAAGCTGGTCGGCCTGTGGGCCGCCGACAAGATGGGCATCACCGGCGAGGACGCGGAAGCCTATGCCAAGGAAGTCGTGGTCTCCGATTTCGAGAAGCCGGGGCAGGACGACGTGGTCGAAAAGGTGCTGGCCGATCTGACCGCCAAGGGCCTCGACATTTCGGAGCATATGGTCCGCGTCGAAATGGAGCGCTGCCACGAAGAAGCCGTGAAGCAGATATCCGAGGCCGAGGGCTGATCCTTGTTGGCTTGAAGGCGGAGCGACCTCGCCCTTCGAGACGCGGCTGCGCCGCTCCTCAGGATGAGGCTTCAACACCTTTGTTTGCATCCTCAAGATGAGACTCCAACGCCTGTGTCCTCATCCTGAAGAGCCCTGAAGCGCCGTCTCGAAGGACGAGGTCGCGCCGCGCCCAACGTCAGTCTCTCAACCGGAAATCGCCGTATGCTGAAAACCAGACGCGCCTATCGGGGCATGGTGACCGCGCCGCATCATCTGGCGTCCGAGGCCGGGCTCGCCGTGCTCAAGGACGGCGGCAACGCGGTCGAGGCGATGGTTGCCATGGCGGCCGCGATCGCCGTGGTCTATCCCCACATGAACAGTATCGGTGGCGATGGTTTCTGGCTGATCTCGGCGCCGGGCGAGGATGTGATCGGCATCGACGCCTGCGGTGCGGCGGCCGGGGCGGCGACGCCTGAATTCTACCGCGAGCAAGGTTATGAGGCGATCCCCGAGCGCGGGCCGCTGGCGGCGCTGACGGCGGCGGGCGCGGTGTCGGGCTGGCGGGAGGCGCTGGATGTCTCGGCTGGCTGGGGCGGAAAGCTGCCCTTGGCGCGCCTTATGGAAGACGCCGTGCGTCACGGCCGCGACGGGGTGGCGGTGACGGCGGGGCAGGAAACCCTGACCCGGACCAAATTCGACGGGCTGAAGGATTCGCCGGGCTTCGTTGAAAGTTACCTGATCGATGGTGAGTTGCCGCGCGAGGGCATGAGGCTGACCCAGCCGCGCCTGGCCGCGACGCTGGAGCATCTCGGCCGCGCCGGACTCGACGATTTTTACCGCGGTGATCTGGCGGCCGTAATCGCGAAGGACCTGGCGGCGGCCGGCAGTCCCGTCTCGGCCGAAGATCTGGCCGCGCACCGGGCGCAACGCGTGACGCCGCTGTCGACGGAAATCTCCGCCGGAACTCTTTACAACATGACGCCGCCGACCCAGGGGCTGGCCTCTTTGATGATCCTGGCCCTGTTCGACCGGCTGGGCGTGAGCGAGGGCGAGAGCTTCGACCATATCCACGGCCTTGTCGAGGCGACCAAGCGCGCCTTCCTGGTGCGCGATCGTTACGTTACCGATCCGGCCTATATGACGCGCGAGGCCGCCGAATTCCTGGATCCCGCCTTCCTGGATTCCGAGGCCGCGAAAATCGACCGCGCCAAGGCTCTACCCTGGCCGCAACCGGCCGCGCCGGGCGATACGATCTGGATGGGCGCCATCGACGGCGAGGGCAGGGCGGTCAGTTTTATCCAGAGCACCTATTGGGAATTCGGCTCCGGGGTGGTGCTGAACGAGGCCGGTTTCCTGTG
>CBFDDT010000152.1:0-8795 GCA_965603635.1 uncultured bacterium | reverse complement strand
TGGAAGCGGTCGCGGCCGCGGAGGGCGCGCTAACACCGACCGAGTTGAATAAAGGACTGAAGCTGCCCAAGCCGACCATTCACCGGCTCTGCGCCATGCTGGCCGAAGAGGGCTATCTGCAGCACAGCCTGGACGGCAAGGGGATCGTTGCCGGGCCAAAATTGCGGGCGATGGCGGTGGGTGTCATGGCCGGGGCCGGCGGGCAGCGCGCCGCCCTGCATGCGATCCTGGAAGAGCTGGCGGATAATGTCGACGAAACCTGCAATATCAATATTCCGGACGGCAACGCCATGCGTTATCTCGACCGGGTCGAGGCGCGATGGCCGCTCAGGCTGCAACTGCCCATCGGCACCCGCGTGCCGCTGCATTGCACGGCCAGCGGCAAGATGTTCCTGGGCAGCCTGTCCCCGGCGCGGCGCCGGCAGGTCGTTGAAAATCTGACGCTGGAGCCCCGCACCCCCAACACGATTACTGATTCCTCCAAGCTGATGGCGGTGTTGGACAGGGTGCGCGAGGCCGGATATGGCGCCGACAACGAGGAATTCCTGGAAGGCATGGTCGCGGTGGCCGTTCCCGTCACCGACGCCAAGGGCCGGCTGCTCGCGACCCTGGCGCTGCACGGGCCGACCCAGCGACTGACGCTGGAAAAGGCTACAACCCATATTCCCCGGATGAGACTGGCCGCGGAACGGCTCGGCAGGCTCTTCCAGGACGGTTCGCCGGAGCCGCTCTAAGGCAGCTTCCAGCAGATACTCTCAATGATCCTGACCCGGTCGCCGGCGACACCGCGGTACAGGTTGGTGACGATGTCCCACCAGTCGGGGCCGAGGAACAGCTCCGGACCCAGTCTGGAATGTTCGAAGCCGGGCTCCGATTCACGACGCCGCTGCTCCTCGAACCAGATCAGCCCGGCGGCGGTGGTGTCCTGCCAGATTTTGACCTGGAAGCCGGCCTCCTCGATCAAGGCCTTCAGTTCCGCCGCGCCGACCAGATGGCTGATCGACTCGTCCGCCGCCCAGGGCACGGGGTAGAAGGGCTCGCCCGCCTCGCCGGCGACGATGTCGTAGAAACCCAGCTTGCCGCCCTGTTTCAGCACGCGAAAAATCTCGGCATAGAACCGCTGTTTGTCCTCGATATTCATCTGCACATGCTGGGTCCAGACCGCGTCGAAACTCTCATCCTTGTAGGGCAGGTTCAGCGCGTCGGCCTGGCGGTAGGTCAGGTTGTCGCTCAACCGCACCCTTTCACCCAATTCGCGGGCGGTCTTGCAGAATTCCTCGGTAAGGTCGATGCCGGTGACATGGCAGCCATATTGGCCGGCCAGGAAACGCGACGGCCCGCCGACGCCGCAGCCCACATCCAGCACCTTCATCTCGTGGGTCAGGCCCATTTGCAAGGCCAGTTCGCGCGTGGCCTCGTGCCCGCGGATATGCATCTCGCCCACGCCGACCAGGTTTTGCGGTGTCAGTTTGTCCGGGTCCCTGCCCTCCTCGCGCAGCGCATCGAAAATCGAATTCAATAGCGCCGGCTGGTGATAATGATCGGCGACGGGCTGGCGCTCGGCCGCGACCGGGGCCTTGCCTCCCACTGGTTTTGGTTCCGCAATGGCGCCGGCATCCGATTTGTTTTCCGGCTCTGTTTTCGTTTCGGCCGCCGGTGGTTTCACCGCGACCGGTTTTTCGGTCTTCACGGCGGGCGGGGCCTTGGTTTCCGCGCCCTGTTCCTCGTCCACCACCGGATTGCGCAGCCGGCCGACGCCTTCGATTTCCACCTCGCAAACGTCGCCCGCCTTCATGAACAGCGGCGGCGTGCGGGCGTAACCCACGCCCGACGGCGTACCCGTGGCGATCACGTCGCCGGGCAGCAGGGTCATGGCCTTCGACAGGCGGTGGATCAGGTCGGCGACGGGGAATAGCATGGTGTCGGTGGTGTCGTTCTGCACCACCTTGCCGTTCAGCCGGGTGACTAGTCTGAGGCCGCTTGCGCCGGCGGGCAACTCGTTCGGTGTCACAAGATCGGGCCCGAGGGACCCCGTAATGTCGAAATTCTTGCCCAGCGTCCATTGCGTGCCAAGGCGCTGGAAATCACGGATAGAGCCATCCATCATCAGAGTATAGAAGGCGACATGATCCAGCGCGTCCTCCATCGCGATGTGGCGGCCGGGCTTGCCGATGACGGCGGCCAGTTCGCCCTCGTAATCGAATTTTTCGGAAATCCAGGGCCGGACAATCGGCTCCCCATGGCCGACCAGCGACTCCGCGCAACGGGTGAAGAAGGAGGGGTCTTCCGGCGGTTCGCGCCCGCCTTCCTTGGCATGCTCGGCATAGTTCAGCCCGCAGCACAGATAGCGCGGCGCGTTCCAGACCGCCGGGCAATAACGGATGCCCGCGGCCGCCAGCACGGCCTCGGCCGGCGGGTCCAGCACGGCGGCGGCGACCTGTTCCATGACGCCCTCGCCCAGCGCCAGCAAGGCGGGCACGTCCCGCGGCAGGTCGGGCGCGGCTACGGAAAGGTCGACGATCTCGTCGCCACGCCGCACCGCGAGCGTCGGAACCCCGTCCTTGTCAAAGGCCAGCAGGCGCATGGGAAACTTCCTTCAGGTAAATCGATACAGGCGGGGAAATTGCCACGGCGGGCCACGCGGGGCAAGTGGTGGCGTTGGTTCAGGCCCCGCGTCGCGCGATTGCCGGGCGCCCGCGGGCGAGGCGTGTCAGGGAAAAGCGCGGGTTCGAGCCCATACGCCAGTGTTTTCCGCCGTTTTTTGGGCCTTTTCCACGGGGATTCGAGGGTCTGTCCATATATTTAATCTATGGGATACGCCAAATCTATATGTTTCATTAATAGTATGGGGCGGGACCTGTTTTCGGCCTTGCGGCGGCTTCAGCTGTTCAGCGACGCCTTGCGCATGAGGTTTATTTTACCCAGCCGCCGTTGCAGGCCTCCGGCCCGGCGAGGCCGGCGCAGCTTATGGGCTCCCCATAGTGCCGCGACAGCAGGCGCTCATAACGCGCCAGGCGGGCGGCGCGCGAGGGGGTGACGGATTCGCGATGCTCGCCCCGCCAGTCCGGCCGGTAGGCCGCGCAGAGCCAGAGCCGCGCCATCGCGGCAGGAGCCAACCTCGGCGCCAGCATCAGAACCAGGTAACGCCGCAGCGCGTTCATCAACCACAACGCGGCCAGTATGGCGGGGCCGAAAGTCCAGAAGACCGGATCGCGCATGGGCTCCACGGCGCCGGTTCGGTCCGCCCAGAACGACAGCGCGGTCCAGCAGGCCGTCGCCCTCGTAAACCACGACGGAGCGGACATCGGCGCGCGCGATTGTTTCATGGCGGGGCCAGGGGAAACCAATGGCATGGCGGATTTCGCGTTCGGTGAGCGTTATCCGCGAGACGCGGTTATAGCCCACATAGAGGATCAGATACCCGAACATCCAGGCGACGCCCGCAACGCAGAACAGAATGGGCAAAGGCAGCGAGTCCAACGCCCCCGCACTGCTGGCGAGCATCAACATCAGCGCAAACACACCCCCCGATATCATCACCCGCGTCTCGCCCCGGGTTGGGTTGGCGAGATTACGCCCCGCCCGCCAGCGCGCCCGCGGCCCGGGCGGCGAGCGCCACGGCACGATTTCGTTTTCACCGCCGTTGTCACGTTGTCCTTCCAAGCGCGCTTCCTTCCCCCTGATGCCTTTAACGGCAACCATCGATTGTCCACGAAGGCCATTAAAGATTTGTAAACGGGTGGCGAAATGCGGAAAGCCGTACCGCTTCGCTTTGCCTAGTCCTTGTGGCGGATTGCCATGAGGAGGCAAGAGTCATGGGACGCGATATACTTACCACCGATAGAAGAAGGCGCGCATGGCGCGGCGGTCTGAGGATTGCGACGGTCTGCCTGCTGGCGGCGTCGATCGCCGGTTGCGCCGGCGGGGGGCAGGACCTTCCGGCCGACCCGATGGGGCTGGCGCATGACGACGAATTCGGCGCCGGGCTGACGCCGCGACTCGGTTTCGGGGCGTCGGCGATCTGGTCGTCGGTGGCGCGGCCGATCAAGGAGCCGGTCTCAACCCTGCACAGGGTGATCATGCTGACCGCCGGCATGCTGGGCGGGCTGATCGCGGCCCCATTTGAGGCTATTTCATCCGGCGGTGACAAACCCGCGGTTCCGCTGGCCGCGGATGGCGGCATGGATCTTGTCGCCTGGGAGAAGGCCCTGGATGGGCTGACAGGCACGCGCCAGACCCTCGGCACGGCGCAATTCATGATCGATGGCGATGGGTTCTATCCGGTGCTTTACGATGCTATCGCGGGCGCGGAAAAATCAGTCGATGTCAGGCTCTATATCTTCGATACCGACGATGTGGCGCTGGACGTGGCCGACCGCCTGAAAGGCCGGGCCGGCGAGGTGCGCACGCGGGTTTTGCTGGACGGGCTGGGCAGTAGCTGGGCTTCGGGCGCGCGACCCGATACCCTGCCGGCGGGCCACCATGCACCGCTATCCATCGCCGCCTATCTGCGCGAAGAGTCGGCGGTGACGGTGCGCATGCAAGCCAATCCGTTGATGGCGGGCGACCATACCAAGAGCATCGTGATCGACGGCGAGCGCGCCTTTCTGGGCGGCATGAATGTCGGCCGGGAATACCGCTATGAATGGCACGACATGATGGTGGAGCTACGCGGGCCCGTGGTGGCCGGCATCCGCCGTGATTTCGAATCGACCTGGGATCGCGCCTCGCTGTTCGGGGATATTGGCTGGCTGTTCGGCAGTCTTACACGCAAGACCATAAGGAACGGCGGCGGCGGCGCCCCGATGCGCCTGCTGGCGACCCGTCCGGGCGACGACCAGATCCGCCGCGCCCGCTTCGCCGCCTTTGAGCGGGCGCAACGTTATATCTTCGTCCAGACGCCCTATCTGGCCGACGACGACGCCGTCGACCGGTTGGCCGCCGCGGCGCGGCGCGGGGTCGATGTGCGGGTTATCCTGCCGGAAGTCAATGACAGCGCGCTGATGGACTATAGCAACCGCGAAGCCGCCCAAACCCTGCTGGCGGCGGGCGCCCGCATATACATCTATCCCGGCTTTACCCATGCCAAGGCGATGCTGGCGGACGGCTGGGCGATGTTCGGGTCGTCCAACATGGACTGGCTCAGCCATTCGGTGAACCACGAGATGGACGTCGCAACCTCCGACCCGGATATCGCCGGGCGCCTGAAACACGACCTGTTCATGGCGGATTTCCGGCGCGCCAGGGAAATCGACTAGAGCATCATCCGATCAATTGGAATCGCCGGAAACCCCGGAGCCGAAACTGCTGACGGCCAGGGTTTCCACGCTGCGGTAATGGGATAATGCCAGGGCGTGTCAACAATAACGCAAGGTTTAAAAATAGGGCTGCAGGGGAGTTGAAACAATTTGAAGCGATGTTTTCGTAAAAAATCAGTTCAATTTTCGAGAATTTACAATTCGTCAACCTTAGACCTGTTAAATAGACGCATGGGATTGATTTCTATTGGAAACACTGAGGACTGAGTGATGAAGAGCTTGCGGGCATTTCTTTTGGGGTTTGCCATGGTTTCTCTGTGCGCGCCTTTGGCGCGGGCGGAATATATCGAACCGGATGGCGGACTGTATATTGGCATCCGCGGCGGCCTGGCACAAATGCGCAATAATTCAAGCGCCGAAACGCTGGGGTACGCTCCAATATACGACTTGATCGACAATGGAGACGGTACCTTCACGGAAGTTCTCAATACAGAGGGACTTAACGACCACTCCGAAAATCGCTCGCTCGAGATGGATTACGGCTACGTCGCCGGCGTGGCGATCGGGTATACCGTGCTTTATCCCGATAAATCGGCCGACCTCAGGTTCGAGTTGGAAGCAATGTACCGCAAGAACGACGATGGCGAGATCAGTTCACAATTTAACCCGACGAGTGACCGCGCGGATTCCATATCTTTCAACGATTTCGAAGTTTTCAAAGTTGACGGGAATGTGGAAGTTCGAAGCGCGATGTTCAACATGTTGTTGGATTTTCACACGCCGACGCGCCTCACCCCTTATCTCGGCCTGGGCGTAGGCGCTTCGCAATTGATTGCCAGCGGTACAGTTGCGTTAGTGCCTTTTGACGATGATATTTACTCCCTGTCCTGGCAAGCGATCGCCGGTCTTGGATACCGACTGTCGCCAGGAACAATGTTGACCCTGGAGTTCCGTCATTTTCAGTTGACCGGGGATCGCTGGTCGGACTTTTTCCAAACTTCGAAGCTCAGTAATATCGAGTTCGATGATTGGTCGATGGGTGTGCGCTTCACCTTCTGACCCGACTGTTCCTGAACAGCGACGAAATGCACCGGGTCGGGCGAAAAATCGCCCGGCTCTCTTTACTTGCGCGCCGGAATCTCCATTATCGGTCGTATGATGAAAATGCCCGGCAAGAACGACATCGCGATGCTGCAGGCGCTGGAGCGGCGCATCCTTTGGCTCGCCTCGTGGACCATCCATAACGCCAACCATATTCGCCCCAATATCGACGGGCTGAAAATCGGCGGGCATCAATCCTCCTGCGCCTCGGCCGCAACGCTGCTGACGGCGCTGTATCTCAACGTTCTGCGCCCGGAGGACCGAATCGCGGTCAAGCCGCACGCCTCGCCGGTGTTCCATGCGATCCAGTATCTGCTCGGCAAGCAGAGCCGTGAGAATCTCGAGAATTTCCGGGCGCTGGGCGGGGCGCAGTCCTATCCCTCTCGCACCAAGGATTCCGACGATGTGGATTTTTCCACCGGGTCCGTCGGGCTGGGCGTGGGCGTCACGCTGTTCGCCTCGCTGCTGCGCGATTACGTGCATCTGCATGGGCTGGCCGGCGACGGCAATGCGCCCGGCCGCATGGTCGCCATCATGGGCGACGCGGAACTGGACGAGGGCAATGTCTTCGAGGCCCTGCTGGAGGGCTGGAAACATGATGTGCGGAACCTGTGGTGGGTGATCGACTATAACCGCCATTCCCTGGACGGCGTGGTGAACGATCATCTGTTCGGCCGCATCCGCGACTTCTTCGGTTCGGTCGGCTGGAACGTGATCGAACTGAAATACGGCAAGCGCCTGGAGGCCGCCTTCGAGGGCCCGGCCGGTGGAGCGCTGCGCCAGTGGATCGACGACTGCCCGAACCAGCATTACTCGGCGCTGACCTTCATGGGCGGCGCGGCCTGGCGCGAACGGCTGAAGGGTGACCTTGTCGGCACGTCGGGCCTGGCCGAACTGCTGGACAGCCATGACGATTCCGCGCTGCACCGCCTGTTGACCAATCTGGGCGGCCATGACATGGAAACCGTGCTGGAAGGTTTCCATGGCGTGGAGGACGACCGGCCGCATTGCTTTATCGCCTACACCATCAAGGGTAACGGCCTGCCGCTGGCCGGCCACAAGGACAATCACGCCGGCCTGATGAATCCGGGACAGATGGAGGCCTTCCGCGCGCTTCATAATGTGCCGGAGGGCGAGGAATGGGAACCCTTCGCCGGCATGCACGCGCCGGAGAAAAAAGTCCGCGCCTTCCTGGCCGACGTGCCCTTCGCGCGGCGGGAGGCCACGCCCGCGCTGGCCATGACTCCGGTGCCGCCGATTCCCGCACCCACGGCCGACAGCATGGCCACCCAGGAAGCCTTCGGCCGCATGCTGAACGAACTGGGCAAGACGGGCGGCGAGCTGGCCCGGCGCATCGTCACCACCTCGCCGGATGTGGCGATCTCCACCAATCTGGCCGGCTGGATCAACCAGCGCGGCGTGTTCCACCGCGACGACAAACCCGATGCCTTTCGCGAGCAATCCATCGCCTCGCCGCTGAAATGGGACCAGGGGCCGGCCGGCCAGCATATCGAATTGGGCATTGCCGAGAACAACCTTTTCCTGATGCTGGCGGCGGCGGGGATCGGCGATCGGATTTTCGGCGCGCGGGTGATCCCGGTCGGCACACTGTACGACCCGTTCGTGGCGCGCGGGCTCGATGCGCTGAATTACGCCTGTTACATGGATGCGCGCTTTATCGTGGTGGGCACGCCGTCGGGCATTGCCCTGGCGCCCGAGGGCGGCGCGCACCAGTCGGTCTCATCGCCGTTGATCGGCATCGCCCAAGACGGGCTGGCGGCGTTCGAGCCGTCATACGCCGACGAATTGGCAACCATCCTGGAATGGGCCTTCGACTATGTGCAGCGCGACGGCACCGGCGAGTCCGAGATCGAATGGCTGCGCGATGTGGAGGGCGGGGCGGTCTATCTGCGCCTGTCGACCCGCGCGATCGACCAGCCGAAACGCGAGATCGACGCTGCCACGCGCCACGGCATCATGGCCGGCGGCTACTGGATTCGCGAGCCCGCGCCGGGCGCCGAGATCGCCATCGCCTACACCGGCGCGGTTGCGCCAGAGGCACTGCAGGCATGGGAGAAGTTGATCGAGGATTCGCCCGGCGCCGGCCTGCTGGCCGTGACCTCGGCCGACCGGCTATCCGCCGGCTGGCATGCCGCCGAACGGTCGCGCCAGCATGGGGAAGGGTTGGGTGCGCGCTGCCATGTGGAGCGCCTGCTGGAGCCCCTGGCCCCGGACGCCGGAATCGTCACCGTCACCGACGGCCACCCGGAGGCCCTGTCATGGATCGGCGGCGTATTAGGCCACCGCGTCAAGCCGCTGGGCGTGGAGCATTTCGGCCAATCGGGAAACCTGCCTGACCTGTTTGCGAAATACCGCATAGACGCCGACGCCATCCTGGACGCCTGCGCCGCGGCGCTGATCGGGCGCAAGGTGGTG
>CBFDDT010000151.1:0-9054 GCA_965603635.1 uncultured bacterium | reverse complement strand
TCGCCCAGGAACAGCATTATCATGAGGCGTCTCCCGCAATTCGGAAACATTCCCGCTCGGTCAGCATCCAGTCGAGCGGCTGGTCGTGCCGGTCATGGGGCACGGCGGGGGTTTCCTGCGCCGCCCAGGCCGCACCGATGGCGACCGCCCGGCCGGCCTCGCGAAGCATGGTCAGGCTGCGGTCGTAGAAGCCACCGCCATAACCCAGCCGGTATCCCGCCCGGTCGAAGGCCAGCAGCGGGACAAGCAGGACTTGCGGCGTGATCTCCGGCGCGCTCTCCAGCGGCTCCCGGATGCCGTAAGGGCCCTCGGCCATCGCATCGCCCTCGCGCCAGGCGCGGAAGACCAGCGGCCTGTCAGGGCCCGCCACGACGGGCAGGGCAACCACATGGCCGCGCGCCGCCAGCGCCCGCAGCAGGGGCCGTAAATCGATCTCGCTGCCGATCGGCCAGAATCCCGACACCGCCGCGCCATCCGGCGCCGCGCCCGCATTCAGTAAATTATCGACCAATCGCGACCCGGCATCGTCGGGCGCCGCCACCTCGCGTCGGCGGGCGGTCGCCTCCCGGCGCATGGCGCGCTTGGCCTCGTCTATGTCGGCGATAGCTGTCATGAATTTCGGTCCGCTAAAAAAATTACGCCTCCCATGGCGGGGGCGTAGGTAGGGTGCTGCCGCATCGACCGTGGTCACAGAGTCCTCTCGGGCCTGCTTGTGCAGGTGGGCGCCATATACCGGGACCACGGCCCCGGCAGGGACAGCTCCCTAGAGGTGATAATCGGCCCCAGGGATCTAGACGACTCACGCGCCGGGCAGCAGCAGCCCTGTCGCATTATCTAGGTTGCCTCGAGCCTTTCGGCAAGCGTTTCCATTCGCGCGGCCAGGCTTTCTATCGCGGCCGCCGCGGCCTCGTCGGTCCGGGGTGCCGGGGATGAGCCGCCACGCACCTCTTCCATCTCGTCCAGCAGCAGCAGGCTGAGCATCACCAACAGGCGCGCATCGCCGACCTGTCCGACCGCCCCGACCAGCGTGGTCATGCGTTCGTCCAGATCTCCGGCCAGAATTTTCAGCCGGCCCTCGTCGCCGTCGGCGCAGCCGATGGTATAATGATGCCCATTCAGATTAACGGTAACCTGTCCCATTACTCCGCCGCCTCCCCAAGCATGCCGTTCAGCCGCACGATCGCCAGATCCAGCCGGCGCGCGGCGCCATCGGACTTGTCCTTCAGCGCGGCGTAATCCTCGCGCGCCTGGCGTAGTTCGGCCGCCAGTTCCAGATCCGTGCCCGCGGATTTCGCATTCGCGGACGCCTTCTCGACCCTTGCCATGGCGGCGTCCAGTCTGGCCACCGCATTTTCCATCCGGCTCATCTCAATCCCCTCCCGGCCGTTTGAACTGTTTCGACAGCATCAGCCCCTGCCCCTGATAGGACGAGCCTATGCCGGCGCCATAGAGCTTGTCCGGCACTTCCGTCAGCTTGTCATAAGCCAACCGCCCGACAATCTGCCCGTCCTCCAGCAGGAACGGCACCTCATGCGAGCGGACCTCCAGCACCGCGCGGGTATTGCCCGCGGCCGCGCCGTTCCACCCGAAACCCGGATCGAAGAATCCGGCGTAATGGACCCGGAACTCACCGACCAGCGTATCGTAGGCGACCATCTCAACCGCGCAATCCGGCGGCACCTTCACCGCCTCCTTCGAGGCGAGAATATAGAAGTCGTCGGGATTGAGGAAAATCCCCTCGCCCTTGCGCACGGTGATGGGATCCCAGAAGTCCAGCGGGTCGTAATGACCGATCTTTTCCACATCGATCATCGGCGCATGATGACGGGCGCGCCAGCCCACCAGTCCGCCGTCGCTTTCCCCGCTCAGATCGACGCTTAGCCCCAATCCGTTGGAGACATCCTCCTCGCCCGGCGCGCGGTCGATCAGCCCTACCTCTTCATGCAGACGGCGGATCGCGGCGTCGCTGTAGCCGGAAATACCACGGCGCAGGCGCAACTGATTCAGCCGCGTGCTCTCATGAACAACGACGCTGAAACTGCGCGGCGAAATTTCCAGATAGAGCGGCCCCTCGTAGCCGCCGCGCACACGCTCGAACTCGGTGGCGTTGTCGGTGATCAGCCGGGTGAAGATATCCAGCCGCCCGGTGGAGCTCTTCGGATTCGCGATTCCGGTGACATCCTGGTCCAGTTTCAGCGATTCCATCAGTGGCACGATATAGACGCAGCCCTTTTCCAGCGCCGCGCCGCCGCGCAAATCGATCTCATGCATGCGGAAGCGCTCGATCTTTTCCATCACCGTGGAATTCGGCCCCGGCAGGAAGCTGCCCCGCACCCGATAGGCCGTCCGCCCCAGCCGCAGGTCCATGCTGGCGGGCTGGACCTGGTCTTCGGGGATATCCGACTCGGCCCGAATCTGCCCGGCCTCGATCATCGCCAGCATCGCCTGATAGGGCAACACGCCCGCGCGGCGGTCCCGCGACCCTTCGTCCGGCGTATCAACCCTCTCGGTCATCTTCACGGCTTCGCTCATATCCGGATATCGTTTAATCCCTGGCGCCAAGGTCAATGCATGCCGTTCACGGCACAGCTTACAGGAATTAGTAATAGCAGAGTCGCAAGAGTTTCGTAAGCCCATGGCGGCACCGGGCATACGGAAAACTTATCCACAGACTTGTCAACAGTTGGAGGTCAGCGCGGAATCCGGCATGCGTCATTTTTCTCGCCTACCCGTTAGTGTTGGCCATTGACGCCACCGCCGTACGGCGGCATTTTGCCGCCTTGTTGATATATTGGCCGAAAGTCATTCTCACCTATCCGACGCGCGTGAAACTATTAATAACCGCGCGTTTCACCGGACTGGACCGAAACGGACGGCACGGGTAGGTATATGTTGAACGGGGAAGAAATCGGGGACCTGATCAGATGAGCACCGCCGAAATGCAGAAACAATCCGTCGGCCTCGCCGACATGGCCAACGCCATCCGCGCGCTGTCGATGGATGCCGTGCAGAAGGCCAACTCCGGGCATCCGGGCATGCCGATGGGCGCGGCCGACGTAGCCACCGTGCTGTTCGCGCGCCACCTGAAGTTCGACGCCTCCGAGCCAAACTGGCCTGACCGCGACCGCTTCGTGTTGTCGGCGGGCCACGGGTCGATGCTGCTTTATTCGCTGCTGCACCTGACCGGCTATCCCGGCATGGATATCGACCAGATCAAGAATTTCCGCCAGTTCGGCTCGATGACCGCCGGCCATCCGGAATACGGCCACGCGCCCGGCATCGAGGTCACCACCGGCCCGTTGGGCCAGGGCATCGCCACCGCCGTCGGCCTGGCGCTGGCCGAACGCATGATGGCGGCGCGCCACGGCGACGGCATCGTCGATCATTACACATACGCGCTGGCCGGCGACGGCTGCCTGATGGAAGGCATCAGCCACGAGGCGGTCTCCCTGGCCGGGCATCTGAAGCTTGGCAAACTGATCGTGCTGTTCGACGACAACGGCATCACCATCGACGGCAAAACCGACATCTCGGTCAGCGACGACCAACTGGCGCGCTTCCGGGCCTCGGGCTGGGATGTGGCGAGCGTGGACGGCCATGACGCGGACGCCATCGACGCCGCGATCGCGGCGGCCAAGCAAACCGACGCCCCCTCGCTGATCGCCTGCAAAACGGTGATCGGCTTCGGCGCGCCGACCAAGGCCGGCACCTCGGCGACCCACGGCGCGGCACTAGGCGAGGAAGAAATCGCCGGCGCGCGCGAAAAGCTGGGCTGGCCCTACCCGCCCTTCGAGGTGCCGGACAACATCATGGACGCCTGGCGCGCGGCCGGTGCGCGCGGCGCATCGGAACGCTCGGCCTGGGAAGGCCGCTTCGCCGACCTGGACACGGACAAGCGCAATGTCTTCGAGCGCGCCGTCAATGGCAATCTGCCGCTGGGCTGGGAAACCGCGCTGGACGAATTCAAGAAGCGGATGAGCGAGGAAGCGCCCAAGCTGGCCACCCGCATCGCATCGCAGAAGGTGCTGGAGGTGCTGACCGCTTCCGTACCCGAAATGGTCGGCGGCTCGGCCGATCTGACCGGCTCCAACGGCACCAAGGTCGCCGGCATGCAGGCGGTGGAGGCCGGCGATTTTTCCGGCTCCTACGTCAATTACGGCGTTCGCGAGCATGGCATGGCGGCGGCGATGAACGGTATCGCGCTGCATGGCGGGCTGATCCCCTATGGCGGGACCTTCCTGGTATTCGCCGATTATTGCCGCCCGGCGATCCGCCTGTCGGCCCTGATGGGCAAGCGCGTCGTCTATGTCATGACCCATGATTCCATCGGCCTGGGCGAGGACGGCCCGACCCATCAGCCGGTCGAGCAAATTGCATCGCTTCGGGCCATGCCGAACCTGAACGTCTTCCGCCCGGCCGACATCGTCGAGACGGCGGAATGCTGGGCGCTGGCGCTGCATAACGACAAGACCCCGTCGGTTCTGGCGCTGACCCGCCAGAACCTGCCGACGCTGCGCACCGAACATTCGGTCGAGAACCGCTCGGCCAAGGGCGCCTATGTTCTGGCCGAGGCATCGGGCGGCGCCGGGGCGCGCAAGGTAACGCTATTGGCCACCGGCTCGGAGGTCGAGATCGCGATGGCGGCACGCGAAACGCTGGAGGCCGGGGGAACGCCGGCGGCGGTCGTCTCGGTCCCCTGTTTCGAGCTGTTCGCGGCCCAGGACGAGGCCTACCGCAAATCGGTGCTGGGCTCGAAAACCGTGCGCATCGGCGTCGAGGCGGCGGTCCGCCAAGGCTGGGACGCGCTGATCCGCAATCACGGCGGCTTCGTCGGCATGGACAGCTTCGGGGCCTCGGCCCCGATCGCGCAGCTTTACGAACATTTCGGCATCACCGCCGACGCGGTGGTGGTCGAGGCGAAAAAGAGACTGTAAGCAAGAGACACGCGAAACGCATTTCTGATCTGAGAGGACAAGTCGAATGGCATTACGTGTAGCGATCAACGGATTCGGGCGCATCGGGCGGCTGGTGCTTCGCGCGGCGATCGAGTCGGGCCGCAAGGATATCGAATTCGTCGGCATCAACGACCTGGGCTCGGTCGAGGCCAACGCCCATCTGGTGACCTACGATTCAGTGCATGGCATTTTGCCGACCAAGGTAAAGACCGGCAAGGACTGGATGGATTTCGGCCGCGGAAAGATCAAGGTGACGGCCGAGCGCGACCCCACCAAGCTGCCCTGGAAGGAACTGGACGTCGATATAGCCTTCGAATGCACCGGCATCTTCTCGGCGCGCGACAAGGCGGCGATGCATCTGGATGCCGGCGCCAAGCGGGTGCTGGTCTCGGCCCCGTCGAGCGGCGCCGATCTGACGGTCGTCTATGGCGTCAACCACAAGAAGCTCAAGAAGAGCCACAAGGTCGTCTCCAACGCGTCCTGCACCACCAACTGCCTGGCGCCCGTCGCCTATGTGCTGCACAAGCTGGTGGGGATCGAGCGCGGCTACATGACGACGATCCATTCCTACACCGGCGACCAGGCCACCGTGGATACGCTGCACAGCGATCTGCACCGCGCCCGCGCGGCGGCCGTGTCGATGATCCCGACCTCCACCGGCGCGGCCAAGGCGGTCGGGCTGGTGATGCCGGAACTGGACGGCAAGCTGGACGGCAGCGCGATCCGCGTGCCGACCCCCAACGTCTCGCTGATCGACCTGAAATTCGATTCGAAGAGGAAAACCACGGTCGAAGAGATCAACGAGGCGATCAAGGCGGCCGCCAAGGGCGAACTGAAGGGCGTGCTGGCGGTCAACGACAAGCCGCTGGTCTCCATCGACTTCAACCACAACCCGGCCAGCTCCACCTTCGACCTGCCCCAGACACAGGTTATTGACGGCAAGCTGGTTCGCGTGCTCTCATGGTACGATAATGAGTGGGGCTTCTCCAACCGCATGTCGGACACGGCGGTAGCAATGGGCAAGCTCATCTGATCCGGCTCAAGCTGGGCGGAGGCATAAAAAGCGGGACCCTCGGGTCCCGTTTTCTTTTGCGCCCGGTTTCGTTGGCCCCACTCTTGGGCTAATCTCATCACCCCCGTTGTAGAAACAGGAACATCCCTTGAAACGAACCACCCGTTTTCGCCAACTTATCGAGGCGCCTGAGATCGCCGTCATGCCCGGCGTGCACGACGCACTGACCGCGCGGATTGCCGAACAGGTTGGCTTCCAGGTCATTACCTGCGGCGGCTATTCAGCCACCGCCACGCTGCTCGGCCAGCCCGATACGTCACAGCTTTCGATGACCGAGATGGCCGACCATTACGCCCGGCTGTGCGACGCGGTTTCGATCCCGGTCTTCGGCGACGGCGATACCGGTTTCGGCAACGTCACCAACGTCGCCCGCACGGTCCGCGCCTATGAGCGCGCGGGGTTGGCCGGCATGTTCATCGAGGACCAGGTCTTCCCCAAACGCTGCGGCCACATGGCGGGCAAGGACGTGGTGCCGCGCGAAGAAATGGCCGGCAAGGTAAAGGCGGCGCTGGACGCGCGCCTGGACCCGGATTTCGTGATCATGGCGCGCACCGACGCGCTGGCGGTCAACGGCATCGACGACGCGATCGAGCGCATGACACTTTACCGGGAGGTCGGCGCGGACCTGCTGTTCGTCGAAGCCCCGGAGACGGCCGAACAAATGCACCGAATCTGCGCGGAGCTGGACGGGCCGTGCCTCGCCAACAACATTGAGGCGGGAACCAGCCCGGTACTGCCGGCCGCCGAATTGCAGGAAATCGGCTATGCCCTGATGACCCACCCCGTCGCGGCGACCTACACGGTTGCCAAGGCGGTCCGCGAGTTGATGGAGGCGTTGTTGCGCGACGGCACGACGGCGGCCGTGCGCGACCGCATGGTCGAATTCGACGAGTTCAGCGAAATTGTCGGCCTCGACCGCCTCCGCGAGCGCGAGCAAAGTTATCTGGATTTTGCGAAGCGAAAGAAATCTTGACCCCGTCGGACCTTTTTCCGACAACTACCTCGATTGAAATTTTACAGGGAGAATACCAATGAAAAAACTCGCAATCATCTCGGCGATCGCCGCCGTTACCCTCGGGGCGCAGGCAGCCATGGCCCAAACGGTAATGCGCGTCAGCCACCAGCTACCGCCGAAACATCATATCGCAATTAAAATAGACGCCTGGGCGGCCGATATCGAGAAACGCTCCGGCGGTTCAATCGACGTACAGGTATTCGGCGCCAACCAGGCTTTCGGCGCCAAGGAGAACTACCCGGCCGTCGCCAAGGGCGATATCGAAGCGGCGTTCTCGGTGAATTTCCAGTGGGGCAAGACCGTGCCGGAAATGAACGTGACGCTGAAGCCCTATTCGGTCACCGACATCGACGTACTGCGCAAATGGCCGGGTTCCGAACCCGCCAATCATCTCGATGCGCTGCTGCTGAAAAAGGGCGTGCGCAACGTCGTATGGCTGTTCACCACCAACATGTCGGCCTACACCTCCCAGGGTGCGCCGCTGATCAAGCCGGCCGACTTCAAGGGCGTGAAGATCCGCGGCCTCAATCCGCTGGTCGATGCGGGGCTGTCTGCCCTGGGCGCCGCGCCGTCGGCGATGTCCGGCTCCAAGGTCTATAACGCGCTGCAGACCGGCGTGATCGACGCGGGCCTGACCGATATCGCCGCCGCCTATTCGCGGAAATATTACGAAGTGCAGGACCATGTCACCGTCTCGCCGCTGTTCAGCGTTTTCTTCCATGGCTACATCAACCCGAAATGGTATGACGCGCTGACCGCCGACCAGAAGAAGGCAATCGCGGACGCCAGCACCCAATCCGCCAAGGACGCGCTGGACGCGACCGAGGAAGCCGCCGCCGCCGCGCCGGACCAGCTGCGCGAGAAGGGCATGAAGGTCCATATCCATACGGCCGCGGAAATCGACGCCATGAAGGCGATCATGGACCCGGCCTTCACCAAGGCTTTCGATGAGGCGACCAAGGGCGAGGGCCAGAAGCTTCTGGATATGATCGCCAAGATGTAACGGGAGCAAGCCTTGCTCTCCAATCGCAATCAAGGGGCCGCCCGCCGTGGCGGCCCCGTTCTACAGATGCTGGACAGGGTAACCGCGGCAGCCTCCTGGCTGTTTATTGCGCTGGGCGCGGCGATCACCATCGTGATGGCCCTGTCGATCACCTACAGCGTCGTCCTGCGTTACGTCCTTAATACGCCGCAGGTTTGGACCGACGAGCTGATGGGCTACCTGATGGTGGCGCTGGTCATGTTCGGGCTGGGCGAGACGGTGCGCCGGGGCGACCATATCAATGTCGACCTGATCACCTCGCGGCTGGGCCCGCGCGGGCGGGTCGTGGCGCGGGTATGGGGGCTGGCCGCGATGATCGCCGTGGCCGCGGTCCTGCTGGTGCGCAGTTGGGACATGATCGCCTTCAGCCACATGGTGGGCCTGCTTTCCGACGGCTACCTCGCGGTGCCGATGTGGATTCCGCAATCCAGCCTGCTGATCGGTTTTTTCCTGATGATCCTGGCCTCCGTCAACCAGATGCTGAGGGTTATCACCGGCCTGGAAGACCCGCCGCACCGCGACGCGGCCCATGTCCCGGATTAGAGCCCCATGACCCTTGCATTGATCCTCCTGGGCCTGGTCCTCCTGCTGTTGACGGGGCTGCCCATTTTCGCGGGGCTGGGGCTGGCCTCGATCGTGCTGCTGCTCATTGTCGACGGGCAGATCGGCAGCCTGGCCAATATCGTCTTCGCCAAGCTGAACGTCTATATGCTGGTGGCGATCCCCATGTTCGCCTTCATGGCGCATGTGATGATTCGCTCGAAGGTGGTCGACGATCTTTACGCCACCGCCCATGTGATGGTGCGCCACCTGCCCGGCGGGCTGGGCGTGGCGACCGTGCTGTCCTGCACGGTTTTCGCGGCGATCTCGGGCTCGTCGGTCGCGACCGCGCTGACCATCGGCGCCACCGCCATCCCGCAGATGAAACGCTACGGCTACAAGCCCGGCAACATATACGGGGTTGTCGCGG
>CBFDDT010000150.1:0-9073 GCA_965603635.1 uncultured bacterium | reverse complement strand
GTCACGACAATCGCCCGCCGGCAATTCTTCGCCGCCGTGGCGAGGCAGTTTTCAAGCTCTGCCATGTCCAGATGGCTATAAACATATTTTTCCTTTGGACGGGAAAGCCGGACCGCATTGATGATGCAGTTGTGATTCAACTCGTCGCTGATCACCGCGGTCTCTTCCGTAATCAGCGACGGCAGGATGCCCATCACCGTGGCATAGGCGGAACTGAAGATCATCGCAGCCTCGCGTCCATGGAAAGCGGCCAGCCTGCGCTCCAGCGCCACATGCGGGGACCAAGTGCCGCTGATGAAGCGCACCGCGCCCGGTCCGGCGCCAAAGGCGCGCGCCGCTTCTTCTTCGGCGCGGACGACTTCGGGCCGAAGCGACATGCCCAGATAGCTGTTGGAGTTCATGCGGATGAACTGCCTTTCGCCCTCACCTTCCAGCAGGTAACGGGGCCCTTTGCCGTCGGTCGCGGGGACCACGCCCGCGATCACCGTCTCTCGTCCCTTGAGCGAGCCCTCCTCCTCAAGGCTCTTCAACTCCGACAACAGAGCCTGTTCCAATCCTTGGCGGGTCATCCTCGCCTCCCGTTAATCCGACTGCGTCATCTGGCCTGCCGAAGCCTAGGCCTGAGTTTCGCCAGCATGTCCTCGGTCGTCGAGGCCAGGTCGTAGCCAGGCGACCATTCCCACTCCTTCGTTGCCGCACTATCGTCCATGGAACGCGGCCATGAATCGGCGATAGCCTGGCGGATCGGGTCGACCTCGTAGTCGATGACGAAATCGGGGATATGTTTTCGAATCTCGGCGGCGAGCTCTTCCGGAGTGAAGCTCATGGCCGTCACATTGAAAGAATTCCGATGGTCGAGCGCCTCCGGGTCGGCCTCCATGACATTGATCATGGCCCGGATGGCATCCGGCATATACATCATGTCGAGCCGCGTATTCGGTTGCAGAAAGCAGGTATAGTGGCGGTATCGGATCGCCTGGTGGAAGATTTCGACCGCGTAATCGGTGGTGCCGCCTCCCGGCGGCGCGACGTGGGATATGAGCCCCGGTAGCCTGAGGCCGCGTGCGTCGACACCGAACCGTCGGGCGTAATAGTCGCACAAGAGTTCGGCCGCGACCTTGGTGACTCCATACATGGTCGTCGGCCGTTGGATCGTGTCCTGCGGGGTATTGTCTCGGGGCGTGGTCGGTCCGAAAGCTCCGATCGAGCTGGGGAAGAATACCGCACAGTCATGCTGCCGCGCGACCTCGAGCACGCGATACAGGCCGCCCATATTCAGATGCCAGGCCGCCTGCGGCTTCTCCTCGGCCGTGGCGGAGAGCAGGGCAGCCAGATGGTAGATGGTGCCGATCCGATGGTGCCGCACGATGTCCCGGATCTGCTGCATCTTCGTGCAGTCCAGATGCTCGAATGGGCCGGCCGTCTGCCGCTCCTTGGCGGGTAAGCGGATATCCGAGGCCACGACACTGTCTGCGCCGTAGCGTTCTCTCAGGGCCGGCACGAGTTCCGAGCCGATCTGCCCTAGGGCCCCGGTTACGAGAATCGCTGTTTTCATCAGCGCAAGCCTCTTGGCGAAACAAAGCCCCGAACTTCCATCCAGGATCACTTAAGTGGCGTATCGTTCATTCTTACCCGATCATAGCCGATGCCGTCCTTGATGCAGGTCATGGTGCTGTCCTGGCGCCAGACGGCAAATCGCTTTGGGGCGGGTGGATTTGCGGAACGGTTCGCGCTACCCTCGCTCTGCGAGAAATATGAGAGAGTCGACACATGTCACGGGCTGTCTTAATAGAGCCCAAAGGCTTCTCTGCTCCGATACAGACGCACCTGCGGCCCCCTGTCGACCGGAAAGATCAATATGGACAAGATCGCAAAGATGGCTTCCGGGTTGCTGGAAGACAACAGCCGCAACAATCAGTGGCGAAGACGCGAGTGCATCAATCTCATCCCTTCGGAACAGGCCACGTCAGCCTATGTGGACAAACTGTGCGTCTCGGACCCTTCCGGACGTTATAACGAACACACCCGGTTGAAGACGATGGGGCCGGACGCACCGGACCTGCGGTACTACAAGGGAACCGCCTTCATCATGGACAAGGAGGAGGATCTCAAGGCCGCGCTGCGGACTTTCTTCGGCTGCACCCGTGTTGAGCCACGAGTCATCAGCGGCCAGATGGCCAACGATACGGTCTACGACGCCCTGAAGCAGTTCAGGAACGGGCACAGACGGGGCGAGCGGCCCCGCCTGATAAGCCGGGCGCTTGTGCACGACCTCAAGAGCGGCGGGCATTTGAGCGCGCAGCCGCTGGGAGCGCTGAGGAATTATATCGATATCGATCCTGACACGGGCCGGCCGGCGGTCGACCACTTCCCGTTTCAGGCCGAAAACACCCAACGGATCGATGTTGAGGGAACGAAGCGGATGATCGCGGAAAAACGCCCTGAGCTGCTGGTCTTTGGGCGCAGCGTCATCGTCCATAAGGAACCGGTGAAGGAGATTGCCGAATTCATTCACGCGGAGTTTGGAAAGGATAATCCACAGCGGCCTCTGATCATGTACGACGCCGCACACGTGCTCGGCTTGTTGGGTAAGTATTTTCAGGATCCGTTGAAGGAAGGTGCCGATATCGTGACCGGATCGACCCACAAGACCTTCTTTGGACCGCAACGTGGCATCATCCTGAGCAATATCGAACCCGGCTCGCCGTTCGAAGAACTTTGGCGCCGTGTCGAGACGCGCACGTTTCCAGGCCATGTCAGCAACCACCATCTGGGGACCATGCTCGGCTTGCTGGGAGCGACTTATGAGATGCTTCAATACAAGGACGACTATCCGAACCAGGTAATCGGGAATGCGAAGGCCTTTGCCAGGGCCCTGCACGATCAGGGCCTGAAAATCGAGGGCGACCCGCATGCCGACTTCACCGAGACCCACCAGGTCCTTTTGAGAACGGCGCCCGGGCAAGGCGAGACCCTGGCGGACCTGCTGGAAGCGAACAACATCATTACCAACCGCCAGGCTTATTATGACGACCCGGGCTTTTCGGCAGCCAGCGGCGTAAGGACGGGCACTCAGGAGATGACCCGGTACGGGATGAAGCCGGACCATTTCCGGACCTTGGCGGGTTTTGTGGCGGCGATCGCCCGTGACGGCGCGAACAAGTCAGGAGGCTTCCTGCAAGACACCGTGAAATCATTCAGAGGCGGCTTCACGGACATGCACTACTGCCTCTGATCCCCAACCGATTGTTCCTGAGACACTCTGGAGGGAACTTGACGGATAAAGCGCTAGCCCAGTCCCAGCACCCAATTGCTCAGGGTTAGGATGGCGAGGGAAACTACGCCGCATAACACTTATTCAATGGCAGGTCACAGTTTGCTCTGACAATGCCGTGCCTGCCTCTGCGCAGGGAATGACACTTGGCGCCGGGTCAGATTGCTTTGGGTTCATAGGCAAGGTCCGGTTCCCCGCAGTTTTCCAGGATTGTTTCGCGCACCTTCTGGCGAAGTTGTAGCGCCGCATCCCACCCCGTCCCCTCGGGAACGATCGGCTGGCTGAAGGCGATGGTTACGCGTCCGCGGCGCGGGAACGAACTGTCGGCCCGCAGGATCGAACGGGCACCCCTTATGGCGGCGGGTACGACGGGCAGGCCGGCCTCCGCCGCGGCGATGAAGGCGCCCATATGGAAGGCCCGCAAGCCCGGCATCCGGTCGAAGGTGCCTTCCGGATAGAACACCAGCGTGTCGCCGGCCTTCAGCGCGTCGGTCATTCTCACTGCATCCGCGACACCGGCGGCCGGGTCGAAGCGTTCCACGAAGGCCGTGCCCAGCCTCCTCAGGAACGGCCCGGTGACGGGGCCCTCGACCAGTTCGCGCTTGGCCACGAAACCGATCGTCGGTGGCAAAACGGCGGCCAGCACCATGCTGTCCAGATAGCTGGCATGATTGGCGACGACGACACATGGTTCGCCGCGCGGAATATTGACCGCGCCCTCGATGGTCGGTCCCGCACCAATCAGTCGCAACATCAGGCCGGCGGCGGCGCGCAAAAACGCCCGGCGGCGGCGCAGGCCGGGCAGAACCATCACGCCCAGCCAAACGAAGGGCCCGATCCCACGATAGACAACCCAGAACCATCCCGTGAAGGCGAGCGCCCTTAGCCCCCGCATATAGCGCCGCAGGGTCGGGCGCAGGCTGGCGCGCAAAAGGCCGAAACCCTGCTGCCACAATGTGGATGGTGGCCGTCCGGTTCGGCCGGCGGCATAGAGTTCGTGGCAGGCGGCGCGGCGGATCTTGCCGCTGGCCGTCTTCAGTATGGTGCCCGGCCGCGCCAGCAGGATATCGTCCGGCGGCAGGTCGGTTATGGCGGCGGCGATGTCGCGAATGCCGTTACGGATTTCTTCGCGGAGCGCAGGGTCTCGTTGTTTCGTCTCGGCCATCACCACCAGGCCCTCGGTGCCGGTCGCCGGATCCCGGTGCCCGAAGACGGCGACGCGACCCCGGCGCACGCCCGGGACTTCCGCCACCGCCGCCTCGATCTCGTCGGGATAAAGATTGCGCCCGGCGCGCAGGATGACATCCTTGATGCGCCCGGTCACATGGATCTCGCCGCCCGCGATATAGGCCAGGTCGCCGGAATCGAGCCATCCGTCGCGCACCAACTCACGGGTTTTGTCGGGGTTGCGCAGATATCCGGACGTCGCCGATGGGCCGCGGAATTCCAGCCGTCCTTCCTCCCGCTCGCCAAGCTCCCGCCCGGACTCGCCGACGATTCGCACCTCATGGCCGGGAACCGGCAGGCCGCAACTGACGAATTCAGCGACCGGTTCCAGACTGTCGCCCGCCGGCACGGCCCGCCCTGAGGCGGCGAAGGGTTTGCGGAGGATGCGGTCGATCGCGGGGCCACGGCCCAGCGGTGTCGAGGTCAGCACCACGGCGTTTTCCGCCAGGCCGTACATCGGGGTTACGGCATCGCGCCGGAAGCCATAGGGCTCGAAACGCTCGCAGAAACTCTCCAGCGTTATAGGGCTGATTTCCTCGGCGCCGTTGCCCGCCATGCGCCACGTGCTCAGATCCAGCCCCTCGAGCAGGCCTTCCTCGATCTTCCTGACGCAAAGCTCATAGGCGAAATTAGGGCCGGCCGACAGCGTGGCGCGATAGCGATGGATCGCCCACAGCCAGCGCTCGGGCCGCGCCAGGAAAGATAACGGCGACATCACCACGACCGGACAGGCGTGATAGAGGCTGCCCAGCCAGTTCCCAATCAGCCCCATGTCATGATAGAGCGGCAGCCAGCTCACCACCACATCATCGGGCGTGGCGCGAAAAATCTGGCCGATCGCCCGGATGTTCGCCAGCAGATTGGCATGGGTCAGCATAACGCCCTTCGGGTCGCCGGTGCTGCCCGACGTGTATTGCAGCAGCGCCAGGTCGTCGCCATGCAGCTTGAGGCGCGGCTCCCCGGCCGTTGGCCGGCGCAACTCTTCCACGGTAACCACATGGCGCAGATCCGGCGCCAGCGCCCCAACGATGCGGGCGAACAGCCGCGTTTCCTTCGAAGCGATCAGAACGAGCGCCCGCGCGTTGCGCAGGATGCCGGCCTGGCGCCTGAGATGGTCCTCGATCTGCGCGCGCCGCAAGGGCGGATAGATCGGCGTCGGAACGCATCCCGCCAGCAGTGCGCCCAGGAAGGCGTGGAAGAATTCGGCCCCCGTCGGCAGCATGATCGCCACCGCGTCGCCCGGCTCCAGCCGCTCCTCGCGCAGGCCCGCCGCTACCGATTGCGCGCCGTCCCACAGGGCGCGATATGAAAATGCCTCTTCATCCGCGTCCGACGACAACAGGCGGATTGCCGTGCGGTCCGGATGGGTTTCCGCATGGAAGGCCAGCATCTCGACCAGCGTCTGCGTCGCGGCCGGCGCCGGCTTGGCCGCGCCGGTTACCGGCTCGGCGACGGCCCGCAGCATAGCCGCGGCTTTTTCCGGATGGGCGGCTTCCAGGGCGGAGAGCAGGTCGGCCGGCGTGACCGCCTCCATCAGCGCCTGCTCCGCCAGCCTGACGCCGAATCCACGCTCGATCCTCAGCGACAGTTCCAGCCGGGCCAGGCTGTCTATGCCGAGATCACGGTCCAGTATGCTGTCGGGGGCAACTTCCAGCGTCTCGCGCCGGCTCGGCTCCAGCTCGATCGCCAGATCACGGACAATCATATAGAGCCGTTCCGCCCCGCTCCGGGCGACGGGCCTGCGATTTGCGTTTGTTCCGGTTGTAGCCATGGCTTTCCGGCTTCGTCAGGGTCACATAATATCCCTGACGAACCCAGTGAAGCCCGTTTTCGAGGGTTACGCATTGAGGTGGGTCAATGGGGGGTGGCTATACCCCCCCGATGATGCAGAGCAGCCGATCCGCCGCGCCGGCCGCATCGTCCGCTTCCAGCGGCAAAGAGGACGTAGCTGAAGGTCACGCCGGAGATCTGCAATTGACCCAACTGAGACATTCGGCCTCGGTGGACATGCCCACCGCTGACACGTAGTATTTCCCCCACGACGCGTGTCTGACAAAGCCGGATGGCGTATTCTTGCGGATGGTGAAACTAATTCCGACTATATCCTTCGCACGAGTTCCAGTGTTTCGATTGCCGCGACGTAAGCAGTAATTCTGAGGAATTAGGTTTGGATATTTTAGCTGATCTGCTCGCATTGCTGATAATTGCCCGGGTCTTTGGCGAATTGGCGGAGCGTCTTGGCCAGCCCGCATCGGTCGGGGAAATCCTTTCTGGCATAGCGCTTGTGTCTGCGGCGGCCTGGTTTGGCCAGTCGTTACCCTTTCTGGACCAGCTGATAGCCAGTGACGCTTTGGAAGCTGCCGCTCATATTGGGATCTTTTTTCTCCTTCTTGTTGCCGGTATAGAAATAGAACCCAAAGAGATTGCCGAGAATTCCGCGGTTTCGTTTGCTGTGGCTTCTGGAGGCATGATTGTGCCGCTTCTCGGGGGGTTTGGCCTGGCCTGGCTCTTCCTCCCTGAATCGGATCTCAAGCCGGTGCAGGCCCTTCTGGCCGGTGTCGCGTTATCCATTTCCGCGATTCCAGCGATGATCAAGATGCTCAGCGAACTCGGCCTGCTTCACACACGAACTGGGGAGATCTTAATTTCCGCCGCGATTTTCGATGACGTTATGGGCCTTTTCCTTCTCGCCGTTCTGCTGTCAATTATGCAAACCGGCACATTTCCCGATATGGCGACGCTCGCACTCATGGTGGCAAAGGTCACAGCTTTCTTCGCGATTACCGTGACACTCGGTGTACATGTTTATCCTCGCGTCAGCCGGGTTATTAAGGCAATGCAAGCCGCCGCTATCGAATTCAGTGCCATTACAATGGTTGCTCTTGCCTACGGTCTGCTGGCGGAACTCCTCGGAATGCACTGGATCCTGGGAGCCTTCATGGCAGGGTTGTATTTCGAAAAATCACGGGTGGGCCGCCGCGAATATAACGAGATACGACTTATATGTGGCACCCTGACGGGCGGCGTACTCGGCCCTCTCTTTTTTGTATCCATCGGGCTGCAGGTTGACCTGAGCGCCGTGACAGCCGTTCCTGTTTTCCTGTTCCTTCTCATTGCGGTCGCATTCCTGGGCAAGCTCCTCGGGGCGGGGATTCCTGCTCTTCTTGCTGGTCTCCATCGTCGAGAAGCGGCGATCGTCGGCATCGGCATGAGCGCCCGTGGCGCCGTCGAACTGGTCCTGTTAAGCATTGCCCTCGAAAGCGGTATTTTCTCGCAAGCAGGACAGAAAGATCCGATCGTTACCCATCTTTTTTCCAGTCTGGTTATTGTGGGCGTGGTCACCACATTGCTGGTGCCAATAATAATGCGACGCCTGCAACCGCGAATAAATCGGCATGGCTGAATAGATGCCGCGTTATGGTGTCAATTGATGATGCGCCAATGTCCGGGTTTGGCTAAGAGCGGCGGTTCTGCGGCATCATAGAGTACGACAGCTCTCAGGCGGTAACCGGACATTTCGTGCTTTAACGTCCGCTCTAAGCCGCACAGCGGACCAATTTTGAAGTGGCCTCTGACTTCCGGGTTTGGCCCCAAGCCGACATTCGCACCTTGCAAATCAGTTCATTGAAATCCGTTAAACTCAAGACATGCTGGCTCGACGCATTCACCCAAACGTGAGCTTTTTAATTTGACCTGGCGCAACGAAAATCTTGCGGCAATGTGCTAGTGGGAAAAGGCATCGCGGGTCTGCGCGTCCGCAAAGCCCTTCGGAAAAACCCATTTCCGGCGCTGACGAACCGGGCGCGTGCCTTTCAATGCGCCCAGGCCGGACCATGCCGCCGCCGCCGGGCGCGTCCCGGGGAGATTGAAGATGGTCGAAAGGAACAGGATCAGACTGCTAACGGGCGCCCTGGCGAGCGTTCTTCTGCCGGGCCTGTCGGGCTGCGTCTGGCCGCCCTATGACGGGCCGCCGCCGCGCGGCTACCCATCTCGCTATTTCGACTACTATTACTATCCGCACGAGGATGTCTATTACCACATCTATACGGACCGCTATTACTATCGCGACGGCCCGGTCTGGTGGCATTCGCGGCGGCTCCCCGATCATATCCACCTGGATTCCGGTTACCGGATCTGGCTGCAGATAAGGGACGACAAGCCTTGGCGCCGCCACCACGAGCATCGCCGGAAATACCGGCCGCCGCCGCGCCCGCCCCACTATTACGACTACTGGTACTATCCGTATTGGCGCGTCTATTTCCACATCTATACCGGCTGGTACTTCTACCACCACCGTGGCCGCTGGCTGCGGGTGCGGCGATTGCCCCCGCATATGCGCCTGGACTGGCGGCGCCGTCACCGGCTGAATATACGCGAAAACAGACCCTGGCAGCGGCATGACGAGCACCGCCGTAGATACCCGTCGCCGCCGGAACATCGCCGCGACGACGGCCCGGACGAGCGCCGGATGCCCCGGCCGCCCGGCGACGCAGAGCCCGACCGGCGCCCGCCGTCCGACATCCGCCGCGACCGCGACCGCGACCCTGGCCTGAGACGCGTGCCGTCGCCCGG
>CBFDDT010000149.1:0-9091 GCA_965603635.1 uncultured bacterium | reverse complement strand
CTCTACCTGGATGGCGCCGATCAGGGCCGAACTGTCCTCGGTCGCCTTGGCCGTCTGATTGGCGAGATTCTTGACTTCCAGGGCGACCACCGCGAAACCCTTGCCGGCCTCGCCCGCACGCGCCGCCTCGATGGTCGCATTGAGCGCCAGCAGGTTGGTCTGGCCGGCGATGTCGTTGATCATGCCCACCACCTCGCCGATCTTGACCGCGGCCTCCGCCAGGCCCTTCACGGTGTCGTTGGTCGTCTCGGCCTCGTCCACCGCGTTCCGGGCGATCTTGGCCGACTGCACCACCTGGCGGCCGATCTCGTCAATCGACGCCGACAGTTCCTCGGCCGTGGCGGCCACCATTTGCACGTTGGCCGTTGCCTGTTCGGAAGCGGTGGCCACGTTCGCCGATTGACGGGTCGATTCCTCGGCCGTGGCCGACAACTGCTGCGCCGTCGCCTGCATCTCGGTGGCCGACGAGGACACGCCGTCGACGACTTCCTTGACCTGTCGCTCGAAGTGGTCGGCCAGTTCGTTCATGCCCTGGCGTTTCTCTTTCTCGGCGCGCTGGCGCGCCGCCGCCTGATCTTCCTCAAGGCGTAGTTTCTCGACGGCGTTGTCCTTGAATATCAGAACGGCCTGGGCCATCTCGCCGATTTCATCCCTGGAGCCGAGAGAGGGAATTTCGACGTCCTGGTCGCCGCCGGCGAGCGCCGTCATCGCGTTCGTCATCCGGCCCAGCGGCCCGACAATCATGCGCGCCAGGAGCAGGGAGACGAGAACAAAGGCGCCGACCCCGACCAGTCCAACCGACAAAACCCACAACTGAACGCTGTTTTTCGCTTCATTGCCGAAGGCCACCATATCGCTTTGCGCCGTGACCACAGTCGATTCGGGGATGTTCGCGCAGAACGTGGCGATGGCCGCGGCGTCCCTGGATCCAAGGGGCGCGCAATCCGCGATGTATTTTTCCCCGCCGGCCATCAACACAACGATACTTTCGTCCGTTCCGGCGATTTTCGTTTCAATAGCGGAGTCCAGGCGCGGTGGCGCGGAGCCAAATCCGGCGCTTGCGATCGGGACGGAATCGAGGTAGATCGCGAATGCCGAACCCACGGTGTTTTTGAGCTGTTCGAGCGGTGTAACGTAATGATTTAACAGTTTACCGGAGATCAAAATGCCTATGGGGTCCTGGAAATCGTCCCGGACTTGAACCGCGGACACTATGGCGACGGCGCCTTTTCCCTCGATGTCCTTTTCCACCAGCGCAATGTCTTGCAGGAAGTCGGTATCCATCTTCAGGACCGCGGAAACCGTTTCCGCTTTGTCGCTTCCGTCGGTGGAAACCAGTTCCTGCATCGCGCCGCCGAGCGTCGAGGCGTTGAAATGCCGGTCTATGCTGAAATCTTTCACGTTGGTGGAATAGGCCGCGATCAGTGTTCCGTTCAGGCTGAACACCAATGCGAAATCCAGATTGTCCGCCTCCGTCGCGGACCTGAGAATCGGTTCCAGCGCGGTCTGATGGTATTTTTCAACGTAGACGGCCAGATCCGCCCGGCGCGCCAGGGTCAGGGTGCTGGTGGCAACGTCTTCCTGGATACCGTCGATGAACAACTCAAAAATATTGAGATGTCCCCGGAGACGCTCGTTGGCCTGGGTTCCCATGGCGCCGGCGATCAACACCGTTTGCTGCTTCGCGCTTTGATTCAGCTTCCAGGATACCACGCCACCGATGCCGCCGATCGTTACAAGCGCAACGGATATAAAGCCGGCCAGTATTTTAAATTTCAGTCCACCCATCAGTCGAATCTCTTCCGTTGCCTGCATACTCTTCAAACAGCCTCCCGGGGCTCCCGAGGGAGCCCCGAAACGCGCGTAATGTCTTGTCTTAGTACGACAGTCCGTTGGCGCCGGTAATGGCTTCGTGCGCCGCCGGGGAACTCGCGAACGCAAGGAATTTTGCAATGTTTCCCGCGTTCGACGACTCTTTGAAAATCAGTGCCAGAACGCCGGTGCTGGGGTAGCCCGCGTCGGTCGCGGAGACACCGCCGACAGTTATAATCCGGACGCCCACGGTCAGGGCGTCGGCATAGGGGCCGAAACCGATTGTGCCCGTCTTCGCTTCGACCGTTTCGACATTTTCCTGCGTGGTCACGGCCTCTTTCGCGCGCGTGGTAATGACAACGTCCTTGAAGTCCGGGAAGGTATTTCTCAAGACCTTCAGGGAACTGTCGCCATCGCCGCGCCGAACGACCCTGATCTTGCCGTCATTGCCGCCGACTTCACTCCAGTTGGTGATCTTTCCGTTGTAAATGTCGCCGATTTGCCGGGCGGTAAGATCACTCACGCCGGCGCTCTTGTTCACGAAGAAGACGACCGGAATCCTGGCGATCGGAAGGTAGCTCAGGCCGAAATGTTTTTCCTTGTCCTTGATTTCGCGCGCGACCCGGCCGACCGCATACTTGTCGGCGCCCACTGCCTTGACTCCACCGCCGGAGCCAATGCTGGAAGGCACGCTGATAACGACATCGGGGTTGTCCCGGGTGAAGGCGGCACCGATACTCTTGAGGATCGACATCCCGTCGCCGGTTCCGACGACGGCGATTTCTTCGGCCGCTGCCGGTACGGCGTTGGCGTAAAACGGCAGCAAAATAGTTAAGGCGAGTTTCAAGATATTTTTGCGCATTCTTCTTTCCTCTGATCTATTGTGGCAAACAGTTTGGCGTGTCCGGAGTAAATGGCCGCCTTCATGGATCGATCGATATTAGAGATTGGTAGACCATTAAACACTCCCTTCGATACGGTGCGTAATACGATGGTAGGTTGCAAAAGTATAAAAACCATACACTAGCTATAACTCTTATGTATAACCAAGTTAATACTATAGTATTCATTAATTATTGGTTAACCCACCCTTTGCCAAACCGCCGCACAGTATTTTTGTGCACGGACCGTGTTTAGAGTGACCGGGTAGAACAAAGCCGGGTACCGGATTAACAGCCAGTCTCAAGAGACAATGTGCTATCTGAGGCGCGCCGGGGTATTATCGCCCGGTCCGTTCAAGGCGAGAGGCATTCATGAGCATCATCGACATCGTCAAGCTGGCCGCCGCTATTCTCACGCTCTCGGCGCTGTTTGGGTATATCAATCATCGCTGGCTGAAATTCCCGCATACCATCGGGCTTGTGGTCATCGCGCTGCTGGCCTCGATGGGGACCATCGGGTTCGATCTGCTGTTCCCGGCGCTGCATCTCAAATCCACGATGGCCGGGGTGCTGGGGCGGATCGATCTTACCGATACGCTGATGCATGGCATGCTGGGGCTGTTGCTGTTCGCCGGCGCCATGCATGTGAACCTGGATATCCTGGCCGAGCAGAAATGGGCGATCGGCGGCATGGCGACCATGGGGGTGCTGATCTCCACCTTCATCGTCGGGGCGGGGAGTTGGCTGATCCTCGACAGCCTCGGCATTCCGCTGCCCTTCGCCTGGTGCCTGGTGTTCGGGGCGTTGATCTCGCCGACCGATCCGGTGGCGGTGCTGGGCATCCTCAAGACCATCAAGGTGCCCGAGTCGCTGGAGGCCAAGATCGCCGGCGAGAGCCTGTTCAACGACGGCGTCGGCGTGGTGGTCTTCACCATCCTGCTGGCCGTGGCGGTCAGCGCGGGCAGCGGAGCCGTTGACGGTAGCGGCGGGGAGGCGCTCGGCGCGGCGGACATGGCGGTGCTGTTCCTGCGCGAGACCGTGGGCGGGGCGCTGATCGGGCTGATCTTCGGCTATATCGCCTACCGCGCCATGCGCAGCATCGACGAGCATAATCTGGAGGTCTTGATCACGCTTGCCCTGGTGTTTCTGATCACGGCGCTGGCCCAGGCGGTTCATGCCTCGGCCCCGATCGCCGCGGTGGTTGCCGGTCTGTTGATCGGCAATCACGGCGCCCGATTCGCCATGAGCGAGAAGACCACCCTGCATGTGCAGACCTTCTGGTCGCTGATCGACGAGATACTGAATTCGGTGCTGTTCCTGATTATCGGATTCGAGGTGCTGGCGCTGGCCCTGAACGGGCCGACCATGACCGCCGCCCTGCTGGCGATCCCGCTGGTACTGGTGGCGCGGCTGGTTGCGGTGGCGACGCCGATGGGGCTGCTGCGGGTGCGCAAGAAGTTCACCAAGGGGGCGGTGAGGGTGCTGACCTGGGGTGGCCTGCGCGGCGGCATCTCGGTGGCCCTGGCATTGTCCTTGCCGGCCGGGGCGGAGAAGGACGCCATCCTGGTCATCACCTACGGCGTGGTGATTTTCTCGATCATCGTCCAGGGCCTGAGCGTCGGCTGGGTGGTGAAGCGGGTGGTGCGTTAGGTTTCAGGAATGGCGCAGGCTTATCCCTTGGAGGGCGGTCGAGTGGCTTCATCCTTCGACAGGCTCAGGATGAGGATTCTCTTTAATTTTCAGCATATACTCCTCATCCTGAGCCTGTCGAAGGATGCGCCGGGGAGTAGCCGCGCTGTCGAGAGGGCCGGGGCTACCCCCCACCCTTCTGATAGGTGCGCCAGAAGCGGTCGAGCACGTCCTGGATCCCGGCCTCGTCGTAGCCGGTGAAGGTGAGGCTGAGCGGGGTCAGTGGCAGGCGGAAACTGGCGATCCGGCGCTCGCCCTCCTCGCCAAGCTCTATACATAGCGAGCGCTCGCCGTCGGCGACCTCGAACCGGTTCCCGGTTACCGCCATGTCCGCGCCGTCCACCGCCCTGGGCAGCAGCCGTATGAATTCCTTGTGGGTGTAGCCCATTTCCTTGCGGACCACATGCGCGCCCTGGGTCATTCCTGGCCTCCGTTTGATCGCGTTCGATCCTAATTAAACGTAATTATATCGATTTGATACGTCAGTCGCATTGAAACGCGGATAAAATCATTGTTACTATGGCCGGCCGCATGGTGGGTGCATCCGCGCCCGGCCATTCACGAAGGAGACTTGGCTTGCAGAAATCGTTGCTGATGATTCCCAGCTTGTGCACCGGCTGTTCGCAATGCGAGCTGGCCTGTTCATACGCCAAGGAAAACGCCTTCAACGCGGCCAAGTCGCGGATCAAGATTTTCGATTTCCCGGAAAAGAGCCGGCATGTGCCCTACACATGCACCCAGTGCGCCGAGGCATGGTGCATGAAGGCCTGCCCGGTGGATGCCATTTCCGAGGACAAAAAGACGGGCGCCAAGATCGTTTCGGCCGAGATTTGCGTCGGCTGCAAGGTCTGCACCATCGCCTGTCCCTTCGGCACAATCAATTACCAGCAGGATACAGGCAAGGTCGTGAAATGCGATCTTTGCGGGGGCGATCCGGAATGTGTGAAAATTTGCCCGACTAATGCTATCCTGTATGTGAACGCGGACGCGACCGGTGACGCCCGGATGCGCGAGTGGGCGGCAAAATCCGATGAATCGTCGGATGTTTCGCCGAACTGAACCAAAGCAAGACAAGACCAAATCCATCAACGAGGCTTTAGTGGAGGAGACATAATATGGGCTGGACTCAAAAAATCCTGCGCGTGAATCTGACCAACGGAACATGCGAAAGCGAGCCCCTGAATATGCAGTGGGCGAACGACTATCTGGGTCAGCGGGGGCTGGCGACCAAATACTTCATCGAGGAAACCGACCCCAAGGTCGATCCCCTGGCGCCGGGCAATAATCTGATTTTCGCGACCGGCCCCCTGACCGGCACGGCTTCGCCGACCAGCGGCCGCTGGTCCGTGATCTGCAAGGGCGCCCTGACCGGGGCCATTGCCTGCTCCAATTCCGGCGGCTTCTTCGGCGCCGAGATGAAAAACGCGGGCTGGGACATGATCATCTTCGAGGGCAAGTCGGCCAAGCCGGTTTACCTGACGGTCGAAAACGACGAGGCCGCATTGCATGACGCGGGCGACCTGTGGGGCAAGTCCGTATGGGATTGCGAATCCGAGCTGTTGAAGCGCCATGGCGAGGAAGGCCGTGTCGCCTCGATCGGCCAGGCCGGCGAGAATGGCTGCCTCTATGCCGCCGTCGTCAACGACATGGACCGCGCGGCGGGCCGTTCGGGCGTCGGCACGGTGATGGGTTCCAAGAACCTGAAGGCCGTGTTCACGCGCGGTACCGTCGGCGTGCAGGTCAAGGATCCGATGGCCTTCATGCAGGCCACCGCGTCGGCCAAGAAGATCCTGGCCGAAAATCCGGTGACCGGCGAGGGCCTGCCGACCTACGGCACCCAGGTGCTGATGGGCGTCATCAACGAGCTTGGGGCGCTGCCGTCCCATAACGCGTCCGACGTTCAGTTCGACGGGGCGGCCAATATCGGTGGCGAGGCCATGGTGGCCCCGCGCGAAACCGACGGCAAGGCCAACCTGGTATCGAACGCGGCCTGCTTCGGCTGTCCGATCTCGTGCCAGCGGCGCTCGCAGATGGATCCGAACCATTTCACGGTCAAGGATCGCGAGAAATACCACATGGTCTCCGGCGGCCTGGAATACGAGGCGGCCTGGGCATTGGGCGCGGCCACCGGCGTCAGCGATCTCGAAACCCTGACTTTCTGCAACTTCATCTGCAACGAGTACGGCATGGATCCGATCTCGTTGGGGTCGACGGTCGCGGCGGCGATGGAGCTCTACAAGATCGGCGCCATCACCGATTCGGACACCGGCGGCGTGTCACTGACCTTCGACTCGCCGCAGGATCTCGCGAAAATCTGCGAGTTGACCGGCCAGAACGAAGGCTTCGGCAAGGAAATCGCCATGGGCTCCAAGCGCCTGTGCGATAAATACGGCCATCCGGAACTGTCGATGACGGTCAAGGGCCAGGAATTCCCGGCCTACGATCCCCGCGGCATCCAGGGCATGGGTCTGACCTATGCCACCTCGAACCGCGGCGCCTGCCATCTGCGCAGCTATACCGTCGCGTCCGAGGTTCTGGGCATTCCGGAAAAGACCGATCCGCATGTTTCCGAAGGCAAGGCCGGTCTGGTCAAGGCTTTCCAGGACGCGACCGCGGTGGTCGATGCGTCCGGGACCTGCATCTTCACGACCTTCGCGCTTTCCATGGAAGACATCGCGCCGCAGATCGACGCCGCCTGCGAGGGCGACTGGTCGGCGGACCGTTGCATGGAAGTCGGCGAGCGGATCTGGAACATGGAGCGTATGTACAACATCGCCGCCGGTTTCACCGGCGCCGACGATACGCTTCCCCAGCGTCTGCTGAAGGACGCCGCCAAAACCGGCCCCGCCGAGGGCCTGGTCAGCAAGCTCGACGAGATGCTGCCCGAATATTACAGCCTTCGTGGCTGGGGCGCGGACGGCGTGCCGTCCGGTGAAACCAAGGGCCGTCTCGGCCTTTAAGGTTCAGGTGACTGACAAGGCGGCGGGTTCGGATGCATCTGTGTCCGGACCCGCCGTTCCTTTTTGAGACTGGAGTGTTGGCATGACCTACGTGATCGTCGGGGCGGGCCCGGCCGGCGTGACGGCCGCCGAAACCCTGGCCAAGGTAGCCAAGGGCAGCGAGATCGTCCTGGTCGGCGGTGAGCCCGAACCACCCTATTCGCGCATGGCGATCCCCTATGTCCTGACCGGTAATGTCGGCGAGGACGGGACGTATCTGCGCAAGACCGAGAACTGGTACGAGGACCGCAACATCCGCTATATCCACGGCCGCGCTGAATCTCTGTCGGCGGCCGACGGCGTGCTGGACCTGGAAGGCGGCGAGGAACTGAAATTCGAAAAACTGCTGGTCTCCACCGGCGCGCGGCCCGTCAAGCCGCCGATCCCCGGGCTTGACCTGCCGGGCGAGCATCACTGCTGGACGCTGGAAGATGTGCGCAACATCAAGGGGCTGACCGGCGAGGGCAAGGACGTGATCCTGATCGGCGCCGGCTTCATCGGCTCGATCATCCTGGAATCCCTGCTGGCGAGCGGCTCGAATCTGACCGTCGTCGAGGCCGAGGACCGCATGGTGCCGCGCATGATGAACCAGGTTGCCGGCAACATGATCAAGGCCTGGTGCGAGAAGAAGGGCGTCACTGTCCTGACATCGACCCGTGTCGCCGGCGTGGCGCAAGCCGATGGCGGGCGGCTGGAGGTCGATCTCGGTGGGAACCGGCAGACCGTCGACCTGGTCGTGGTCGCCGCCGGCGTGAAACCCAACGCCGGCTTTCTTGAGGGCAGCGGGATAAAGGTCGAGGACGGCATCCTCGTCGACAATCACCTGAAGACCTCGGCCGACAATGTCTACGCGGCGGGCGATTGCGCCAAGGGGCCCGATTATTCGGGCGGCTGGGCGGTGCATGCGGTCCAGCCCACCGCCACCGAGCATGGCCGCATCGCCGCCCTGAACATGGCCGGCCGGGTCACGCCCTACAAGGGCAGCCTGCAGATGAACGTGCTCGATACCGCCGGGTTGATCTCCACCTCCTTCGGCCTGTTCGACGGCGTCGAGGGCGGCGAGGCGGCCGAGCAAGTGAACGAACAGCGGTTCAAATATATCCGCCTGACCTTCAAGGGCGACCATATGATCGGTGCGCTGACGCTGGGCCGCATCGAGCAGGTCGGCGTGCTGCGCGGCCTGATCCACACGCCGGTCTCGCTCGGCCCGTGGAAGGAAAAACTGATGAAGGACCCGGCCAAATTCGTCGAGGCCTATATCGATCGGACCCAGGTCATATGAATATCCAGTTGAAGCTCTACGCCTCCCTGATGCGCTACCTGCCGGAAGGCACGGTGGACCGGCACGTCGCCAGCCTGGACGTGCCCGAGGGCATGACCCCGGCCAAACTGATCGAGACCCGGCAACTGCCCAAGGAATCCTGCTTCCTGGTCCTCCTGAACGGCGTCTACCTGACCCCCGCCGAACGAGAAACCCGCCAAATCCAGGAAGGCGACTCGGTCGCCATCTGGCCGCCGATCGCGGGGGGGTGAGGGGAGGGGGCACTACCGGGGCCGGAATTCCCGGCGCGTCCGCATTTTAGCTGGTCGTGTCTGCTTTCCACCCAACGCCAGACCTCGGCGCAAGGCCATCGGCAAGGCTGCTTCTGACCCGAAGCTGAAATCAATTTGTTGAAGCGCCAAGTTCTTTGGCGGCGAATAATAACCTAT
>CBFDDT010000148.1:0-9133 GCA_965603635.1 uncultured bacterium | reverse complement strand
TTGGCTAAAAACGGGCCTGGACAACCATGCTGAAAAGAGTCCGCTATGAGCCGCCAAGCGGACGTAACTGAAGGGCGCGCCGGAGGTCTGCAGTTGACCCGAAACGGTCATCTTTTCCGACCGGCTGGCCGATACATATCCCGTTGCTCGTTTAATCCTGCTGGCCAAAAAATGGCGGCGGAATCGACCTAATCGAATCCGCCTCGCCCCCGCCTCTTCGGAGCTCATGGACCGTCCGGCGTTGGCATTATCCGGCAGCGGCTGGCACCGGCGATTCATACGTCGACCCAACATCACGCATGCGAATAGTACTGGTTATTGACTCAACTCAATGCACAGGCGGGCAGATAGGGTCATCAATACATAATCTCGCCTTGAGCAAAGACAGCGGAGTATCAGCATGAGTTTTGCCAGCAAATCGGGCCATGTTCGCGAGACCGTGGCCGCATTCAAAGAAGTGGCGGAGCTGGAAGCAGCGATCGACGAGTTGCTGGAATCTGGTTTCGATCGCGCCGAGATCAGCCTCCTTGCCAGCGAGAAGGTGGTTGAGGAGAAACTCGGCCACTACTACGACAAGCCGGCGGAGATCGAGGACGATCCCGATGCGCCACGCGTCGCCTATGTGTCGAAGGAGTCATTGGGCGCGGCGGAGGGCGCCCTGATCAGTGGGCCGCTCTATGTGGCAGCCGTGACATCCGCCGGACTGGCAATCGCGGCTGGGGGGCCACTGGCCATGGCCGCCGGCGCGGCCGCGGTCGGCGGCGGCGCGGGCGCCCTGGTCGGGGCCTTTCTGGCCAGCTATGTCGGCCAGCAATATGCGCGGCATATCGAGGAACAGCTGGAGCATGGGGGAATCGTGTTGTGGGTGAACCTGCGCGATGCCGCGCATGAGGAGCGGGCGACCGAGATCCTTGGCAAATACGCTGTCGGCGACCTCCATGTCCACGAGGTGCCGGGCCCGCATTGATCCGCCGTGGTCCTGCTGCGCGGGAAATCCCTGCTCCGACGGTTTTCCCCGGTAGTGAAACGGCGCATGCGCAAACCGGCCGCGAAAACTCTAGGTTTGATGAAGATCCGCTGGCCAGCGTGGATCGGGCTGCTTCTGTTGCTGTCCAACCCGGCATTCCACGGCGATGCCGCCGCGCAGGCAGACCTGCCGCCGGAAAGCCTGTGGCATGCGACAAGCGAAGACGGTGAGGTTCTCGTCAATCTCTACTTCTTCTATTCCGAAACCTGTCCCCACTGTGCGAGGGCGGTGTCTTTCCTGCCCGGGCTGATTGAGCCGCGGCCCTGGCTCAGGCTGGGTGCACTCAATGTCAATGAGTCACAGGAAAACCGCGAGTTGTATGATGATGCTGGAACTTGGCGGCGTGCTGTTGATTGAACGTATGCGCGCCCGGGCTGCGTGATCCAGCGCCGTGGTGGCCTATCGGCGGCGCTGGCGACCGGCTCAACAGCGTTGGCGCAGCCATTGATTTGGATCATCCATCCGGCCACAGTGAAGAAGTATGGTCCAAACGAACTTTAATTCAGAGGTGCCGACTCGTGCGAACCGCTGCACCCGAGGCCCCTCCCCGTAGCGCTTTAGCCTATCGACGGTCGAATGGAGAACCCCTACTGGATACCGGTTTCCGCGAGCCTGCTGGCCGCCGTCGTCACGACGGCCGGCATCTTCGTCATACGGTTTTTCGAGCCGTGGGGACGCCGGAACACGACCTATTTCGCCTGCTTTGCCGCCGGCGTCCTGATCTCGGTGTCGTTCCTCCATATTATGCCGACGGCGTTCGCCATGAGTGCGCAGGCGCCGATCTATCTGCTGGCCGGCTATCTGGCGATGCATTTCGTCGACCGCTTTCTGTCGGCCTATGTCTGCGACAAGCCGGAGACCGCGGAATATGCGATCGGGCTGATTCCGTTGCTTGGTATCGGTTTTCATTCCTTCATCGACGGCGTCATCTATTCGGTGACCTTCACGGTCGGTTTTTTCACCGGCGCGCTCGCCGCCGTCGGCATGGTCCTGCACGAATTCCCGGAGGGCATCGTCACCTATATCCTGATGCTTCGCGGTGGCTTCTCGAAGAAGGCCGCGTTCGTCCTTGCCTTCATCGCCGCGGCGGCAACAACGCCGCTCGGCACCATGCTGTCCTGGCCGGTGGTCAGCCGGATCGAGCAGCCCACGCTCAGCGCGCTGCTGGCGCTGTCGGCGGGCGCATTGGTCTATGTCGGGGCCACGCACCTTCTGCCGCGCACCATGCAGGAGCCTCGGCGGTTCAGCCTGATTGCCCTGGTAACCGGCATTCTTGTCGCGCTGGGGATAATCGCGAGCGGGCTGTAGGCCCGCCGCGCACCGGAGAACCTGTTCAATGACGGCAAAACTGGAGAAAGGCGGCGGGAGTTTCGAGGGCATCAAGCTTCTGCTTTGCGAAAACCCACTGCCGCCGCTCGACGAGGCGATTGCCGCGGCGCAGGAAGAGCTTGTCCGCAGCAACTACTATACCGAGCCTTATTCGGAGCCCTTGCGCCGGCTGATCGCCGAGCAACTTGGCGTACCGGAACGCCTGATCCATATCAACGCAGGGTCGGAGCTCATACTGCGCCAGATTTTCGATCGCTTGGGCGAGCGGGTCCATTTGCTGACACCGACCTATCCCCTGTTCCCCGAAATTGCCCGGCACTTTACGGAAACGCGGCTTCTGCCGGAGCGGGACTTTGCCTTCGATCTGGCCGAGCTGGAAATTCCGGCCAACACGACCCTGGTGGTCATCGTCAATCCGAACAACCCGAATGGCGGCACGTTCGACATGGCTGTCCTTCCCGGCTTGCTGGCGCGCCATCGCGATACCTGTTTCCTGGTCGACGAGGCCTTCATCGGGCTGGGCGGGGAAAGCGTCGTGCATCTGGTGCCGGAGCATCCGAACCTGCTTGTCACGCGCACCTTGTCGAAGGCCCACAGCCTGGCCGGCTTCAGGGTCGGATATGCGGTCCTGCCGGAACGCTTGGCCGACGATCTGAACGCGCACAACGACGCCTATCCGCTGGCCCGTCCCAGCCAGGCGGCGGCCCTGGCGACCCTGCGGAACGAAGACAAAATCGCCGAACGGGCGGTCCGGCTACGGGGCTGGGCGGATGAGCTTTCCGGCCGGCTGGAGGCGCTCGGCGCGCGTACCTTTCCGACCGAGACCTATTTCTTCCTGGCGGATTTCTCGCCGCACAGTGGGGAAGAACTGGCCGAACGCCTGCGGCGGCGCCGAATTCTCGTCAAACCGCTCGGCAATTCCCGTCTGGGGCCGGGCTTCATGCGTGTGACGACGGCCTTGCCCGACGATAATGACCGCTTCGTCGCGGCCTTGGCGGAGATGCTTTGACCATGGCCCGAACAGCGCCTTTCGAGGCCCACAGCGGACGCTATGACAATTGGTTCCTGCGCCACGAGGCCGTCTATCTGTCCGAACTGCTCGCGGTCAGGGCTCTGTTACCTTGGCAGGGGATGGGGATGGAGGTTGGAGTCGGCACCGGCCGCTTCGCCGCACCCCTGGGCGTTCCGGTCGGCATCGATCCCGCCGCGGCGATGCTGTCGCGGGCGCGGCAGCGGGGTATCAAGGTTGTCCAAGGTGTTGCCGAGGCTCTGCCTTTCGCAGATCAGAAATTCGATTACGTTCTCATGGTCATTGTCCTCAGCTTCCTCGATGACGCAAGAGCCGCGCTCGTCGAAATACGCCGCATTTTGGCGCCCAGCGGCGTCCTCGTGATTGGCTTTCTGGACCATGGCTGCCCAACCGGACGCGACTACCTGAGCCGGCGGGCGCATAAGTTGTTCTTCCGGGAGGCTACCTTCTATTCCGTTGCCGGGGTCGAAAGGCTTCTGACTGAGGCAGGTTTCCACGATCGCTGCTGGGTGCAGACCTTGTTCGGTACGCCTGAGAAGATATGGGAGGTGGAGCCAATGCGGCCGGACCACGGCGACGGTGCTTTCGTCGTTGTGAGGGCGGTCAGTAGCTAAGGTAGAGCCAGCAGGAGTAGAGAGCAGGGCTATGGTTCGCGCATGGAAAGTCAGGCAGGCCGCAAGACGGACGGCGATCGCCTTCGCCAAGACCATTCCGATCGTGCTGGGTGTGCTGGCCTTGGCAAGTCTGGTGACCGCGGCCATACCGCCGCAGAGTATTTCCCGCGCCCTGCCGATGGAGAGTGTTCTCGGCCCGGTGTTCGGCGCCATGGTCGGGAGCGTGGCAGCCGGACATCCGGTCACCAGCTACGTCCTCGCCGGGGAGCTCATGTCGGCTGGCGCAAGCCTTGCAACGATTACGGCCCTCGTCGTGAGCTGGGTTACTGTCGGAATTGTGCATCTGCCCGCCGAGGCGGCAATCCTGGGCGCACGCTTCGCGCTTTGGCGAAACGCGATCAGCTTCATCCTGGCCATTGTGATGGCGTATGTCATCGCGGTGCTGGTTTCAGCCGTCTCTTAGCGTGTGATGAAGATGATGCGATCAGCAAAGGATTACGCCAAGGGGTTCAGTGGTTGGTTCTTCCTGGCTGCCGTGGGTGGGCTCTATGCTCTCGTTGGCTTTTTCAATCCCTCGCTGGCCGCGCAGGCACTGTCTGCATTTGAATCACTGTTCATACGGATCCTGCCGGTCCTGTTGCTGGTTTTCGGGCTCTTGTTCCTTGCCAGCCTGTTCCTGGAACAGAAATGGCTGATCCGGCATTTGGGGCGGGCCAGCGGGATTGGCGGCTGGGCGCTCACTGTCCTGTGCGGGGTCCTGTCGGCCGGCCCGCTTTATGCCTGGTATCCGCTCCTCGGTGAACTCAAGAAAAAGGGAGTGAGCAGCGCCCTGATAACAACCTTCCTTTACAGCCGCGCGCTCAAGCTGCCGCTGCTCCCCCTGATGGCGCATTATTTCGGGGTGGCCTATACGGTTGCCCTGTCGGTCTGCATCGTCGCTTTTTCGGTGGTGAGCGGCCTGCTGATGAAGAGATTCTACGATGTTGAAGTTTCAACCCAAATGGAGGACCCTCGAAAATGAGAATTGCCATTGCCGCAATGACGCGGGATGAAGATGCGACGATCAGCCGCCGGGGCGCCCGTGCGGAATGTTATTTGGTGTACGATGAGACAGGCGCATTGTGCGATGTGATCGAAAACCCGTTCAAGGACTACGACCGCGCGGTCGGCCTGCGTGTGGCGGACTACCTAGCCGACAAATCGGTCGACGCCGTCGCCGCCGCCAATATTGGATCAGGGTTTGAGCGAGCGTTGGACGCCAAGGGCATCCGCCATGTTGAGAGCGAGGGCATTATCAGCGAGGTCGCGAAAGACCTCGCGACGCGCCTCGAAGCCGGCTAGCCATTATATTCTCGCCGCGCCGGTGGGGAGCGGCGCGCCGGCCACTCACACGCCGTCATGTTTGGTTGGCGGCGGATGCCCATCGCCGATCCCGCCGGTGAGCTGTTCCAGCGCCAGGAGCACACGGTGGAGCATCAGCGGCCGGTCGCCAAGCATCCCTTCCTCCTCGGCCACGGCGACCTCGCTTGCATCATATTCCCAGCGGCGCAGGATTTCGATCTTCTGTTCCGTGGACAGGTCGGTCCGCTCCAGTACCTCCTCGGGCGCCGCGAAAACCGATGCCGGATCGAGTAGCGCCTTGTCGTAATCAAGATTGTCGTCCATCGATTTCCCTTTCTTTCGAGCGGGCCTGCCAGCGATTATTGGCGTCAGATCATCGCGTGCAATAGGAGATACGTCATCCCGCTCACGCTCATGCCCGCGGCGAACAGCGGCAGGTTTCCGTATTTCCTGGCCATCGGCACGAGTTCGTGGAGCGAGACGAAGATCATGGCGCCCGCCGCGAAGGCCATGAATAGCGGGTTCAGCGCTGGCATGAGATCGACCGCCAGAAGGCCGAGGAGAGCCCCGGCCGGTTCGGCGAGCGACGAAAGCGCCGCGGAGGCGTAAAGGAAGCGCCTTCGCTTCACAAGGATCGCCGGCACGGCCATGGCGAACTCTTCGGGGAGGTTATGGAGCGCTATGGCCACGGCTACCAGAATGCCGAGCGACGGCGAGGCAATGTAGGAATTGGCCATCGCAAGCCCTTCGGGGAAATCGTGCAGGATCAGCCCGAACACCACGAGATAGGCCGACTTCAGCGTTCCCGACCCGATCCCGTTTTCTTCCCCGACCAGATGGATATGGGGAATCGCCAGATGCAGGCCGAACAGAAGCAGGGCGCCCAGCCCGGCTGTGACCAGGGTCGGCCACAGACCGGCTTCCGCCACCGCCTCGGGAATGAGTTCGAAAAACGAGATCGCCAGCATGATGCCCGTCGCGAACCCGATCCCGGCCGCAATGCCCTTGCGGTTCTCCCCGATCCGAAGGGCGAGAGCGACGCCCGCTACCGTCGTGATGACGGACAGCAGGGACAAGGCGATCACCACGAAATAGGTGCTTGGCGTCAACGTCATAAAAACGGCCTCCCCGATTTCGGCCATTCAGCCACCCGCATCCTATTGATGTGAATCATAGACTTGCAAGCGCGCTTATCGGTTTATTGCCGTGCACGAAACCCCATATGCATGACTACCGGCGAAACATGATGGGGCTGGTCCGGAACCATTTCGATTTCCTGAACGGACAGGAAAATGAAGCTCGATGAGATCTCGATTCTAGGCGGCTTCGGCAGAACGGGCGATCGCGAGCCCGTGGCCAGGCTGGACCTGCACATGGGTGACATTGTCAGCCTGGTCGGGCCCACGGGTTCGGGAAAAACCGCGCTCATCAACGATATCGGTCTGTTCGCCGACACCAACACGCCGTCAGGACGGCGCATCCTGATCAATGGCCAGCCGCCCGACGACCAGTTCCTTGACGACCCCGCCGAGAACCCGATCGCGCTGATAACCCAGCATACGAGCTTCCTCTCCGACCTGCCGGTGGACCGCTTCCTCGGGACCCATGCGCGCATTCGCAAGAGCGGCCGGCCCGAGACGATCGTGGCCGAAACGCTCGAGTTCGCCAATCAGCTTACCGGCGAGCCGATCATCGTCGGCAGCGCGATGACGGAACTTTCCGGCGGGCAGACGCGCGCCCTCCTGATCGCCGACGCTGTGGTGATCGGCAATGCCCCGGTTGTGCTGTTGGACGAGATCGAAAATGCCGGCATCGATCGGGCCAGGGCGCTGGATCTCCTTCGTGGCTACAGGAAGATCTTCGTCTTCGTCACGCATGATCCGGGAATCGCGCTGCTCTCGGATTACAGGGTCGTCATGAAGGGCGGCGCCATGCAGGCGGTGATCGCGACGAACGCGGACGAGCGGCTCGTCGCGGAGCGGATCATGAACCTTGATGCAGTCCTGTTCTCGCTGCGCGACAGGATTCGCAATGGCGAGCGTCTCGGCGCCGACGATCTCGAGTCGCCCCCGCTCCCGGTTGAGTCGGAAACAATGCAGGGGTAATCCAATGAAGGTCGTGATGTGCGCGGGGCCGCCTACCAGCGGCAAGACAACGGTCTTGCGACAGGCCGCTTCCAGGCTGATACGAAATGATCGCCGCCTTGCCTACCTAAAGATCGACGTACAGTACGCGGACGAGGACGAGTTCTTCCGCGACGAGCTGGGCGTCCCCGCGCGCAAGCTGTATTCGGGCGAGCTGTGCCCGGATCATTGCGGCGTTCTGGTCATGGGCGACGCCATCAAATGGGCGCAGGGTGTTTCCGCCGACGTCTTCCTGGTCGAGACCGCGGGACTGTGCCTGCGCTGCGCTCCCTATATTGAAGGCACGCTGGGCGTCATCGTGGTCGAGGCCACGAGCGGGATGAGCTTGCCGAGAAAGATCGGTGCGATGCTCTCGCTCGCCGACATTGCGGTGATAACCAAGATCGATCTTGTCTCCCAGGCCGAGAAGGAAGTGTTCAAGGCCAATATCCTTGAGGCGGCGCCGGTGAAGATCGTGGAGACCGACGCGCTCCGCGGTATTGGTATCGATCGGCTGGTCAGCCGGATAGAGCGAACCGGCCCGGTGAAGGAGCCGCTCATGCTGAAGGGCAACCCGCCGGTCGCGACCTGCACGATCTGCGCCGGCAAGCGCGACATTGGTTGGGAACACCATTTCGGGGTGCTGCGTACGTTGGACTCCGACCTGTTCTACCGAGGCCAGTGATGGGCGGGGCGGTCGCCGAACTGCTCAACCGCCTTCTGGGGCGCGCCGGCCGGGGCCGCGAAAGCGGCCCTCAAAACAAAGCGTTTGCCGAGATGCTGGACCGCCTTCCCGGCAAGAATTGCGGCCAGTGCGGCTTTCCCACCTGCGCGGACCTGGCGGACCTTGCCCTGCGCGAGCCGGAAGCGCTGCGGCGCTGCATCTATCTGGAGGCGGGGGTGGCGGAAGGGCCCGAGGCTGGCGGCCCGCCCGGGCCGACGGACTGGACCGATATGCTCGGCCGCGAGTACGACTTCGTGCTTGAACCGTTCCCGGAAGATCCTGGCCCACGCGAAACCATCCTGCCGTTCAACCCGGCGAACATAGAACGGCTCGGAATCCGCAAGGGCGATGTCCTTTGCGGGCGTCCCGCCTGGGTCGGATGCCCGGTCACCCATGTCGGCAGGGTCATGGAAGATCCCGACCCGCTGAACGGCACGATTGTCTGGTGCGTCGTGGGCCCGATGGCGGCGCGGGAACGAAGCGTCGAGATCGGCCATTACAACCCGGTTGCCTATGAGGGGATCGTGCGCCGCAGCCGGCGGAACCTCGAGATCGGCCGCCGCTATTATTTCCTGCCGCGGCTGTGCATGCTGCAATCGCGCCATTCGGGACTCGTCAACGCTCTCGCCAAGCGACCTGAGGGCATGCGGGTGCGGGTGGAAGGCATCTGGATCGCCTGAGGCCGATGGCGGGCGGAATATGCCCCGGAGGAATGACTGAGGTTTTCAGGAACCAGGCCTGTATAAACTCGGGCAGAGCGCAGGCCACTTCCACTGAAAACGGATCAGTAGCTTCCAGCCCACAGCAGCGGGCGCAAAGCGAAATGTGATAAAGGCCCGCTTATGGTTCAGCTTCGGACGTAATGAGATTGGCAAGCTTGCGTCGGGTTTTGACCCGAAGCAGGCATCGCAGGCAACACTCATCCGACGTTAGCGGACCCCCGAA
>CBFDDT010000147.1:0-9173 GCA_965603635.1 uncultured bacterium | reverse complement strand
CCAGCGCCTCGGCATCGCCGGCGGCGGTATCGATGACGCATAGTCTGGCCCCGGTGGCGCGCATGCCGGCCAGCGTCACCGCGAGGCCGTCTATATCGCAATGGGCGCCGAAGGCCGGCGCGTCCATCTTGCCCTGGCGGCGGTTCCACCACTGAAACAGGGCGCCCGTCGGGTCGGCATCCAGCACGCCACTCGGGCCATCGCCGGTCAACTCCGCCTTCGCGGCGATATGGGCAGCCAGCATGGTGCGCCCCGCCCCGACGGCCGGCGAGGCCAGCGCGATCACCACCATCCCGCCGCCGCGCCCCGCCGGCAGGTCCTGCTGCTCCCCCGGTCCACGCCGGAATGGTGTCACGTTGCTCATCGAAATCTTCCCGTAAATCGCTCCAAGAGGCGCAGTATGCCACAAAGCGGCGGGGAAGGGGGCTCGGGATTCGGGGCGGGTTTCGGTAACTGTTGAGCCTTGTTCAAATGCCTCCACGAACTTTTCCCGGTCAACCTTGCCACTACTCCATCATCGTAATGGTTGCGCAAGGCTTTACAACGGCGCGCTGTTCGACCGTATGCAAATTCGTCCAAAACAACTACTTTGAGTAGTTGTATATCTAATTTAATATAACTATACAGTGCGTCATGACGATTGATCGGAAACAGCTCCATATCGCCATCGTCGGATCGCGTCGTCGCTTTCCGGGACGGTGCCAGCCGGGGCACGACGAACACGATCCTGCGGGCAACGGGCCGCAAACAGTCGATCGAGATATACGGCCCCGACAGTGCGCCGGTCCCCGTCGAACAGGCCCTGCGAGCCGCGCGCAACCGAAATCCGCGCTCAGGCTGGCGCCGCCATGCAACGATTCGTCGCAGGACGAATATCATTTGATCGCACACGGGTTACTTGCCGCGACGGTGAATCGGGCCTATCTAAACAGCCAAATGGAAAATGCGTTGGGATGTTATGGGGCCAAAGGACCCAAAGACAGTGATTGAAGTAGAAACCAAACCGGCCGGCGCCGGCAATGGCTATGTTCTTGAGGATCAGATCGGTCATCTGCTGCGCCGCGCCCACCAGCGCGCCAGCGCTATTTTTCAGGAAGTCATGACCGAGGGGCTGACGCCGCCGCAGTTCGCGGCGCTGGTAAAGATCCGCGATTTCGGGACGGTCTCGCAGAACCGGCTCGGCCGCTCGGTGGCCATGGACCCGGCGACCAGCCAGGGCGTGACCCAACGCCTGCTGGCCAAGAACCTGATCAGCCGCAAGGACGATCCGGAAGACCGCCGGCGCACATTACTGAGCCTGACGCCGGAAGGCGAGGCGATGGTCGACCGACTGGTTCCACAGGGCAAGCAGGTTACCGCGGAAACCCTGGATCCGCTGACGCCGGAAGAACAGAAACAGTTTCTTGCCCTGCTCGCCAAAATCACCTGATAAAACGCAGGCGCCCGCCACGCTCTTGACATGAGGGCGCGGCGGGCTTCTAATCTATTCGCATGCGAACGATGGACGCCGCGCCGCGTCCGTTGAATGGCGGCACTGGTGATTACGGGGTGCGACCATGGGCAGCTATCTGCGCCCTCGAACAATTGACGAGGCGCTCGCCGAATTGGCGGCGGGCCCGCGCATTCTGCTGGCCGGCGGCACGGATTACTATCCGGCGCGGGTAGGGCGGCCGCTCGACGACGACATCCTGGACATCACGGCGGTTGACGGCCTGGCCGGCATCGCGGACGCGGGCGACCACTGGCGCATCGGCGCGCTGGCGCGCTGGTCGGATTTGAGCCACACAGATTTGCCGCCCGCATTCGATGGGCTGAAGGCTGCGGCGCTGCGGGTTGGCGGCGCGCAGGTGCAGAATGCCGGCACGATCTGCGGAAATGTTTGCAACGCCTCGCCGGCCGCGGACGGGATGCCGAGCCTGCTGGTGCTTGACGCGGCTGTGGAATTGAGTTCGGCCGGATCGGTCCGTACCCTGCCGGTTGGCGAATTCGTTACCGGCAACCGCGCCACCGAACGCCGCGCCGCCGAACTGGTGACGGCGATTCTGATACCCAAAACGCCTGCCGGCGCGCGCGGCAATTTCCTGAAGCTGGGCGCCCGCCATTATCTGGTCATCTCGATCGCCATGATCGCCGTACTCCTGGTTCCGGCGGCCGACGGAACGGTGGCCGAGGCAAGGGTGGCGGTGGGCGCATGCTCGCCGGTGGCGCAGAGACTGCCGTTGCTGGAAGCCGCGTTGCGGGGATGTGTTTTCGACGCGGGGTTGGCTGATATTCCCGGCCCGTCGCATCTGGCGCCGCTGAGCCCCATCGACGACGTGCGCGCGACCGCCGGCTATCGTCTGGACGCGGCTCTAACCTTGTTGCGCCGGGCCCTGGGCGAACTGGGCGGGGGCGCGGCATGACCCAGCCCATCGCCTTCACGGTCAACGGCAAGGATACCAGGGTCGAGGCGGAACCAGTGGCGCGTCTCAGCGACGTGCTGCGACTGCAGCTTGGGCTGACCGGCGTCAAGGTTGGCTGCGAGGCTGGCGATTGCGGGGCTTGCACAATCCTGATCGATGGCGCCCAGGTCTGCGCCTGCATGGTGCCGGCGGCCCAGGTAGAGGGCCGGCGGATCGAGACCGTCGAGGGACTGGCCGGTGACCCGGTCATGCGAAAGCTGCAGGATTCCTTCCATCGTCACGGGGCCGCGCAATGCGGCATCTGCACGCCCGGCATGCTGATGGCGGCGGCGGAACTGCTGCGCCGCGAGCCGAAACCCGGCGAGCAGCAGGTAAAAGATGCGCTCGGCGGCGTTTTGTGCCGTTGCACGGGCTATCGCAAGATCATCGAGGCGGTGATGGATGCGGGCAATCCGCCACCCCGCGAGGAACCCGCTTCCGGCAAGGCCGTGGGATCCGCCATGGTCAAGGTGGACGGCAGGCCAAAGCTGACCGGCGCGGAAGTCTACGCCGCCGACGATGCGCCGGAAGCGGCGCTATGGCTGCGCGCCGTGCGCTCGCCCCACCCGCGGGCACGGTTTTCGATTGGCGATGACGGGCCGCTGTTGGCGCGCTTCCCCGGCCTGGTTCGCTTGCTCACGGCGGCCGACGTGCCCGGCCATAATGGTTTCGGCATCTATCCCCATATCAAGGACCAACCGGCGCTGGCCGATGGCGTCGTCCGTTTCCGGGGCGAGGCGGTGGCGGCGCTGGTCGGCGACGAGGCGACAATCCGCGCCATCCGCGACGATGAGCTACCGATCGAGTGGGAGGTGCTGACGCCGGTGACCGGCATCGATGGCGGCCTGGCCGAGGGCGCGCCGGCGGTGCAGGAGGACAAGCCCGACAATATTCTCGCCCGGGGCAATGTGGTGAAGGGCGACCCGGACAAGGCGCTGGCCGAGGCGGCTCATATGGCCGAGGCGCGCATGGAGACCGGGTTCATCGAGCACGCCTATATCGAACCGGAGGCCGGATGGGCCCGGCGCGTCGGCGATCGGATTGAAATCTTCGTCACCACCCAGGCACCTTACATGGATCTGGAGGAGACGGCGAACATCCTGGGGCTGGAACGCGACCAGGTACGCATCATTCCCTCGGCCTGTGGAGGCGGCTTCGGCTCCAAACTGGACCAGTCGGTGCAGCCGCTGCTGGCGGTCGCCGCCTGGGTGATCGGCCAGCCTGTCCGTTGTACGTACAGTCGCCCGGAATCCATGGCCTCGACCACCAAGCGGCATCCCGCGAAAATGTGGGCCAAGGCAGCCTGCGATGCGGATGGGCGGTTGACGGCGTACGACTTCACCGGCGATTTCGATACCGGCGCCTATGCGTCCTGGGGGCCGACCGTGGCCGACCGGGTGCCGATCCACTGCCCCGGCCCCTATTCTGTGCCGAACCTGCGGGCGCGTACGCGCGCCGTGCTGACCAACATGGCGCCCTCCGGGGCTTTCCGGGGTTTCGGCGTGCCGCAATGCGCGCTGGTGCATGAGGCGCTGATGGACCGGCTGGCGGCAAGTACGGGCATCGACCCGCTGGAATTCCGCCATCTGAACGCATTGCGCAAGGGCGATGCGATTTCCACCGGCTATGAACTGGAAGCCAGCGCCGGCCAGGCCGAATGCCTGGAGGCCTTGCGCGAACGCTGGACGGAATGGCGCGCCGCGGCGGACACGTACAACGAAGGCGCCAACGGCGCACTACGGCGCGGCGTCGGCATCGGCACAGTCTGGTACGGTTGCGGCAATACCTCGATCTCCAACCCCTCGACCATGCATGTTGGAATTGCGGCGGACGGGACGGTGACGCTCTACAGCGGCGCGGTCGATATCGGCGAGGGGGCGAACACGGTGATGGTGCAGATCGCGGCGGATGCGCTGGGCATTGCGGCTTCGCAGTTTAATTACATCATGGGCGATACCGACCTGACGGCGGATGCGGGCAAGACCTCCGGCTCGCGTCAGACCTACGTTTCGGGCCGCGCGGCGCAATTGGCGGGCGAGGATTTGCGGGGCCAAATTCTGCGTCTGACCAACGCCAGCGCCGATGCGGTCATCGAGATCGCCGGGGGGCGAATCGCCGTGAGCGATGGTACCGGAACCCACGAGATCGATCTCGCCGCGCTGGATTCGGACGCGCGGGGCAATGTGTTGATCGGCGAGGGCTGGTTCGACCCGCCGACCACGCCCCTTGACGGGAACGGCCAGGGCAAGCCTTACGGAACCTTCGGCTTTGGCGCGCAGATCGCCCAGATCGAGGTGGATATGGAACTGGGGATCGTGAAGGTGCTGGGCGTGGCCGCCGCCCACGATGTCGGGCGTGCCATCAACACCCAACAGCTTGAAGGTCAGATCCATGGCGGCGTGGCGCAGGGGCTGGGCTATGCGCTGATGGAGGAATATCTGCCGGGCCGTACCGACAATTTGCATGACTACCTGATCCCCACCATCGGCGATTTGCCGCCGATCGAGGTAATTCTGGTGGAAGACCCGGAACCCACCGGCCCTTACGGCGCCAAGGGTATCGGCGAGCATACGCTGATACCCACCGCACCGGCGATTTTAGGTGCGATAGAACACGCGACAAATGTTAGAATGGAGCAATTGCCCGCGACGCCTCACAGGGTGCGCGCGGCGATTAATGCCAAGGATCGCCATGGCTGAAGATAAAGGAAGCAGAGGCAAACAGGACGGCATCGTTGTCTGCGACGCCTGCCCGGTGCTGTGCCGCATCCGCGAGGGGCGTGCCGGCGCCTGCGATCGCTATGCCAACCAGGACGGACGGCTGATGCGGGTCGATCCGGTAATGATGATCCACAAGACCCTGTCGGATGAGGGCGAGGTCGTGCCCTTCCTGTCGGACGCCCAGGATTGGGACGGCAATATCCTGCCGCGCGGCGAAACCTTCCTGACCGGTATCGGATCGGGCACCACCTATCCGGACTACAAACCGGCGCCCTTCATCGTCTCCAGCCGGCATGACGGCATCGACATGGTGACCGTCGTCACCGAGGGAATTTTCAGCTATTGCGGACTGAAGGTGAAGATCGACACAGACCGCTATATCGGTCCGGAGGGGGCCCCGGTGCTGTGCGAGGGTGAGCAGGTCGGCCATGTGACGACCACGGAATACGGCTCGCAGATGCTGGCCCTGGGCGGGGTGCGCCACCTCACCGGCGGCAGCAAGAAGGAAGGCAATGTTACCTGCCAGATGATGCTATCGCTGTGCAACAAGCAGGAAATGGAGTTGCAGGTAGAGGACGGCGCGAAGATGCTGCTGCAGGCGGGCAGGCCGCCGCTGATCGACGATGTGATGGAAGAGCGCATGCGAGTCGGTTGTGGCTCGGCCGCCATCGGCATGTTCGCCCAGCAATGGTTCGGCCATGCCGACGAGGTCATCGTGGTCGACGACCATATCACCGGCGTGTTGAGCGAACATCAGGCGGGCAAGTTCCTGGGCATGAAGCCGTCCGGCATCCGCGTGCGCGGGCGCAAATCGACCCCGGGCCGCTATTTCCAGGTCGCCGGGCATGGCACCGGCTGGGGCGGCACGGACGTTACCGACCCGCTGACGATCATCGACTCCATAGACCCGGAGGTCGCCTGGCCAGGCCTGAAGCTGCTGATGGTCAGCACCACCGGCGAGGATGCCGAATTTTATGTGCTGGACGATGACCGAAAGCCGGCCAAGGCGCCGATGCCCGACGACCTGACAGTGGTGGTCGAGCGCATCGGCGAGAACTGCGAACCGGCGTTGACATCGGTGCTGTTCATGGCCGGGGCGGGCGGGTCCTTGCGCGCCGGGGTTACCGAGAACCCGGTCGGTCTGACCCACTCGGTCAAGGACGCGCTGACCCGGGTAACCTGTGGCGGGGCGCCGGTCTATGTCTGGCCTGGCGGCGGCATTACCGTCATGGCCGATGTCATGCGCATGCCCGACAACGCCTTTGGGTATGTACCGACCCCGGCCCTGGTCGGCCCCATCGAATTCACAATGCGGCGCGGGGATTACCAGGCGCTGGGCGGTTACATGAAAAGTATTCGCGATTTTACCGAGGCGACGGAGAGCGTGCAGAAACGCCTGACCGAATGGAGCCCTGACAATCCCTGGCCCTTCGATACCCGAGAGAAGGGCGAGAATTAAAATGGCGCGAGGTCCGCAAATCGCCATGCTGCCCGACGGCAAGCGGCTGCATCTGCAGTACGGGCCGACCGACATGATCGTCGAGGCCGATGGCGACAAGGATGAAGTCGCCGCGGCCTACCGGCAGGTCATCGCGCGGTTCCGTACCATTTTGCCGGAGCTTGTAGGCGAGCTACCCAAGCTTCGCCAACCCGTGGTCGAGGACGCGCCCGCCGAATCCTTCCGCTGGCGCACGGCGCGGCGCATGGCCGAGGCCGCCCGGCTGCACCGCGGTGTGTTCGTGACCCCGATGGCCGGCGTGGCCGGGGCCGTGGCCGACGAAGCGCTGGCGGCGATGGCGGAAGGCCGGCGGCTGGATCGCGCCTACGCCAACAATGGAGGCGATATTGCGCTTCAACTCGGTGATGGCGCCGAATTCACGGTGGGGCTGATCAGCCACCCCGAGGCGCCCGAGCCGGCGGGCCAATTCACCATTACCCACGCCATGCCGGTGCGCGGCGTCGCCACCAGCGGCTGGCATGGACGCAGCATGAGCCTGGGCATCGCCGATGCGGTCACGGTGCTGGCCCGCAACGCCGCACTGGCCGACATCGCCGCCACCCTGATCGCCAACAAGGTGAATGTCGATCATCCCGCCATCGAGCGCCGCCCGGCGCAAACGCTGGACGCGGACAGCGATCTCGGCCTGCTGCCAGTGACTTTCGCTGTTGGGCCACTGGATAAGGCATCGTGCGCCGCCGCCCTGGAAGCCGGATTGGCCTGCGCTCAGGGCATGCGCGAGGCTGGGCTGATATATGGCGCCGTGCTGGCGCTGAACGGAATATACCGGGTGACCGGACCGGAGCTTGCTAATGCGCTTCCGGTCGCCGCCTGACGGGACAAACAGGGAGAGAGCATGGTTGATATCAAGATTCGTAAATTCCACACACTGATCGACGAAACCTGGCATGAGGGCGGGCCGGTCGCGGACGAACCGATCCGGATGGCCGCCGTGCTGGCGGTTGTCGAAAACCCCTATGCGGGGCGCTACGAACCCGACATTACCCCGATGATGGAGGCGCTGAAACCGCTGGGTCTGGAGATGTCGGGGCGGTTGATCGATGTGCTGGGCGGTGACCCGGCGATAATAGAATCCTACGGCAAGGGCGCCATCGTCGGCGAGGCGGGCGAGCTGGAGCATTGTGCGCTGTGGCATGTGCCCGGCGGTTATGCGATGCGCGAGCTGCTGGGCGACGCGGCGGCCATCGTGCCCTCGGCGGTCAAGGTCGGCGGCATGGGCGCGCGGCTGGACGTGCCGCTGGGCCATATCAACGCGGCCTATGTGCGCAGCCATTTCAGCGCCATGGAAGTGGGCCTCAACGATGCGCCACGCGGCAACGAAATCGTCTTTGCGCTGGTTATGACCACGGGCGGGCGTATTCACGAACGGGTCGGCGGCCTCAAGGTCGGTGACATCGAAGGAAAAGACGGGTTGCGCTGAGGCGCTGACTGCTTTTCAATAAGTCAAAATTCAAACGGCTAATAAAACAGGGAGACAATAACATGAAAACGAGACGCAGGTTTCTTACCGCCGCCGCGGCCGTTATCGCGGCTTCGGCCTTCGCAAATGGCGCCCAGGCAGCCGAGACCATCAAGATCGGCGAGATCAACAGCTATTCGCGCCTTCCCGCCTTCACCCAGCCCTACAAGAACGGCTGGGAACTGGCGGTCGAGGAGATCAACAGCGCCGGCGGCGTGCTGGGCCGGCAGATCGAGGTCATCTCGCGCGATGACGCCGGCAAGCCGGGCGACGCGGTCAAGATTGCCGAGGAACTGGTCAGCCGCGAGAAAGTCGTCATGCTGGCCGGCACCTTCTTTTCGCATATCGGCCTCGCGGTCACCGATTTCGCCAAACAGAACAAGGTGATGTTTGTCGCAGCCGAGCCGCTGTCGGACGCGGTCACCTGGGCCAAGGGCAATCATTACACCTTCCGCCTGCGCCCCAACACCACCATGCAGGCCGCCATGCTGGCCGAGGAAGCGGCGAAGCTGGGCCTGAAACGCTGGGCGACCATCGCACCGAACTATAAATATGGCCAGGACGCCGTGGCGGCCTTCAAGGTGGAGCTTCTGAAGCGTCAGCCGGACGCCGAATTCGTGGCCGAGCAGTGGCCGGCCTTCGGCAAGATCGACGCCGGGGCAGAGTCCCAGGCGCTTGCGGCGGCCAAGCCGGACGCCATCTATAACGTCACTTTCGGCGGCGACCTCGCCAAGTTCGTCCGCGAGGGCAATCTGCGCGGCCTGTTCGAGGGGCGCACCGTGGTAAGCCTGCTGTCGGGCGAGCCGGAATATCTTGATCCCCTGAAGGACGAGGCGCCCGAGGGCTGGATCGTCACCGGTTATCCCTGGTACGCCATCGATACGCCGGAACACCGCCGCTTCGTCAACGCCTACCGCGCCAAATACAAGGATTATCCCAGGCTCGGCTCGGTGGTCGGCTACAACACCTTCAAGGCGATCGCCACGATCATCGGCAAGGCCGGATCGACCGACACCGAGAAGATGATCGCCGCG
>CBFDDT010000146.1:0-9336 GCA_965603635.1 uncultured bacterium | reverse complement strand
AACCGGAGGGAAACACAAGCCTGTGAAAACAACAACATATTCCGGGCCAGACTCTAAGGAAACGGCGACCCTGAACCGGGACACCCAGCCTCCCCAAAGTACAGTTGCGTTTCCATGGCGGTTCTGGCATGTTCCCGCCGGTTTTCCGGCGTGCCCCCCGTATGGGTGGGTGTCAACCGATTCGCCGGGGCCGAGATTCGTATTCGGGGGGCTAGATCCTGTCCCGCAAGTTCAACAATCCAACGGGATAATCGAAACATGCTGTATCTGGTTATGGTTTGCGGCGTCTTTGCGCTGGCTTACGGCGTATGGGCGCGCGGCTCCGTTCTTTCGGCGAGTGCCGGAAGCGAGCGCATGCAGGAAATTTCAGCGGCTATTCAGGAAGGCGCGCGCGCCTATCTTAGCCGCCAGTACAAGACCATCGGCTATGTAGGTGTGGCCGTGGCGGCAATTCTGTTGATCGTGCTGGGGCCCTGGGTTGCCGGCGGCTTCGTGATCGGCGCGCTGTTTTCCGGCGCGGCCGGATTTATCGGGATGAATATCTCGGTGCAGTCCAATGTCCGCGTCGCCGAAGGCGCGCGCGAGGGCATGGCGCGCGGCCTCGACATCGCCTTCAAGGCGGGCGCGGTGACCGGCATGCTGGTCGCCGGCCTGGCGCTGCTGGCGGTCGCGGTCTATTACGCGATTCTGCAGGGCGCGGGCATGGAAGGCCGTGCATTGATCGATCCGCTGGTCGGTCTTGGCTTCGGCGCCTCGCTGATCTCGATCTTCGCGCGACTGGGCGGCGGCATCTTCACCAAGGGCGCCGACGTGGGCGCCGACCTGGTGGGCAAGGTCGAAGCCGGCATCCCCGAGGACGACCCCCGCAACCCGGCCGTGATCGCCGACAATGTGGGCGATAATGTCGGCGACTGCGCCGGCATGGCGGCCGATCTGTTCGAGACCTATGTGGTGACCGTGGTCGCCACCATGGTGCTGGCCTCCATCTTTTTCATGGGCACGGATAACATGTCGTCCCTGATGCTTTATCCGCTGGCCATCGGCGGCGTCAGCATCATCGCATCGGTGATCGGTACGTTCTTCGTCAAGCTGGGCGCCAGCCAGAGCATCATGGGCGCTCTCTACAAGGGCTTCATCGCATCGGCGGTGCTGTCCGCGCTGTTCATCTACGGCGTGACCTGGCAGGTGCTGGGTGGCCTGAACATCGAATACACGGCCGCCGGCGTCAGCTTTACCAGCCTCGACCTGTACTGGTGTGCGATTGCCGGCCTGGTGACCACCGGGTTGCTGATCTGGGTGACCGAATATTACACCAGCACGGAATACCGCCCGGTGCGCAGCATCGCCCAGGCCTCGACCACCGGCCACGGCACCAATGTGATCCAGGGTCTGGCGATCTCGATGGAGGCGACCGCCGTTCCCGCGCTGATCATCTGCGGGGCAATCATCGTGACCTATATGCTGGCGGGCCTGTTCGGCATCGCCATCGCGGTGAGCGCGATGCTGGCGCTGGCCGGCATGGTGGTGGCGCTCGACGCCTACGGCCCGGTGACCGACAATGCCGGCGGCATTGCCGAGATGGCCGACATGGAGGAAAGCGTCCGCAAGACGACTGACGCGCTGGATGCCGTCGGCAACACCACCAAGGCGGTGACCAAGGGCTACGCCATCGGTTCGGCGGGCCTCGGCGCGCTGGTGCTGTTCGCGGCCTATACCCAGGACCTGAACTACTTCATCGCCAATTCCGGTGAGTTCAAGTTCTTCGAGGGCGTGAGCATCGATTTCTCGCTGTCCAACCCCTATGTGGTCGTCGGTCTGTTTATCGGCGGCATGCTGCCCTACCTGTTCGGGGCGATGGGCATGACGGCGGTGGGCCGCGCGGCGGGCTCGGTGGTTATCGAGGTGCGGCGCCAGTTCAAGGAAATCCCCGGCATCATGGAAGGCACCGGCAAGCCCGACTACAGCCGGGCCGTGGACCTGCTGACGGCGGCGGCGATCAAGGAGATGATCATCCCCTCGCTGCTGCCGGTATTGGCGCCGATCGTGCTCTATGGCGCGATCTGGGGCGTTGCCGGCAAGTCGGCCGCCTTCGCGGCGCTGGGCGCGATGCTGCTGGGCGTGATCGTCACAGGCCTGTTCCTGGCGATCTCCATGACTGCCGGTGGCGGCGCCTGGGACAACGCCAAGAAGTACATCGAGGATGGCAACCACGGCGGCAAGGGCTCCGACGCCCATCATGCCGCGGTGACCGGCGACACGGTGGGTGACCCCTACAAGGACACCGCCGGCCCCGCCATCAACCCGATGATCAAAATCACTAACATCGTCGCGCTGCTGCTGCTGGTCGCTCTTGCGCATTAAGCGGCGCGTTAAAGAACCAACTAAAAGCCCCGCCGGGTTCGCCTGGCGGGGTTTTTTCTTTGGGCGGGCACGGGCATTTCAATTTCTGGTATGATCTACAGGGAAAATATTCATCGGAGGGCGCGATGAGCATGACAAAGGGCCGTTGCCTGTGCGGCGAAACGATCTTCGAGTATGGCGGGCCGGAGAACTGGTGCGGGCATTGCCATTGCGAGAGCTGCCGGCGGAATTGCTCGGCGCCCTTTACGACATTCGTCGGCGTGCCACGCGGCGCCGCGCGTTTCACGGGGCGGGAGCCGGGTGTCTATCACTCGTCGCCGGGCGTGCGCCGCCTGTTCTGTACCAATTGCGGGACGCCGGTCGCCTATGATGCCGACAGTTACCCGGACGAAATCCATTTCTATGCGACGAGCCTGGAAAACCCGGCGGAGGTTATCCCGCAGTTTTACGTTTATTACGCGGAGAAGCTTCCCTGGGTGGAACTGGCGGACGATTTGCCGCGATATCCGCATGGCGAGGAGTAAAAAAGGCAGGCCGCAACTCGCCGCAATTCGCCGTTATGGGGCGCCACCGTCGCTGGCGAAGCGGCCGATGTTGCCGAACAGCTGTTCCAGCAGGCCCAGCTCGCGGCCGGCCGAGGGGGTTTCGCGGTCGACAATTTCGATCTCGCGGCCATCCGACTTGCCGAGCCGGGAAATCTTGCTCACCGGGCCTTCCGCCGCAAAACGCACGATCAGCACCTGTTGTTCGATCACGCTGGGCTTGAAGAAGGCATATTGCGAGGTGCGCCGCCCGATATAATACCAGATGTTTTCGTCGAAGGTGCTGATCACCGAGGGCGCGCCGAGAACGGTGCGTACATCCTCGCGCCCATGCACGCCGGGTGTTATCAGGTCCACCTGGCTGGTCGATGGCAGGCTGCCCCGGGTACTCTGCCGGGCCGAGCAGCCCGCCGCGAACGACAGGATCACCCCGGTGGCGGCCAGCAGCAAAATGGTTCGTGTCATGCGCATGGCAATAATATCGTTTTCCTTCTGCTTGGAGGCCGTTTGCCGGTTGATTTAACGGTCGGCGAGGCCCATCTTCCGGTCGGAAATTGCACCGAACCCGCTTGCATGTCAACTGAGGCGCCCATGGCTTTTACGCTAAAATCCCTGTTCGGCAAGGGCGATGACGAATCCGCCGTGCGCGATACCTATGGCGCCATCGTCGAACAGGCCCGCAAGCCGGGTTTTTATGGCGCGGCGGGAGTGCCCGACACGGCGACGGGGCGTTTCGCCTTGGTCGCGCTGCATGGGTTTCTGGCGATGGACCGGCTGGGCCGGGAGCCCCAGGCCCGGGACTTTGCTCAAGACCTGTTCGATCTTATGTTTGCCGACATGGACCGGAACCTGCGCGAGATGGGGGTGGGCGACCTCAGCGTCGGCAAGAAGGTAAAGGGGCTGGCGAAGCATTTCTTTGCCATGGCCGCGGCCTGCCGCGAGGGATTGAAGGGTGGCGGCGAGGCCCTGAACGCGGCCCTGCGGCAATATGTCTACCTGGATAAGGAGCCCGCGGCGGGTGCGATTGACGCCTTGGCGGCCTATATGCAGGCGAGTGTGAAACACTTGAGCGAACAGGATGCGGCGGAAATCGTTGGAGGGAAAATCACCTTCGCGCCGCCGCCGGGAGAGCATTGAGAGATGACGCTAGAATCGGTTCACGAATTCAGCCGGCCGGTCAAGGTCGACCATATGACGCCCGGCGATGAAACCCGCCGGAATATTGAAGCCGACCAGGCGGAACGCGACGCGCTGGTCGGGCGGCTCGGGCTCCTCGGCCTTGACTGCCTGACGGCCGATGTCGGGGTGCGCCGCATGACCGGCGGACAGCTGTTTCTGGTCGAGGGGCGGATTGTGGCCGACGTGGTGCAGAGCTGCGTGGTGACCATGGCGCCGGTGCCCGACCATATCGAGGAAAGCTTCGAGGAGCTGTTCGCACTGGAGGGTTATGAGGCGCCGGAGGATCCGGACAATGACGACCTTCCGGAAGTTTTTGACGGCCACGAAATCGATATCGGAGAGCTTGCGGCCCAGATTCTGTCACTGGCGCTGGATCCCTTTCCGCGCGACCGGGATGCCGCGGTTGAGCCTGTGGCCGGCGACGAGGTAAATGACGAAGAACGCCGCAGACCCTTCGAGGGGTTGGCGGATATGTTGAAAAAGAAGAATTAGCGTGATTCATGATTAAACGGCATCGATTGCGCGTAATCGAAAAATGCTTTAATTGACCCGTTCCCGCTTGCCGTGGCACATGATTTTGTATATGTAACCGGCATATTTTCCTCGCCCAAACAGGCAACAACGACTTAAGGTTTGGTCCATGGCCGTCCCGAAACGAAAAACTACGCCCTCCAAGCGCAACATGCGCCGGTCCCACGATGCGATCAAGAGCGACGCTCACAATGAATGCCCCAGCTGCGGTGAGTTGAAGCGGCCGCACCATGTATGCGGTGCTTGCGGCTTTTACGATGGCCGCGAGGTGGCGGAACCGCAGTCGGCCTGACGGTTGACGATCCCCTGCATGCGAGCCGCGCCATGACGGAAAAGATCGTCATAGCGCTTGACGCGATGGGCGGCGATTCCGCTCCCGACATGGTGGTCGGGGGTGCGGCTTTGGCATCCCGACGTCTGCCGCATGTACACTACCTGTTGTTCGGAGATTCGGCCCGGCTGGAACCGCTTGTCGCCAAGCATCCAGGCCTGTCCGGGCGGGTGGAAATTCGCCATGCCGATCAGGTTATCAAGGATGACGACAAGCCTTCGGCGGCCTTGCGAAGCGCCCGCGATTCCAGCATGCGCAAGGCCATCGACGCGGTGAAGGACGGCTCGGCCGCGGCAGCGGTATCGGCCGGCAACACCGGCGCGCTGATGGCGATTTCGAAGATTATACTCAAGACGCTGAACGGCATCGACCGTCCGGCCATCGTCACGGCCCTGCCGACGGCCAAGGGCAGCTGCTGTATCCTGGACCTGGGCGCCAATGTGCAATGCAGTGCCGAAAATCTGGTGCAGTTCGCGGTGATGGGCGAGGTTTTCGCCCGCACGGTGATGGGCGTGGATAAGCCGACCATCGGGCTGATCAATATCGGGATCGAGGAAATCAAGGGCAACGAGGCGGTCAGGGAAGCCGCCGCGATCCTTCGCGAAACCACGCTGCCCATCGAATTCGCCGGCTTTATCGAAGGCAACGATGTCGCCGCGGGCAAGGTTGATGTGGCGGTGACCGACGGCTTTACCGGCAATGTCGCGCTGAAATTCGCCGAAGGGACGGCCAAGCTGATCAGCGGGTTCCTGCGCGAAAGCTTCCGCACCACCTGGCGCGCGCGCATGGGTTACCTGCTGGCCCGTCCGGCGCTGGCGCTGCTGCGCGAACGTACCGATCCCCGGCATTATAACGGCGCCATCCTGGGCGGCCTGAATGGCATCGTGGTGAAGAGCCATGGCGGCGCCGACGCGTTGGGTTTCGCCAACGCGATCGCGGTGGCTGTGGACATGGCGACCCACGGGTTCATCGAGAAAATGCGCGAGGATTTCGAAAGCCTGCGCGCCGAAACCCCCACCAACAACCCGGAACCGGTGTCCTGAATGAAACGTTCCGTGGTTGCCGGATGCGGGGCCTATCTGCCCGCGCGCATTGTCACCAACGATGAGCTTGCAAAGCGCATCGATACCTCCGACGAGTGGATTGCGCAGCGTACCGGCATCCGCCAGCGCCATATCGCGGCCGACGGCGAGCTGACCTCGGACCTGGCCATCGCGGCATCGCGCCGGGCCCTGGAGAAGGCCGGATACGACGGCGCCGACATGGATATCATCGTGCTGGCGACCGCCACTCCAGACAATACCTTTCCCGCCACGGCGACGAAGGTGCAGGCGGCGCTGGGCATGAACGGCGGCGCGGCCTTCGACATCCAGGCGGTCTGTTCCGGTTTCATTTATGCGCTGGCGATGGCCGACAACATGATCCGGCTGGGCCAGGCCAATCGCGCCCTGGTAATCGGCGCCGAGGTATTCAGCCGTATCCTGGACTGGGACGACCGGGGTACCTGCGTGCTGTTTGGCGACGGGGCCGGCGCGGTGGTGCTGGAAGCAGCCGATGGCGGCGAGCGCGGGGTCCTGTCGACCCATCTGTTTTCCGACGGGCGGAACTATGAAAGCCTGTATGTCGATGGCGGGCCGGGCAGCACCGGGACGGCCGGGTTTCTGCGCATGGCGGGCAAGGAAGTCTACCGCCACGCCGTTGTGCGCATGGCCGAATCGGTGGATCAGGCGCTGGACGCCAACGGGTTGGGCCACGACGATCTCGACTGGCTGGTGCCGCACCAGGCCAATCTGCGCATTATCGAGAGCACCGGCAAGAAGCTTCATCTCCCGATGGAAAAAGTCATCGTTACCGTGGATCGCCAGGCCAATACATCGGCGGCCACGATCCCGCTGGCGCTGGCCGAGGCCTGCGACGACGGGCGCATCGTCAAGGGCCAACTGGTCGCCATGACCGCGATGGGCGGCGGCTTCACCTGGGGGTCCGCGCTGGTTCGCTGGTAAAGGGCGCGGAGCGGGTCTGGCTTTATATTTATTTAGAGGGGATTCACGCGATTGATCGTGAGCACGATCAATCGCGACCCGTCTAGGCAATTGACGCAACCGCCATCGCACAGTACCGTATGGCGTTATCAGGAAATTGGGGGGCTTTCATATGGACAGTAAAACCGTTACCCGGGCACAGCTTGGGGAAGCCGTGTATCAGGAAGTAGGCCTGTCCCGCCACGAATCGGCGGAGATGGTTGAATCGCTGCTGGCTGAGATATCCGGCGCGTTGCAACAGGGTGAGATGGTGAAGATTTCGTCCTTCGGCAGTTTCTCGGTTCGCCACAAGGGCGAACGCGTCGGCCGCAACCCGAAGACGGGCGAGGAAGTGCCGATCCTGCCGCGCACGGTGCTGATTTTCCGGCCCAGCCATGTGCTGAAACATCGGATCAATAACAACGCCTGAGACATTTTCCGTTCGGGTGGATTCGGCGCCGGCGCCGTTTAATCATGGGGCAGCCCAACAATGACCGAAGCCGAAGGCGACAAAAGCGGTAAATCGCCAGAGGCCTACCGCACCATCGGCGAGGTCTCGGAAATGCTTGGCGTGGCCCAGCATGTGCTGCGCTTCTGGGAGAGCCGTTTTTCGCAGATCAAGCCGGTCAAGCGGGCCGGCAACAGGCGCTATTACCGGCCCGACGATATCGCGCTGATCCGCCGCATTCGCGCGCTGCTGCATGACGAGGGCTATTCGATCCGCGGCGTCCAGAAACTGTTGAAGACTTCCGGCATCAAGGGCGTGGTCGATGGCGCCCGCGCGCCCGCCGCGCCGATTGGCGATGCGCCCGCCGCGCCGGTCGGCAATGCGGGCGCCGCCGTTGCCCAGTCCACCGCCCCGGCGGGCAACCAGGACGAACTGCGCGGCGTGTTGGGCGAACTCAGGGAAATCCGCGACCTCCTGCGGTAAAATTTACCGCCTCGGGGGCGTTGCGCGCGCGGGCGGGGCGGAGTACATTGCGCGCCGTTGAACATATGGATATCCGGGCCGGTCGGCGAATGCCTGGATATCCGATCCTGTCGGAGCGTGGCGCAGTCTGGTAGCGCACTTGTCTGGGGGACAAGGGGTCGTGGGTTCGAATCCCGCCGCTCCGACCAACGATTTCAATGCATTAGCGCGGTCCTTAGGGGCCGCGTTTTTGTTTGGGTAGCAGTATGGGTAGCAAACTGAGGGATATAAACGCAGCAAAACGACGAGATCGTGTCGCGCCCGTCTCCGCTGCGAAGACGAAAACATTGTCCTTGCCTCGGCATGCCATGGCAATCTAATCGGCCGCAGCCGGAACTATAGCACGATATTTTCGCCTCGATGCGTTTCCACATTTTATCCAGTGGGTCCCATCCAGCCAGGAGGCGATCGACAATTTGACGCCAGCGGTTGCCCAGGGCGAAGATCGGAATTAACAAACAGGCGGGACAGGCTTACGTGCAGCCGGGCGCGCAGGCGCGACGCTACCCCCCGCTCCGCCCGAAATCGTCGGTGAAGCGGATGATGTCGTCCTCGCCGAAATAGGCGCCGACCTGGATCTCGACGATCTTCAGCGGCAGTTTTCCCTCATTGGCCAGGCGGTGTTTCGTCCCCGCGGGAATGAAGGTTGATTCGCTTTCATGCAGCAGGAATGTTTCGTCGCCCCGGGTCACGCTGGCGGTGCCCTCGACCACCACCCAATGTTCGCTGCGATGATGATGCATCTGCAGCGACAGCCGGTGGCCGGGGTCGACCTGCAGCTGCTTGACATGGAAGCGCGGGCCATCGACCAGGGTTTCGAACCAGCCCCAGGGCCGCCAGTCGCGCAGGGTCTGCACCGCCTCGCGGCGGTTGGCGGCCTTCAATATCCTTACTGCCTCGCTGACCGCCTGGTCGGAGCCCTTGTCGACCACCAGCACCGCGTCGCCGGTCGCCACGACGGCAATATTGTCCAGCCCGATCGCCGCGACTAGGCCGCGGTCGCCGCGCAGATATGAATTCCGGCAATCGATCGCCGTGACGTCGCCGACGATGGCATTGCCCTGCTCGTCGCTCGGCGATTCGGCATGTAGCGAAGACCAGGAGCCCACGTCGGACCACCCCGCATCCAGGCCGACGACGATCACCCGCTCGGCTTTTTCCATCACCGCATAGTCGATGGATTCGCCCTTGATCGCGGCGAAGCTCTCTTCTTCCAGACGGGTGAAATCCAGGTCGCGCTGCGCCTTGCCCACCGACTGACGGCATTGCGCCAGCATCTCTGGCCGGGCCTTGCCCAGTTCTTCCAGATAGCGCGCGACGGGCAGCAGGAATATGCCGGCATTCCAGAAATACTCTCCGCTTTCGACATACTGGCGGGCGGTTTCCGCGTCCGGCTTTTCA
>CBFDDT010000145.1:0-9464 GCA_965603635.1 uncultured bacterium | reverse complement strand
CCGGCCAGGCCCAGCGCGACGACCATCAGCCCCTCGCGCAGGCCCCAGCCGCCGATCGAGACCGGGACCGTGGACAGCAGGATCACGGCGGGCACCAGAACCAGCGATTCGAACAGGCCTACATTGAGGCCGAGCCCGATCGCGATGACGTACACGGACGCCACGATCAGGCCATGCACCACGACGGACAATCCCAGCACCGGCAGGGATACGGCGGGATGCAGGTAGGCGGCGTGGGTGGCCTCCGACAGTTTGTGAACGGGGTCGCGCAGGCGCGCGGGCAGCAGCCGTTCGGGAATGCGCCGGGCCAGGATCATGGCCGCGATTCCGGCAACGCCGGCCAGCAGGATCGCCGCGAAGACGAGGCGCGTGGAAATGTCATCGACATGGGCGTAAAGCAGCGGCTGGCCGACCGCCACCAGGATGACCAGGCCGGTCAGGCCGGTCACGCGGTCCAGCAGCACGCCGTTGATGCTGGCGGCCAGCGGCAGGCCCAGCCGGTTGGCCCGGTAGATCCGCACCCCGTCGCCGCCGATAGTGGACGGCAGTGCGTTGTTGAAGAAATAGCCCTCGAAAAACAGCCGTATGGCGGTGGGCAGCGGCAGCGCCGGGCCGAACAGCCGCATGATCATCCGCCAGCGCCAGCCGGCCACGAAACAATGCAGCATCAACAGCGCGACCGCCATGATCGCCGCCGACAGGGACAGCCCGGCCATGCGGTCCAGCGCCGCGCCGAGATCGACGCCGCGCAGCACCAGCCAGACCAGGCCGGCGGTCACCGCGGCCTTGATGGCGAATGCGATCCATTTTCTCGCGCTGTCGTTCAAATCAGGCACCCTCCTAGTGGTCTGTATCAGGCATATTGCACACATGGGACGATCTTGCGAGGTCTTCCGGCAAGGCGCGGGTCGCGCTGCGATGCCGGGCATCGCAAGCGGCGCGCAACGCGGCCGGAGGGCTCGCAAGGCCGCCCGAAGGGTCGCGTTTCCCGCCCCCCCGATGCGTCGGGTGCGCTTGACGATGCGCAAGCATCGCCCGCGCACACCCTCCTGCCGGGGAAACGGGAAACACGATCCCATGGGTGCAATATACCTGATACAGGCCACTAGACCCGCCCGCACATTGCCCGCCGGAAGCGCCGGGCGCAACCGCTTCGGCATGCCGGGCGGATTGACAATCGGCGCGGTGGGTATATTTTCGGTCTCGATAACAGGACCGGGGTGTCCCCCGCCGTGGGGGGCTGAGATCAAACCCGTCGAACCTGATCTGGATTATGCCAGCGAAGGGAGTATCAGCCATGTATCGCCGATCCATACAAAGCCTGATCGCCGCCGCCTGTGTTTTCACCGCCGGGACCGCGCTTGCCGAGGTTCCGCGCTATCCGGTTCTGGTGCCGATCACCGGGTTTTTGTCGCTCGAGGGCACGGCCCAGCGCAACGGCGCGGTGATGGCGCTGGAGGCGGATAAATCCGTCGTCTACGAGGTCATCGACACCGGTACGTCGCCGGAAGTCGCGGTCAACGCCATGGAGCGGGCGATGCGGGACAGGATACACCTGGCCGCGATCATCGGCCCGATCCTGGGCACCCAGATGCTGGCCATGCTGCCGCTGGCCGCGGAATACGAGGTGCCGCTGGTCACCATTTCGGGCACCGCGAAGCTGACCGAGATGGGCAATCCGTGGATTTTCCGCTTCTTCCCCGGCGACGCGGTCACCAAGGTGGCGCATGCCCGCTATGTGGTCGAGGAACTGGGCAAAAAGCGCCCGGCGATCCTCTACCAGACCACGGCCTATGGCCAGTCCGGCCGCGACCATCTGGCGGAAACCCTCACCCGACTGGGCGCGCCGCCGGTATATGAGGAAGGGCTGAATGTTTCGGTCAAGGACATGACCCCGGCGCTGACCAAGGCAATGGCGGCGAAGCCGGACGTTCTGGTGCTGCACATGCATTCCGGGCCGACGGCGCTGCTGATCCGCCAGGCGCGGGCGCGCTGGCCGGACATTCCGATCATCGCGGGTTCCGCCATGCACCAGCCGACCACGGCGGCGCTGCTGGAACCGGCCGAGCTGGCCGGGGTGTGCGCCGAGACGGGCTCGTCACCGGTCTCGGGCGGGTCGCCGGAGATGGAACGCTTCGCCGACGACTACCGGGCGCAATTCAACAGCGAACCGGACGCCTTCGCGCTCGCCCAGTATGACGCGACACGCATGTTGCTGGTGGCGCGCCACGGTGGGGCGACCGGCGGCGCGCCGTTGCGCGACTGGCTGGCCGGCAACGCTTTCGAGGGGCTGGCGATGACTTATCGTTCCGACGGCAAGGGCAACATGGCGCATGATGCGGTGATTGTGTGCTATGACGGGGAGAGCCGGATACCGCGCATCGTAACGCGGTATGAAGGGGTCGATCTGGGCAGGAAATAGGGAAACTACCCGCTTGGAACTGCTACAGCTCGTCATAAACGGCATCGTCCTGGGCGCGGCCTATGCGCTGGTTGCGCTGGGGTTCGTGCTGGTGCTGAACGCCACCGGCGCGGTCAATTTCGCACAGGGCGATTTGGTGGTGGCGGGCGGATTCATGGCGGTCGCCCTGGCGGGGCTGATACCCCTGCCCGGTATTCTGCTGCTGCCGCTTGTCATGCTGTTGATGGCCGCGATCGGGCTGGTGGTGTCGGCGCTGGCCTACTGGCCGTTGCGCGATCGCCCGCCGGTTTCCGTTTTCATCAGCACCATTGCGCTGGGCATCATCATCCAGAACGGGTTGAACGGCATATTCGGCGCCGAACCGCGCGCCGCGCCGGCGATGTTCGGCGGCGGCCGCCTTGAGTTCGCGGGGCTTGCGATCAGTCACCAGGCGCTCGCCGTCATCGGCGTGGCGGCGTTGTTGATCGGCGGCGTCCACCTGCTGCTGGGACGCAGTCAGCTTGGCCGCATGTTGCGCGCCACCGCCCAGGATCGCGAGGTCGCGGCGGCGCTGGGCATCCCGGTGGGCGCCATGGTGGCGTTGACCTTCGCGCTGGCCGCGGCGCTGGCGGGAGCGGCCGGACTGCTGCTGGCCAACCAGTTTTTCTTTACGCCGACGGACGGCGCCAACTTCATCGTGAAAGCATACATCGCCGTGGTGATCGGCGGCTGGGGCCGGGTAGGCGGGGCGCTGGCCGGCGCCATGCTGGTCGCCCTGTTCGAGACCGTGGTGGCGGCCCTGTTCGATTATGCGGTGGCGACCGGCCTGTTATACGCGGCGCTGCTGGTTATCCTGTTCGTCCGGCCGCAAGGGCTGTTCGGCGAAGCGGCGGGGCGGCGGGCATGACGCCGGTGGCGCAACGCCGCGCCTGGCTGGGCCGGGACATCAATGCGCTGCTGCTGGCCGGCGCGCTGGCCCTGGCCGCATGGCCGTTCATCCAGGGCGACCCCTATTCGCTGCGGCTGCTGACCCTGGCCGGGATCTACGCGCTGGCCGCCATCGGTTATCAGTTCGTGTTCGGCCATGCCGGCGCCCTGTCGCTGGCGCAGGGAACCTTCTTCGGGCTGGGCGCCTATGTGGCGGGGATATTGTCGGTGAAAGCCGGGCTGGGGTTTGAACTGACCCTCCCGGCGGCGATCCTGGCGGCGGGGCTGCTGGCCGTTATCGTCGCCTTGCCGGTACTGCGGCTGGAATCGCACTATTTTGCCCTGGCGACACTGGTCGTCGGGCAGATGGTGCTGTTGCTGGCGGTGAACTGGGAGAGCGTTACCGGCGGGGCGAACGGCATTGCGGGCGTTGCGAACCTGAGCCTGTTCGGCTGGACCGTGGAGCGCGGCTGGCCGCTGATGCTGCTGGTCTGGGGGCTGGTCGCGCTCGGTGCCATCGCCGCGCGGCGCTTTACCGGGGGGCTGACCGGGACGCGGCTGACCCTGATGCGCGAACAGCCGATGGCGGCCGAAGCCGCGGGCATCGATATTCGCCGCCTGCGCTTCGCGGCCTTCCTGCTGAGCGCGCTGTTCGGTGGCGCGGCGGGGGCGTTGCAGGTTCATACGATACGCGTGGTATCGCCGGAAGTACTGGAATTCCCGGTCATGGTGTTACTGCTGGCCATCGTGGTGATCGGCGGGCGCATCAGCATCGCCGGGGCGATCCTGGGCGCGGTGCTGCTGGTCCATCTGCCGGAATGGTTCCGGCCGCTGGAGAAATATTACCTGCTGGCCTATGGCGTGGCCCTGCTGGCGATGATCGTCGCCGCGCCCTGGGGTTTGACGGGCGCGCTTCGCATGGCGCGGCGGCGATGGCTGCCGGAACCGGAACCGCCATTGCCCGAGGCGGTTTCCCTGTCCGCGGGCCCCGCGCCGGCAACGCTCGGGATCGAGGGGCTGGCGCGCCGTTTCGGGGGCGTACGCGCCGTCGACGGGATTGATCTGTCCGTTTCGCCCGGCGAAGCGGTGGGTATCGTCGGCGCCAACGGGTCAGGCAAGAGCACGCTGGTCAATCTGATCGCCGGGGCCGTGAGGCCGGACGCCGGAAGCATTCGGTGGGCGGGAGCCCGGATCGACGGATTGCCCGCCGTACGTGTCGCGCGGGCGGGTATTGCCAGAACCTTTCAGTCACTCAAGCTGGTTGACGGGATGTGCGCGCTGGACAATGTCGCCGCCGGCGACTGGCGCGGCGGGGACATCGCGCGTACGCGCGGGGAAGCCATGTATCTGCTGGACCGGTTGGGCCTGGCCGAACTTGCGTGGAAACCATGCGGAACGATGCCGCCCGGCCTGCGGCGGCGTGTCGAGATCGCCCGCGCGCTGATTGCTAAACCTTCGCTGCTGCTGCTGGACGAGCCGGCCGCCGGGCTGACGGGCGGGGAACGGGAAGGTTTGGCACGTACATTATCCGAACTGAACCAGGCCGGCACCACGCTGGTGGTTGTCGAGCATGATCTGGAATTTCTGCTTGGATTCGCCTCCCGGCTCATATGTCTGGATGGTGGCCGGGTCATCGCCGATGGCGCGCCCGATCAGGTACGGAACGAACCCGCCGTAATCGCGGCCTGGCTTGGCCAGCCGCCTTCGGGTGCGCGCAATGGCTGATCCGCTTCTGTACGTACAGGACCTGACTGTATTCCATGGAAAAATATGCGCCGTGGAAAATGCCGGATTTTCTGTTGCGCCGGGTGAGGTCGTGGCGCTGATCGGGGTCAACGGGGCGGGCAAGTCCAGCCTGCTGAATGCCCTGATGGGGCTGGCGCGCCAGACTACGGGCGAAATCACGTTTGCGGGCGGTTCCCTCGCCGGGATGCCGCCACGCCGCCGGGCGCGGCTTGGCATGGGTTATGTGCCGGAGGGCCGGCGGGTGTTTGCCGGCATGACCGCCGAGGAAAACCTGCTCGTCGCCTGCCACGACGGCGCCACGGCGCGGACCGGCCGCATCTCGGAAATGTACGACCTGTTCCCGCGCCTGGGCGAGCGGCGGCGGGCACTGGCCTGGCAGCTGTCGGGCGGCGAGCAGCAGATGCTGGCGATCGCCCGGGCGTTGATGTCCCGTCCCCGGCTGCTGCTGGTCGACGAACCCACGCTGGGCCTGGCGCCGGCGCTGGCCGCCACGGTAACCGCGGCGCTGCGTGAGATCGCCGCCGATGGCGCATCGGTGTTGCTGGCTGAACAGAATGCCCGCGCCGCGCTTGCGGCCTGCGACCGGGCACTGCCGATGCGGCTGGGGCGGATCGACGCCGCGGTAAAGAAAGAGGCGCTCGCCAACGACGAGCGCCTCCTGCGGGCCATTATGGGCGGCTGACGTAGATCAATCCAAAACAGGGAGCAAGGCTGTAAAGTAAGCGACTTAATGCAGCGGAGGACGGTATGCTTACCCTTGCCTCCAATCTTGACCGCACAGTGCGGCTCTTTGGCCGACGCACCGCGATCCTCGACCCGGAAGGCCGTTTCACATGGGAAGAGTTCGCGGACCGCGCGCGGCGTTGCGCCGGCGTGCTGCGCGAGCTTGGCCTGAGGCCGGGGGACCGGTTCGCTATCATCTGCCGTAACTCGTTCCGCAACGCCGAATTGATGCATGGCGGCTACTGGGCAGGTTTGGTGCCGGTGCCGGTCAACTACCGCCTGGCGCCGCCGGAGATCGCCTATATCCTGGACAATGCCGAATGCCGGCTGGTCGTCCTGGAAGAGCCCTTCTCGGCATTGACGGCAGCCGCGGAACTGGCCCCATGGGCAGACCGGGTGCTGCTTATGGCGCAAAAGCCGTATGAAGAGCGGCTCGGCGAGGCGGAAGCGGCGCCGATGCACGAGGCGGCTGAGACGGACGATGCCCTGCTGGTTTATACCGGCGGCACAACGGGGCGCGCCAAGGGTGTCCGCCTTACACATGGCAACATCATGCTAAACGCATTGCAGATCGCCTTCGTTGCGAAGCCGCGCGCCGACGACGTTTTCCTTCATGCGGCGCCCATGTTCCATTCGGCGGATCTGCTGGCGACCCCATGGGTAGTGGCGGGCGCGGCGCATCTTTACATGCCGGAGTTTTCCGGGCGGGCCGCCTTGCAGGCCATTCAGGAGCATCGCGTAACCTGCAGTATGCTGACGCCTACGATGATAATCATGATGCTGCAGGAACCGGATTTCGGCGGCTACGACCTCTCCAGCCTGCGGCAGGTGATCTATGGCTCTTCCCCGATGGCCGCGGAATGGATCCAGCGGTCGCTGGAGCGCCTTCCCGGCGTCGAGTTCATCCAGGCCTATGGGCTGACCGAGACCGCGCCGCTACTGACCATGCTGGAGATGGCCGACCACGAGAGGGCCCTGCGCAGCGGCGACCACGCAATTCTGAAAAGTGTAGGCCGGCCGCTTCCCGGCGTGGATATGCGGATCGTCGACGGGAACGACCGTGAACTGCCGCCGGGTGAGCCCGGCGAAGTCATCGTGCGCGCGCCGAATGTTGCCAAGGGCTACCTGAAACGGCCGGAAGCAACGGCGGAGGCGTTCCGCCGCGGCTGGTTCTATACGGGCGACATCGGGCGCACGGACGGGCACGGCAATCTTTATCTGCTCGACCGCAAGAAGGACCTGATCATCACTGGCGGCGAGTTGGTCTATTCGTTGGAGGTCGAATCCGCGCTCTACGAGAATCCGAAGGTTCAGGAATGCGCGGTCGTCGGCATCCCGGACGATGCCTATGGCGAGGCGTTGCTGGCCGCAATCGTGCCTGCCCCCGGCGAGCCCCCGACGCCCGAGGAACTGATCGAGCATTGCCGGGGCCGCATAGGCGGTTACAAGATTCCGCGTCGTTTCGTATTCCTCGACGCCCTGCCGAAAAGCGCGGTGAACAAAGTCCTGAAACATGAGCTGCGCCGGATATATTCGCAAGCGGCCCCGGCGGAAGAAACGGCATGAATATCGAAGGCCGAAATATCCTGGTGTTGGGCGGCGGCGGCATGGTCGGCGTCGCGGTCTGCCGGCGGCTCATGGAACACTGCCCGTCAAGGCTGATAGTCGCCGCCAGGCGCGAGGCGAAGGCAAGCGCCGCCGCCGGACAGTTGTCGATGGAATTCCCGGACAGCGACACGCAGTTTGTCCCGGTGTGGGGGGACGTGTTCCTGCGCGCCGAATGGCAGGATGCCGAGGGCGACCCGCGGGCGGCGGTGCTGGCGAACCGGGACAGGCGGCAGCGCCTGATCCGCGACATGCTGGACCCACTCGACGAGGACATCGTCCGGTCCTCCTTTTTGGTGCAGCTCATTTCCGGCGCCGCCCCGGGCCTGGACGGTGTAACAGCGCACGCCGTCGTCGACTGTATTAATACGGCGACGGCGGTCAGCTACCAGAATGTCTATGATGCGGCCTCCCGCCTTGCCGCGGTGGCCGCTTCGCCCGAAGACAGCGACTGGCGCACGGAGGCGGAAAGCCTGATCGCCTCGCTGTACGTTCCCCAGCTCGTCCGTCATATGCAGCTTCTTTACGAGGCTATGCGACGGGCCGGGACCGAAGGCTACGTGAAGGTGGGTACTTCGGGCACCGGCGGCATGGGGTTCAATATCCCCTTCACCCATGGCGAAGAAAAGCCGTCCCGGCTTCTGCTGTCCAAGTCGGCGGTGGCCGGCGCGCAGAGCCTGCTGACCTTCCTGATGGCGCGTACCCCGGATGGACCCGCTATCGTGAAGGAGATAAAGCCCACCGCCCTGATCGGCTGGCGGGCGATCGGTTACGGCCCGATCCGCCGACGGGGCCGGGATTTCGATCTCTATGACTGCCTGCCCGAGGAGGCGGTTTCCGCAAAAGATGAAGGCAACCTCGTGCCAGAAGGCAGATTCGGGACGGCATGCGGCGAAAAACTTCAGGCGGTCTATATCGATACCGGCGAGAACGGCTTTTTCACCGCCGCCGAGTTCGCGGCGATCACCGCACCCGGCCTGATGCAGATCGTCACGCCGGAGGATGTGGCCGAGAACGTGGTGCGCGAGCTTGTGGGTGGTAACACGGGGCGGGACGTGGTCGCGGCTCTCGATAGTTCGGTGACGGGACCGACCTACCGCGGCGGCCATCTGCGCCAGGCGGCCCTCAACCGGCTGGCCCAACTGGAAGCGGAACATGGCGAGGCCGTGGCCTTCGAAATCCTTGGCCCACCGAGGCTTTCAAAGCTGCTCTACGAGGCGCACCTGCTGAAGCTGACCATGGAGCACAGCGGCGCCATCCTGGCGGAGGCGCCGGCGGAGTTGGCCCGGATCCTGGAACAGAGACTCCGCGATGACGGCCCGTTACGCCGGCGTATCCTCTCCATCGGCATCCCCATCCTGCTGCCGGACGGCGTCAGCCTGTTGCGTGGCCCGGTAATCAAATCCACCGACGCGCGTCATGGCTGGGTCGACCTGATGCCGGACAACATGAAGATATGGCAGGGGCGGATTCGGGCCATCCGCGAGGCTGCCGAGGCGGACCTCGCCGCGGACACATCCTCGGCCCGCGATCGCCTGCTGGGCCCCGCGCGGGAATGGAATCCCGCACGGGACATCCTCGATATCGGTGAAATCGTAGCCTGGATACTCGACCACGAAGAGGGCGGCCGGCGTATGAAGGACTAACTACTCCTTCACGTCCGCGGCAACCTTCATGCTGACGATCTTGTCCGGGCCGTCGACCGCGCCGCTTTGCGGATCGCCCTTCTTGATGGCGTCGACAAATTCCATGCCGGCAACCACGCGGCCCCAGACCGTATATTTCCCGTTCAGGAAGGGCGAGGCCTTGAAGACGATGAAAAACTGGCTGTCGGCGCTGTCGACCGCGCTCGACCGCGCCATCGAGAGCGTGCCGCGCGCGTGGGGTATATTGCTGAACTCGGCCTTCATTTTCTGGCCGGAACCGCCCATGCCGGTGCCGGTCGGATCGCCGGTCTGCGCCATGAAACCATCGATAACGCGGTGGAAGACGATCCCGTCATAGAAGCCCTGGCGGGTCAGTTCCTTGATCCGCGCCACATGGTTTGGCGCGTATTTGGGCA
>CBFDDT010000144.1:0-9504 GCA_965603635.1 uncultured bacterium | reverse complement strand
GATCCGAGAATGCCGAGCTCCTCGCCCGACCAGGCCGCGAAAAGTATGTCGCGTTTGAGGGGCAGCTTGCCGCGGGCCTTCAGGTCCGTCAGATACTCGGCGATTTCCAGCAGGGCGGCGACGCCCGAGGCGTTGTCGTCGGCGCCATAATGGACCTTGCCCTGCTCCTCGGCGAGCGCGAGCGACTTGCCCTCGATGCCTCTGCCCAGATGGTCAACATGCGCGCCCACCGCGACCAGGCTGTCCGACGGCCGCTCGCCCGCCTTGAGCCGCGCCAGCACGTTCCGCCCGCGCCCCGTCTCCGGAACCAGGTCGACCATGGCCGTAACGCGGATGCCCGGCAGGGCAAAGCCCGCGACTGCCTCGCCCGTATCGAGCGCCGCCTGCGCCTCGCCCAGGGACTTGCCCGTGGATGCCAGCATTGCCTCGGCCAGGCCGTCGGAGACCGAGACGGCGGCGAGGGTCGCGCCGGCGGCCGCCGCCTCGAACGACAGCGGCACCAGCCGGTCCTTGACCTGCGCGCCGGGCCCGCTCGCCACAATTACGCCGAGCGCGCCGAGCGACCGGGCGACCGCCGCCTTGTATCCCAGTTCCGCGTATCGGAAGAGGTGCTGGCGCTGCACCTGGGAGACGTTTTCGGGCAGGTAACGCAGCATCAGAACCCATTTCCCGGCAACGTCGAGATCGCCGTAGGAATCGTAGGCCGTGGCCCCGTCGCCGGCCGGGGCAATGATCCCGTACCCGGCGAAGACGACCTCGGCGGGCCCGCCACTCCCCATGGCCGAGAGGCCGAGCGGGCGCCAGTCGCTGTCCAGAACCGGCGCCTGCTCGATGCCTTCTATGGACAGCCGGTTGTCCAGGCCGAGCGATACCGCCGAGGTGAAGTCGAAATTCTGGAAATAACCGCCGTCGTCTCCCGCGGGCTCCAGGCCCAGGGCCTTGAAGGCCGACGCGACATAGGCCGTCGCCATTCGCTCGCCGGGCGTGCCGGTCAGGCGCCCTTCCATCTCTTCGGAGGCGAGGATTTCGGCGTGGTGGCGCAGGTCGCCTTCGTCGATCGCCGCCTTGGTCTTCGGTAGGTCCGGGGCCGGCGCCGCCGACGCCTCGGATGCCCCCTCCCGGTCGAGTCCGAGCAGCCGCCGGGCCTCCGCGTCGTTCCAGTCGGCGATGAAAATCTGCGGCTGTTTGTCCGCCGTCCGGCTGCTGGACCATGAGATCCGCCCGCCGTCGGGCGAGAACACCGGCAGGCCGTCAAACCCGTCGCTGTAGGTCACGCGGACCGGGTCGCGCCGGCCTTCGGCATCGACCAGGTAGAGTTCGAAATTCTGGAAGCCCTGCAGGTTGGTCGCGAAGACGATGTAGTCGCCTGAGGGGTGGAAATATGGCGCCCAGGACATGGCGCCGAGCCGGGTCACGGCCTTCTCGCCGCTGCCGTCGGCATTCATCGTGTGGACCTCGGCGAGGCCGCCGTCCGGCGTGAAGCGGCGCCAGGTGATCTTGCTTCCGTCATGGCTGAAGAACGGCCCGCCGTCATAGCCCGGCGAATCGGTCAGGCGGCGCAGGTCGGAGCCGTCCGACCGCATGATATAAAGGTCCATGAAATAGGACGGGTCGCGGCTGAGGATTTCCTGTTCCTTCTCGCTCAGCGGCTCGGCATAGGCGCGGCGGTTGGACGCGAAGAGAATATGCTCGCCGTCCGGCGACCACGATCCCTCGGCATCATAGCCCAGCGCGTTGGTCAGGTTGACGGGCTCGCCACCCTCGACCGGGACCTCGAAAATGTCGTACTGGGGATCGAAGCTCCAGGAATAGCGCCGATCCTTGCCCGCGGCGCGCTTCTCCAGTTCCTCGCGCTGCTGGGCCGGCGCCGCCTGGTCCAAATGGGTCGAGGCGAACAGCGCCTTCTCGCCGCCGGGGTGGACCCAGGCGCAGGTCGTCTTGCCCACGCCGGTCGAAAGCCGCTGCGTGTCGCCGGTGTCCAGATCCATCAGATAGATCTGGTAGAACGGGTTGCCGGGCTCGCGCTCGCTCTGAAACACCATCATCGAGCCGTCGCGGCTGAAATAGCCCTCGCCCGCGCGTCTGCCCTCGAAGGTCAACTGCCGAACGTTTCCAAGCAGCTGCGCCTCCTCCGGCTCTGCAGTGAGCGCAGGCCATGAAACAACGGAGGCGATAAGGAATGCCAGTCCACCTGCGCCGTTGAACAGGCGCGTATCGAATGCGTCATCCACCGTCAGAATCTTCCCTGGTCTGTTTCTGATTGACCGACGTTTCCCACATAATCTTCCGGGCTGGCTGGATTGTAGCATCCTTACGAGCGGCTCGCTGCTGGTTAGTTCTTGCCGTCTTAATTCCGTTCTGGGTATGCACGCAAAGGGGCGATAACCCGGCATTTGGGCCGACGACGACCGCTTTCCGCCGCGAAGCTGACCATTCGGGGCGAGGCCGTCTACAGCCGCTCCTGACCCTGAGCGGTCATTCGCGCGGGCACATCTGAGATGGTCAAACGCAGTGAGGCGTGGGCCGGTGGGTCTAATGCAATATGAACGGCATTCAGACTTTTCTTGGCGGTTACGATGTGCGCCGGACGGCGAAAACGGACAGTGCCGTACTGCTGCCCAAATGCCTGGAGGTTCCGCTCTACCGCACGCGGCAGAGTTTGCTATTGCGCGTCGTCGATCAGATCGGCAAGGGCTCAGCCCTTCACGCCGGTGTGCACCCATGACGCGATTGATGGGAGCTTTGCCATGCCATCCCGAGTATCGACTTGCGCGTTGGCGACGCCGACTTCCGCAAACAGCGAAAGCAAGGCGCTTGTGTCGCCGAAAATGGGTGGCACACGTAGCGCAAATCAGCCCTTGTTTTGCCGCACCATTGGGCCAAGATGCCATAACATCATGCGCAGCCTCGTTATACGTCTCCTTCTTGTGGCGGCCGTCTTGTTGCTTGCCGGATGCGGCGGTGAAAACGGAAACGGGCCGCTGTTGCCCTTGCCCGGCCTCGGCGGCGACGGGATCGCCTACGATATTTCGATCGAGGGCGAAATCGAACCCGGCCTGCGCGACAAGCTGGAGACGGGTTCGCAATTGATAGCGCTGCGCAGACAGGCGCCGGCCAGCCGCGCCGCCCTGCGTCGGCGTGTGGCGGGCGATGTCGAAGGCCTGGGTTCGGTGCTGCGTGCGGAAGGCTATTATGGCGGGGTCGTCGTGCCCGAGACCGATCCGGACCCCGATCCGGTCAGGATCGTCCTGAATATCTCTCCCGGCGTCCGGTACGGAGTAACGAAATACGATATCGTCTTCGTAGGCGGGCACGCCGGTGACGAACCGCCAGCGCTCGACCCGAGCGATTTCGGCTTCGTCGGCGGCCTGCCGGCGCGCGGCGAAGATATCGTCGCGATCGAACAGGCCGCGCTGGACCATCTCCACCGGAACGGCCGCCCCAAGGCCGTTATCGCGGATCGCAAAGCCGTCGTCGATCACGACGCGGCCGCCATGACCGTGACGCTCCAGGTCGATCCGGGTCCGCGGGCGGTGTTCGGCCCGCTCGCCCTAGAGGGATTGAAGAAGGTCGAGGAAGATTATGTCCGCTATGTCCTGCAATGGCCCGAGGGCGAACAGTGGGACGAGCGGGAACTCGACGCGGTTCGACGCAAGCTTGCCAATACGAACCTGTTCCGTACGGTTCATGTGGTCCCGGCGGACGAGGTTGACGGCCAGGGCCAGCTGCCGGTGAAGGCGGCCGTCGAGGAAGCGAAACATCGAACGCTTGCCGCAGGCATCAATTACTCCACCGATGAAGAATTCGGCGGCGAGCTATCGTGGGAGCACCGCAACCTCTTCGGCCGCCAGGAGCGATTGCGGCTTTCGGCCGAAGGCTCGGCGATCCGCCAGCAGGTAACCGCGGATTTCCGCAAGCCGCATTTCCTGTCGCGCGACCTGACGTTTCTGGCGAACGTCACGGCACGCGCCCAGGAAACGGACGCTTATGACGAACGCACCGGCGCCGGCTTTGCGGGCCTGGAGAAACGGCTGGCGGAGGTCTGGACGCTCGGCGCAGGACTTTCCGCCGAGTATTCCCTGATCGAAGATGACGGCGTCAAATCCACCTACGCCATTGTCGGCATCCCCATACACGGAGGCCGCGACAGCACCGATGATCTGTTGGACCCAACGGAGGGCACGCGCGTGAAATTGTCGGCGACGCCGTACTTCGCCACGATCGAGCGGGACATCAACTTCACCGTTTTCGAAGCCGAGGCATCGGCCTATATCGGGCTCGGAAAGGAGCACCAGGTGGTGCCCGCAATCAGGGTCCGGACAGGCTCGATAACCGGCGCGGACACCCTCGACATACCGATCACCAAGCGCTTCTTCGCCGGCGGCGGCGGATCGGTCCGCGGCTACGAGTTTCAGAAGGCGGGCCCGCTGGACGCGGACGGTCACCCGATCGGCGGGCGTTCCGTGCTGGAGACGGGCTTCGAGCTGCGCTGGCGTGTCACCGACAGTATCGGCATCGTCCCCTTCGTAGAGGGCGGAAACGTGTATGATGAGCAGACGCCGGATTTCGGAGAGGATCTGTTCTGGGCGGCGGGTCTGGGGTTTCGATATTTCACCATTGCTGGTCCAATCCGCCTCGATGTGGCCTTTCCCCTGAATCGGCGCGATGGGATCGATGACGAGTTCCAGATCTATGTCAGCTTGGGCCAAGCTTTCTAGCGCCGTAAGGCGGCGCCCCTTTCGAAGTGCGCTGGCCGCGCTGGCGGTTCTTGTTGTCCTGGTGCTGGCTGGCGTGCTCGCGCTGCTGTACAGCGAGCCCAGCCGGGCGGTCCTTGCCCGTTACCTCGAAGACGCGCTTTCCACGCCGGGCGAAATCGAGGTCGAATTGGGCCGCCTGCATGGCGCGCTGCCCGCGGAGATCCGGATCGAGCGCATTGCCGTCAGGGACAGCGCTGGCGTCTGGATGACAGTTCGCGATTTCGAACTCAACTGGAGCCCCCTGGAGCTGTTCGGCGCCAAGCTGCGGATCGATTCGGCACGGGCGGGCGAGGTCGTAATCCTGCGCCAGCCGTCGCCGCCAGAAGAGCCTGCGCCACCGGCCAAAGATCAGGCCGGCAGGACATTGCCGCCCCTTGAGATCGCCCTGGACAGCCTGACAATCGATGCCTTGCGGCTGGAGAAGCCGGTGCTTGGCGAAACGGCCAACCTGAAACTTGCCGCCAGCGTCTCGGCGCTGCAGGACCGCGCCACCGCGCATCTGGAAGTCGACCGGGTCGACGGAAGGCCAGGGCGCGCCAGCGCCGTGCTGGACTGGGACGCATCGACGGGGTCGCTCGACATCGACGCCGGTTTGTCGGAACCGGCGGACGGTCTGGTGGCGGGGCTGCTCGACCTGCCGGGAAGGCCGCCCCTCGATTTGTCCGTTGCCGGCGAGGGCCCGGCCGACGACTGGCGCGGCCGCGCGACGCTGGATGCGGGTTCGCTGCTTTCGTTGGGATCGTCTCTAGCGATCTCCATCGAGCGGGACTTCCGGTTGGTGATGCAAGGCGACGCCGCCCCGGGCGAGTCGCTGGGACTGGAGGTCATGTCGGTCCTGGGCCCGCGCACCGCCTTTGATCTGGAATTGCGCCACAAGGCTGGCAGCGACGACTGGGCCGTCATCGTCAACGACCTGAGGAGCGCGGCCATCGCCGCCAGGGGTAGTGCGAAAATCGATGCCGCCACCGTACAAATCGACGGGATGCTGGAAGTCGCCTCCGTCGACAGCGGGCGGTTGGCGAGGCTTGCTGAACCGGCGAGCTTCAAGTCGGCCGCTGCGAAAATCGGTTTCAGCGGGCCGCTGACACATCCCGTCATCGAGCTTGAATCCACGGTCGATGATCTGGCGGTGGAGAAATTTGCCGCCGAACGCACGAATCTTCGGGCCGAACTGCGGCCGGACGGCCCGCTGGACGACAGTGACGTCGGCATTTCGATTGAGGGCGAGGTGCGGTTTGACGGTCTCGACACCCCGTTGTCGGAGTTGAGTGGCCTTCTGGGGGAAAATCCGCGCATCTCGGTTACTGGCGCCCGTCTCGATCGCTATTCGCAGTTGAACGTCGGCCAGGTCACGGTTGCGGGTGTGAGGGCCGGCGCTTCGCTGACCGGCGACATGGCGCTGAACAGCGGCGTCTTGAATGCGTCGGGGCGGCTTTCGATAGATGAATTGACGCCGCTGTCCAGATTGGCGGGCCGGGCGGTTGCCGGCCGGCTGCAAACGGATTTCGTTCTGGCCAGGGAAGCGGATGGCGCGATCGACCTTACGCTGGACGGGGTGCTGCAGGATGCAAGTCTGGAACAGCCCATGGCGGAGCGCCTGTTGGGGCCGAATGCCCGTTTCGCAGGCAAGGTGCGGCGCCGGCCAGACGGTATGCTTTCGTTCTCCGGCCTGGCTCTGTCGGGCAAAGGGCTGGAAGCAACGGGCCGGCTGTCGCTACAGTCCGACGCCGACCTGCTAGAGGCGGATTACGGCGTCGCCATCACAGACCTCGGCACATTGGGGATCGAGGATCCGGATCGGGCGGGTGGAACGCTCGGGATTACCGGTAAGGCGGCCGGGCCCATTGCGAACCCGGTGATCGATGGCAGTTTACGGCTGGCCGGTGCGGCGCCTGGCGGGTACCCGGTAGAGCGGCTGGAAGCGCAATTTACCGTTTCCGATGTGGCGACGGCGCCACGGGGGGAGATCCGCCTCAACGGGGAAACCGATCTGCTTCCAGACCTGTCCGGACAGACCGGCTTCGTGCTGACCGGCAATCTCCTGACGCTTTCACGGCTCAACCTTTCGGCGCGGGAAACTTCGGTCGACGGGACATTGGCGATCCCGCTGGACGGGCCGGCCGTCACCGGGGAACTGTCGGTTCGCTCGCCGGATGTTGGTCCGTGGTCTGCTGTGGCCGGCCGGACGCTGGCGGGTGGGCTCGAGGCGCGGGTCGGGTTTTCGGGTGAAGGAAAGCGGCAGGATGCCGTGCTGGATGCGACGATCTCCAATTTCGCGATCGACGGCCGGCTCTCATCCCGCCGGACAAGACTGGATATCCTGGTTACCGACCTTATCGGCGCGCCCAGGCTGAAGGGATCAATCGTCGCCGGCGAATTGCAGAGCGGCCCGGCACGGATCGCTGAACTGACGCTGGGCCTGGACGGCCCCATGGAGGATCTGGAATACCGGATTCATGCATCTGGCAATGTGCGTGACCGGGAACTTCGCCTCGATGCAAATGGCCGGCTGCACAGAACCGACGAACGCACCTCGGTTGCCATCGCCAGCCTTACCGGGGCCGCGGCGGGAATACCGGTACGGCTGCGCAAGCCTGCTCTTTTGGAAGTCGATCCCGCGGTCGACAGCGGCGACATCGACCTGGCCGTTGGCGACGGGGCCATTCTCGCCCGTTACAGGCAGGGCGGCGGCATGGTTTCCATGCGGGCGGAAGTCGACGCGATCCCGCTGGCATCCGTCTGGCCGACGGCGCCGCCGCAACTGGGCACGGCGGTCATCGATGCCAGAGCATCACTGGACGGCCCTGCTGGCGGGCCGGCGGGCCGTTTGGATCTGTCGGTAACCGGCCTCGCCGCCGGCGAAACCGAGGACACGCAGGAAGGGCTGACGCTGGAGGTACAGGGCGCCCTACAGGATGGCAAACTTGCTGCGAACGGCCGTATCGAAGGGCTCGCCGGTGTGACCTCGCAAATGCAACTGGCGCTGCCGGCCCGGCTTTCCTTGGCGCCGGCCACATTCTCGATAGACGAGCACGCGGCCCTGACCGGCAGTATGACCTATGCCGGCTCCATCGAGCCAAGCTGGGGCTTGTTAGGGCTGGACCGGCACAGGCTGGAAGGCCAGGGTGATGTCGCCATTGAGTTTTCGGGCACGCTCAGCGACCCACGGATTTCCGGGCGCGTGGAAATGGCCGATGGGCGCTATGAAAATCTCGATACCGGCACGATCCTGTCGGATATCCAGGTCTCGGCGCTCCCATCCAACTCTTCGGTCGCAATCGACAAGGCCGTCGCCAGGGATGGCGGCGAGGGTGAAATTTCTGTGAGCGGCGGCATCGAGTTCGGCGGCAGCGAATTAGTGGCCATGGACCTGCAGGCAAGTTTCCGCAAGGCTCGCCTGATACGCCGCGACGAATTGAACGCTGTAGCCAGCGGACAATTGGCGCTTCAGGGCAGCGCATTCAAGCGTGAAGTCAGCGGCAGGCTGGAGGTCGACGAGGCCGAAATCAGGCTGGTCGGTGGTCTTCCGCCAGGAGTCGTGGAGATACCAGTGGAGGAAACGGGCACGCCCCCTGCGGGCGCCGTGAAGGCTCCGGCGCCGGCCAAGCCGTCGCGAACGGACCTCAACCTCGAGATATCGATGCCTAAACGGGTGTTCGTGCGGGGCCGTGGCCTGGATTCGGAATGGGGCGGCGAACTGACGATTACAGGGACCACGGCCTCGCCGCTAATCCAGGGCGAGCTGCATCCCTTGCGAGGCCGCTACGACTTCGCCGGCAAGATCTTCAATCTGCGAAAGGGCAGCATCGCCTTCGCCGGCAAGGACGAGATAGATCCCATGCTGGACCTCTCGGCCGAGCGCGAGGCCACCGACCTGACGGCTATCATCCATGTAACGGGAACGGCAAAAAGACCTGCAGTGGCCCTGGAATCGATTCCGGAATATCCGCAAGACGAGGTTTTGGCCCGTGTTCTGTTCAACAAGAGCACTGGACGGCTGAGCGCCACCGAGGCGCTGCAGCTGGCGCAGGCTATCGGCACTCTTACGGGCGTGAGCGACGGCGGCGGGATCATGGATTTCGCGCGCAGCATGCTGAACCTCGACGTGCTGCGCTTTGGGGGGGGAGGCGAGGAAGGCGAGGGCGATGGCGGGGCCGAGGCCGGCAAATATCTGAGCGACCAAGTCTATGTCGGCGTCGAGGGCAGCGCCGCCGGCGAGACTGGCGCCACCGTGGAAATCGAAATCACGCCTCGCCTGAAACTGGAAAGCGATGTGGGCCGGAAAGACAAGAGCCAGATGGGCCTGAAATGGAAGCGGGACTACTGATCGCAGCCCTGCTTTTCTCCGGCTATTTGCCCTCCCGCTTCTTGCCCAAACGCAGGCGCAGCGCGTTCAGCTTGATGAAGCCTTCGGCATCGGTCACGAATACCGTGTCCGCGCATTCAAATTTCTGTCCACGAAGAGACTCGATGACCGTATTGGCGAGGGTTTTCGCGGTGGCCCGCGACATGTGCGTGGCCATGCGCGAAGCGGCGATTTCCTTTAGAGCCAGCGCGCCTGATGGATACCCAGGGGTCATGAACGTCCATTCCTTCAATGCGAAATCACGCGATTATCGCTCTTTTCGATCGAACCACTCGCTCTGGTAACCTGTGTAATATCCGCTTCAGACTTGGTCCAATTGTCTCCTCCTGGCTAGGAGCTGCCGTCAGCGGTGGCTGTCAATTACGTCCGCTCTTACCCTAA
>CBFDDT010000143.1:0-9543 GCA_965603635.1 uncultured bacterium | reverse complement strand
GCCGCTTGTAGCCACAACCAGACCTTGGCAATGCTCGAACTTTGTGCCTGCTACTTAAGAGTAGACCAGACCAGACCAGACCAGACATGCTAACATTGCGCCACGGCTCGAACCCGCTCAACAGCCAGACGTCAGGAAGATGATCTTCTGACCTCGGCGTTAAACTTTTCTATCATCTCGTCCCAAACCGGGACCATGTCAACCAGACCGTCCCAGAATGCCGGGTCGCGGCGAGCATCGAAGTCTTCGAGCGAGACTCCCTGCTGTTCCACCCATGTGTAGTAGCCGAGGTTGAAAACGCGTTCCCGGTCATAACGGGTCATTTCAATCATATTGTCGGTCGTCACCGCCAACAGGTAACGGCCAAACACCTCGGCGGCGGCCACTTCGTTAAAAGCGCCGCCAAAAACGTCGCCGGCCGTCTTATCAAGTTCGGTTCCATACATCTCGGCGCCGTCCGTGGCGACTGTGAGTATGGCGTCGTTCGGCCCCAGTTCCATGTATTTCGCCATCTTTATGGCGCCAAGAATGTTGGCGATGGACGACAGCCCGAGATCGGCGAGTGCCGCCAAGGCTTCCTGGCCAAGCCCGCAGCGCCTTGCCAGGTAGGCCCGGCCCGCCGTGGTATTGAACAAGACGTTGAGCGCATCGGAAGCCTTGTCCGACACCCCGACGACGAAATCCGTGTTCAGCACATTGTGGATGAACGGAACATGCTTGTCGCCGATGCCTTGAATGTTGTGCTCGCCATAACCGTTGTAGAGCAGCGTCGGGCATTCCAGCGCCTCGACGACGGCGATGGCGGCGCCGAGCGACTTTTTCAGATGATCGCCCGCGGCCAATGTTCCGGCCGAGCCGGAGGCGGACACGTAAGCCCGAGCGCGCAACGGCCCGTCGCCCTTGGCGGCGAGAAAGATCTTTTCCATCGCCGGCCCGGTGACCGCCCGATGGATAATGTAGTTTCCGAACTCGTTGAACTGGTTGAGGATGATGTTGTCAGGGTCCTTAGCCAGTTCGTGGCAGGCATCGTAGATTTCCTTAACGTTGCTCTCGGTACCCGGAGTGCGCACGATATCGGCCGGGTCGGTGACCCAGTTTTCCAACCACTGGAAGCGCTCCCGGCTCATGCCTTCCGGCAGAACGGCGACGCTGCGGCAACCCAGAATGCGCGAGATGGCAACGCCACCCCGGCAATAGTTCCCCGTCGATGGCCAGACGGCGCGATGCCTGGTGGGATCAAACTGTCCGGTCACCAGCCGCGGCACCAGGCAGCCATAAGCCGCCAACACCTTATGGGCGCGGATCATCGGGAAGCGGTTTCCGATGGCGACGATGATCTTGGCGTCGACGCCCGTCAACTCAGGCGGCAGGACGATGTGTTCCGGCGTGTCGGCCAGGCTTTTGCGGTCTTTGGCATTATGCCAGTGAACCCTGAACAGGTTGCGGGCATCGGGCGCATCGGGTTCGACGGCTTGAAGGTCGGCGGTTATGTCCGCCCCCATGGAAGTCGGATCGGCCAGCTCGGCAATGCGCGGCAGCCGGATTCCCGCGTCCCGGAAGCGCTCCAGTGTCCGTTGATAGGCAGTCTGGTCAACGATCTCTCGTTCGAGTCCGATAGGCATGAGCTTTAGTCTCCAGAAGATTTTTTCGGCGGAAGAGAAGTGCCCTCGACAACGCCTTTTGTTTCGGTGATCAGACGGTAGGAACCAGGTTCCCGGTGAAGCGCGAAGTTGAAGATGTTGTCCTGGATTTCACGGCACCGGTCGAGGTCGCACTCGTGGACGATAACTTCATCTCCCAAGCTCTGGCATTGGGCGACAATCTCGCCCGTTGGCGCGATTATACAACTGCCGCCGATCAGGTCACACTCTTCTTCCCGGCCGGCCTTCGCCACGCCGACGATCCAGGTGCCGTTCTGATAGGCGCCCGCCTGCATCACCAGATGATTATGGAAATCCTGCAGATGATCATGATCGGGCGCCGGTGGGTAGTGAACGGGGGTGTTGTATCCGAGCATAACCAACTCAGCGCCTTGCAGACCCATGACGCGGAACGTTTCCGGCCAGCGTCGGTCGTTACAGATGCACATGCCCATGCGCCCACCGAGGGCCTCGAACACCGGAAAGCCCAAATCGCCGGGCTCGAAATACCGTTTTTCCAGGTGCTGGAACGGACGCCAAGTCTCGTTCTCGCGGTGACCCGGCAAATGAACCTTGCGGTACTTTCCGACGATCTCACCGCTGGCGTCAACAATAATGGAGGTGTTGAAATGTCGGGCGCGACCGTCTTCGATTACCAGCTCGGCATAGCCAAGATAAAATCCCACCGCTAGTTCTTTCGCCGTATCGAACAACGGCTGCACGGCATTGTTTGGCATTTCCGTTTCGAAAAAAGCGTCGATCTCCGACTGATCTTCCATGAACCAGCGGGGGAAAAACGTGGTCAACGCCAGTTCGGGGAAGACCACCAGTTGGGCGCCCTTGCCAGCGGCCTCGCGCAACAGCAATTGCATGCGGGCGACGGCGGAAGCCCGGGGTTCGTCGCGAGAGATAGGGCCCAATTGAGCGGCCGCCAAGGTGAGGTTTCTCGGCATTGTCGTACGGTCTCCTTAAGCGGCCTGATGCAGAATGGTTTTCAACAATACGTTCGCGCCAGCCTGGATGTCGGCGGCATCCGTGTGCTCGCGGATATTGTGGCTGATGCCATCTTTCGACGGCACGAAGATCATCGCCGTGGGACAATTGGGGGCGAACATCTGGGCGTCATGGCCGGCCCCCGACGGCATGCGGCACACCGAGTGGCCAAGGGTCTTGGCGGTGTTTTCGACCAAGTCGATCATCTCCGGTGCAAAGTTCACCGGCGCGAACCGCGCCAGTTTTCGCTCTTTCACCGTGACGCCCTCTCGGGTCGCCGTCTTCATGACGAAATCGGCCATGCGAATTTCCGCCCGCTTCAATAGTTCCTCGTCGGTATTACGGAGGTCGACCGTAACCAATGCCTGGTTGGCGATGACGTTGATCAGATTGGGTTTCAATTCCGTGGCGCCCACGGTGGCAACCTGATCGCCGGCGAATTCGGCGGCCAGGGCCCGTGCCTCGACGGCGATCGCCGCCGCGACGTATCCGGCGTCGTGGCGGAGCCGCATCGGTGTCGTGCCGGCGTGGTTGGAGACGCCGGTGATGCGGTATTCAGTCCAGGAAATCCCCTGGACGCCGGTCACCGCACCGATAGTCACGCCGTCTTCTTCCATGAGCGGTCCCTGCTCGACATGCAATTCGATAAAACAATGTGCCCGGAACTCGCCGACGGCGGTATCGCCGGCATATCCGATCGCCTTCAGATCATCGGCCACCCGGCTGCCATCGATGCCTTCGACCGACAACATCTCATCGAGATCCAAAGCGCCCTGATTGACGCCGCTTCCCATCATGTCCGGCTGGAAGCGCGCACCTTCCTCGTTGGTGAAGAAGCCTACGGCCACCGGGCGCCTGGTTTCGATTCCGGCGTCGTTTAGCACCGAGATGACCTCCAACCCGGCAAGCACGCCGAGATTGCCGTCATACAGGCCGCCGGTCGCCACCGTGTCGATATGCGAGCCCGTCGTCACCGGACGTCCATCCTCCGTGCCCTGGCGGATGCCGACAACGTTGCCGATGCGATCAACGCTGACTTCCAGGCCGAGTTCCCGCATCCAGCGGACCACCAAGTCACGGCCCTGGCGGTCTTCGTCCGTCAGGGCCAGGCGGCAAACCCCGCCGCCCTCCAGCGCGCCAATCCTGCCAAGTTCGGTGAGGCGCCGCATCAGGCGGTCGATGTCGATACGCAGGTTGTCCAGAGTCGGCGATATGGCGCTCATGACGATACCTCATCAGGCGACCGGCCGACGATGTCGCAATAGGTGTCCGGGTCGGTGGCCCCTTCCGTGCCGAACACCAGGACGCGGGCGTTTTCGTCGAGGCCTAGCAACTGGCGCGCCTGCGGATACCCGGTAGCGGCCATAAACCCGGCCAGGCCCGCCACTCCGGACTCCCCGGCGACCAGGGGCGCGTCACCATGGCGGCCCTCGGCGAGCAGGCGCATGGTTTCCGCGGCGGTCTCGTCGGGCAGCTTCATGGCTGCGTCAGCGCCGGTTTTGAGAATTTTCCAGGCCAATCTGGAAACTTCGCCGCAGGCCAGGCCGCCCATCAGCGAATTCAACTCGCCGCCGATCGCCACCGGCCGGCCGGCCTTGAGGCTCTCGAACCAGCAGGCCGCGCTCTCGGGTTCGACCAGGATGACTTTCGGTTTGTGCTCGTTGAACACCTGCCAGAACTGTCCGCATGTCGCCGCCGCCATGCCGCCAACACCGGCCTGCAAAAAGATGTGGGTCGGCAGTTCATCATGGGGGAGTTGCTCAATGGCTTCCGCCGCCATCACCGCATAGCCTTGCGTGACATTGCGTGGCGCCTCCACGATGACGCCGTCCGAAGTGTCCGGAATGACGTGCCACCCTTCCGAGACGGCGGTTTGCTGGGCGGCGCGAACGGCGTCGTCGAAACTACCGGGGTTGCGCCGGACCTCGGCCCCGAAAGAGGCGATGGCCCGTTCACGCCCGACACTGACGGCTTCATTGATGAAGATCACGCAGCGGCAGCCGAACATGCGTGCGCCCCAGGCGACGGAGCGGCCGTGATTGCCATCCGTGGCGGCGGTAACGGTAAATTCGGCGCAGTGTTTCTTGAAAGTGCCGGCCAAAAGGTCGGCGACGGTGATTTCCGCGGCGCCGGTCCTGGCGGAAAGTTCGTCGAGCAGCAATCGGGCGACCGCATAGGCCCCGCCCAGGGGCTTGAAACTCTTCAGGCCGAAGCGTTGTCCCTCGTCTTTGTAGTACAGGTGGGCGACGCCCATGGAACGTGCAATTCCGCCAAGATCGACCAGCGGCGTCGGGGAATATTCCGGCCACGCGGCGATCACCGAACGCGCCCGCGCCAGGCCCTCGGCATTCAACACCTCGGCTTGTTCCGGTCCATAAGGCGCACCGGAACCAGCGGAGGGGTTTAGTATCAATTCGAAAGGATAGGTGGCCATATCGAGAGAGTGATTTCTTCTACGGAAAAAATGCGGGGCCGGAACGCCGAAGCGGGCCGGCCCTGCATGGGAGGGGAGGGTTACTGTGCTTTCTTGATGGCGTCGAGCATGGCGTTGAGCATGTCGGTGCCTTCAGCACCCAGCTTTTCGTCGATCAACTTACGCACGGCCGGCTGCGCGATCGCGGCGAATTTGGCTTGTTCAGCTGGCGAAACGGCATTGATTTCCATTTTTTCCGCCAGCTTCGGCAGGCCGTTTTCGGAAGCCTCGATCACCCGCGATACGCCGCGACCGGCTTCGCTGGCAACTTCCGATGCCCAATCGACGATGGCACGGTGCTCGGCGCTCAAACCGTCATAGAAGCCCTTGTTCATGGTCCAGATGTAGGGCGTGATCACATGGTTGGTGATCGACAGGTACTTCTGTACTTCATCGAACTTGGCGAACGCAATGACCGGGATCGGGTTCATCTGGCCGTCGGCAACGCCGGTCTGCAACGCGGTGTACACCTCGGCCCAAGGTAGTGGGGTCGGCTGGCCACCCAAGGAGCCGACGATGGTCTGGTGAGTCGGCAGGGTCATGGTGCGGATACGCAACCCCTTCATGTCCTCGACTGTCCGGATCGGACGTTTGGAGTTCGAAAACGCGAAGAAACCACCGGAATCGATCATGCCGAGGACCTTGAGGCCTGTTTTTGCTTCAAGGTCGGCGGAGAACTTCTTTCCAAACTCGCTGCGCTGGTCGATGACGCGGTTCGCGACGGCGATATTCGGGAACGCGAACGGAATGTCGAAGACACCGACCAACGGGTAGTGCTGAGCGATACCGCCAGCCGACGAAATTGTCGATTCCACAATGCCGTCGCGGACTTGCTGAATGACCTCGTTGTCCTTGCCAAGTTGGCCGTTCGGGTAGAGCTTGACCTCGATGGCGCCGCCACTGGCGGTCTCAACAAGGGATTTGAAGATAGTGGTCATGGCGCCGGAATGGCTCTCGAAAGGGCCATCCGGGTTAAGGTGGCCAACGCGAATGGTCACTTCGGCGGCGCTGGCGGCGGCCGAAAGTAAACAGGCCGTGGTGAGGACCGCGGTCGTCTGAATGGTTTTGCGTATAAAACTCATGGGTTTTCTCCTCTGTTCAACTCGTTTGGGTTTGGTGGTTAACGGAATTGGGCGGTTATTGTTGGGCCATGTCTTCTGCCTCTACATACCGAGAAGCCGGGGAACGGCCAGGGTCATGTCTTCCCAGTAGGCCACCAGGAATAAAACCATCACTTCCACGACCAGGAAGGGCCACAGCGATTTGGTAATCGCCTCGACTTTTTCCTTGGTGACCGACGCCAGTACGAACAGACAGGCGCCGACCGGCGGTGTCATCAGTGATATGTTCAAGGCCAGGATGATCATTATGCCGGCATGAACCGGGTCCATGCCGATCGTGACGGTCAGCGGCGCGAGCACCGGCGCCAGGATGATCAGTGTCGCATTGATGTCCATGAACATTCCGATGAACAGAAGCAGTGCGATGATCAAGCCGATGATGACGTTGGGATTGTCCGAAAGCGCCAGAAGCCCCGACGCTACGGCCTGCGGGATCTGATTGAAGGTCATCCACCAGCCGAGGATCGACGCCGACGCGATAATCAAAAAGATAACCCCGGTGATACGGGTGGTGCGGACCAGCATATGGTACAGGTCGCTCCAGGTCAGACCCCGGTAGACGAGGCCGCCGACGACCAGTGCATAAAACACGGCGATGGAGGCGGCTTCGGTCGGGGTGGCGATGCCGCCCAGGATCGAACCCAGAATGAATACCGGCAGCACCAGCGCGAGGAAGCTTGACTTGAAGGCGGTTAAGATCGAGCCCAGGCTTGGACGTTGGTCGGATTTAGGCAGGTTGAGCCGTTTGCCGAGCGCCGCGATCAGCGCCATGCAGGCCGCGCAGATCAGCAGACCCGGTAGAATACCGGCGGCGAACAGGCCGGCGATGGAGACTCCCATGATCGAACCGTAGATCACCATGAGGGTGGACGGCGGAATGGTCGGTCCGATGATCGATCCGGCGGCCGTGACGGCGCAGGCGAACGGCTTGGTGTATCCCTGTTTGACCATGGCCGGCACCAGCGTATTGCCGAAGGCCGCCGCATCGGCCGTTGCCGCGCCGGTAATGCCGGCGAACATGACCGAGGCGACCATGTTGGAATGCGCCATGCCGCCGCGCATCCAGCCGACCAGGGCATCGGCGAATTTTACTAAATGGATGGTGATGCCTGATTTGTTCATGATCTCGCCGGCGAGAATGAAAAACGGCATGGCAAGAAAGGGAAACAGGTCTAGCCCAGCAAACATCCGGTCCGGCGCCATGGCCAGGAAACGTCCACCACCCATGTCGAAAATCCCGACCAGCCCGGCGACGCCGAGCACGAAACCCACGGGCATCCCAAGGAGAAGAAGACCGAAAAACACTATGGCGACAATCAGCATGTTAGATATCCACCCGGTCCGCGGCAGTTCTGCCGTCGCTGGAAAAGAAGTCGTGCGCAGTGACCAGAACGAGCTGCAAGCAGGCCATCGCCGCCGCCAGGGGAACGCCCATGAACGGATAGGCTTTCGGAATGCCGTCGATCATGGTGTACCGGCCGAAACCGCGTTCGACCATGCCCAAGCCATAGAAAAAGATGATGGCGAAAAAGCCGAAGGCGATGAGATCGAAAGCCACAGCGAGCCATTTTCGGGCGCTTGGCGGTAGGCGTTCAAAAACCAGCAGGACACCAATATGTTCACGATGGCTGATGCCGCTGGAAACCGCCAGCAGGGCCATCCAGATCATCAGGTAACGGGCCAGTTCCTCGGTGAAGGTCCAGTCGAACGGCAGCACGTAGCGCACCATCACGCCGAGCCAGACATCGAGCACCAACAAGATTGCCAAGGCAACACAGGCACGTTCCACGTACCAATTGACGCGGCGGCTGGCATAGATAGCCTTGTCGGCGAAACCCTGCATGACTTTCCCTCGGCTATTCGTTCCATGGCATATGAAAGAGTTTGTGTTGTCTGTCTCTCTCACCAGATAGTGAAACACGAATTTCGGGGATAAGCAATATTGAAACTTGTTTTTTAAATCGTCCGACCCTACCGTGAGTAAACCACCCTACCGTGAGTAAGGGAGTCCAACATGCCGTCAGAGAAAAGTTTTCGCGAAGAGTCTCGTACGCCGCCACCGGTTTCGTTGGAGAGTCGTATCCGGGACCGTTACGAGGCCCTGCCAACAAGCGAGCGGAAGATCGCCGACCTGATCCTCGATTTTCCGGGCGAGATCGCCGCTTATTCGGCGACAGAATTGGCGGAGCTTGCCGACAGCTCGAAAGCAGCCGTTACGCGACTGATCCGGCGACTCGGGTTTTCCAACTTCGAGGAGGCGCGCCGCGCGGCCCGCGACGTCCAGAACTGGGGTTCGCCGCTTTACCTGATGCCCCGTAAACCGGATCAGACAGGATTCGGCGGCCGCGTTCAAAGCCATATCGAGCAGGACATGAAAACGATCTCCCTGACGATGGAGAGCCTCAACGCCGAAACCGTGAATGAAATCGTTACGGCCATCTGGCGGGCACAGCGGGTCTTTGTATTCGGCAATCGCAACAGCCATTTTCTTGCCCGATACCTGCGCTGGCAGTTCATGCAGGCGCGGCCCGACATTCATTTGCTGCCCGGCGCCGGCGAAACCCTGGCCGAGTATGTTTCCGAATTGAACGAGCAGGACGTGATGGTCGTTATCGGCCTGCGCCGGCGCCCACCCGAGGTGTCACGCATTTTGGAAGCCACCGCCGATGCCGGCGCCAAGGTGCTCTACATCACCGACATGAGCGCCCGGCCGCAAATCAAGGCGACTTGGACCTTGCCCTGCGCCGTGCGCGGCAATGACGTGTTCGACCGATACGCCGGGGCCATGTCTCTGATGCATTTTCTCAGCGTCAGCCTGATGTCGCGGTCCGGCGACAAGGGCCGCGCCCGCCTAAAGGCCATTGAGAGGTTGCACGAGGATTTCCATGAGTTTGGTTGATCTGTCGCCGAGGTTAACGCCGATGCGGAACTCGATGGGATGCTCGTCCGGTGACACCGCGTTGCGGTAGGCCCTGGCGTTCTGGATTTCGAGCGGCGCTATCTGCGCCAATGCGGTTGAAACATTAAGGACGATGAATCCCGCGGCCACCAGAGACGCGCACGCGAAACGCGTTGCCATATTTGAAGCCATGTTGTCCTCCCAACTGAAAATATGTGTGTTCTACATGCCGGCGAGGCGGCCCCACCTCGCTTCAGCGAGCCTCCAAGATCCAAGACCTACTTTTGCATTAAATGTGTTGATTATCAACGTCGCGCGATGACCGGTTCGGGTCAACAGCGGCCCTCCCGCGCGGCCTCCGATTACGTCCGCTTAGCGCCGCATAGCTGACGTTTGGAACCCTAATGTCCGCTCTCC
>CBFDDT010000142.1:0-9724 GCA_965603635.1 uncultured bacterium | reverse complement strand
CCCCGACTACATCCCCGGCCAGCTCTTCCGGGCTGCCGCGAGAGAGAGGGGCTTTTAGCGCCCGTAGGGCCGTCGTGGCCTTGGAAATCCCTTGAAGCGTTCCTTCAGCTTCCCCGTCGCCTTGCCGAATGACGCGACGTTGCGCAGGCGGCGGTCCAGGAAATCCCAGCTGTCGGCGTAATCCTCGGATCGATCGTTCAGCCAGTACAGCACAGTGGCGCCGAAGACGCCGGCCAGCAGGCCGCGCTTGCTGTAAAAATTCCAGTCTGTCGCCGTATCTCCGGCCATGTGCCATATCGCGTCCACCGTGCGATAGAGCAGTTTCGCGCCCAGCACCGCGTTTTGCGGCATGGCGAGGAACGCGAGCGAGCGTTGCACGGCCTCGCGATGCGGTTCGGCCTGGCGCAGGCGCTCCCGCACGGCCGTCCGCACCCGTTCCGTCACCCGCATGGAGGCCAAGTCCATCCCTTCCAGCGCTTCCAGCATGCGCCGGTCGGACCAGTCACTGAAATGTTCCACCATATCGGCGGCGCCACCCGGGAAGGCCTCCCCTGCCCCGCCCGGATCGATTCCCGCCTCCTCCGCACCGCGCCGTAGCGCCGTTACGGTCCAGCCGTCGAAGGGCACATGGGGCAGCATGGCAAGCAGTAAGTCGTCGCGCTTTTGCAGGTTGTCGTCGGTCATCACACGGGCTCCGTTTCTTCCTCCGTCGGTTCGCGCATGGCATCCGGCGGGCCATGGCGCAATTCCTCCTGGAATATCAGCAGCGACAGGTCGGTCATGCGCTGGGGATAGAGGATGCCGTCGAGATGGTCGCATTCATGCTGCACCACGCGGGCATGGAAATCCTCGGCCACGCGCTCGATCCGGCTGCCATCGGGCGCGAAGCCACTATAGCGGATATTCGTGAAGCGCGGAACCGCGCCGATCAGGCCGGGCACCGACAGGCAGCCCTCCCAACCCAGTTCCGTCTCGTCGGTCAGGGGCTCGATCGCGGGATTGATCAGCACGGTCAGCGGGGTCGGCGCCGACTCTTCCGTTTCGCCGGCGCGCTCCTCGGGAACGTGGAATATCACCACGCGGCGCGGCACATGCACCTGGGGCGCCGCCAGCCCGGCGCCGTCGGCGTCGCGCATGGTCTCGATCATGTTGCGGATCAGCGCATGTACCTGGGGCGCCGTCGGGTCCTGGACCGGATCGGCGACCTGGCGCAAAACGGGGTGGCCCATGCGGGCGATTTTCAAAATAGCCATGGCGCGCAATATGATGCTTGGGCGGCGGCGGGTAAAGCCCCTAGAATACAGACGCAAACCGGCTATAATTTTTCTTGCGCTGCGGCAAAGCAGCCCTTCACAAGCAAAATAGCCTGTGCTATAAGCCGCCACCCGCTGAGCTGGATACTGGCTCGGCTTAGGAATATTGCGTCCAGTGCAACCGTTTGAAAGGTACGATTAACGTGCAGGTAGTAGTTCGCGACAATAACGTCGACCAGGCCCTCCGCGCGCTCAAGAAGAAGATGCAGCGCGAGGGTATTTTCCGTGAAATGAAACTGCGCCGGGCCTTTGAAAAGCCGTCCGAGCGCAAGGCCCGTGAAAAGGCCGAGGCCACCCGCCGCCACCGGAAACTGATGCGCAAGCGCAAGCAGCGCGAAGGTTACTAGGCCGCACAAGGATTTGCCGTTGCACTGACGAAAAAAACGCCCCCGATGACGAGTCGGCGGGCGTTTTTGTTTGCGCGAAAAAGGGAAGAAATAAAATGGCGACGAAAAATACGGGAACACCATGGATGCCGGCCGACGATTATGGTCGCGGGCTGAAGGGGCTGGGTGTCAATCTTCTGGTCAGCGATATCGCCGCTTCGGTGGAATTTGCCCAAACCGTGCTGGGGGCCGAATCGGTTTATACCGACGCCGATTTCGCGGTCTTGCGATACGGACAGGCGGAATGGATGCTGCATGCCGACCATACTTACGAAGACCATCCGCTGCATGGTTTCGTTGCCGCCCTGGAAGGCCGGGGCGCCGGCGCCGAATTGCGCCTCCACGACTGCGACCCGGACAAGGCGGAGGCCGCCGCGCGGGCGGCGAACCATATAGTACTGGCCGGCGCCGCCGACAAACCCCACGGCCTGCGCGAGGCCTATATCCTGGACCCCGATGGCTATTGCTGGGTGCCCGATATCCCGTTTAACGGCTGAAAACCGGGGTTCGCGTTAACGACTCCTTATCCTTCCCGGCAATAATATGACTTACCGAATTCGATCAGGGTGAATCAACTGGAAATCCAACTGGCTTGGGTGGGAAAACAACCCGTAACCCGATAGGGACCGGGTGGTGGCGGATTATCGTGAGGGAAAAGAATGTCTTATATCGCTTTTGTAAAACCGATTGGCGCGGTTTTATTGACCGCGTCGGTCCTGTTCCTGTCGGGCGTTCCGGCACCGGCGGCTGAACTAACGGCGTCAGCCATCCCAGCGGCGCCCATCATCGATGGCGACCCGGCGGAATGGAGTGGCGTTGCCGGCACCACGGTTCCACTGACTGGCAGTGGCGGCGTCAGCGAGGTCGAACTGAAATCGGCCATCCATGGCGATCGCATTTTCATGCTGGCCGTCTGGAAGGATGCAACTGAAAGCCGGCTGCACAAACCATATAAGTGGGATGAAGGCGCTGGTAGTTACCTGCGTACGGCCCAGCTGGAAGACCGGTTTGCGGTTTCACTGGCGATGACCGGCGATTTTTCGGCGAACAAGGTTTCCGGCGCCGAATACACGGCCGATGTCTGGCACTGGAAGGCCTCGCGGTCGGACCCGGCGGGCATTGTGCATGACAAAATGTGGAAAGTCTCGCAAAGCAAGTTCCCCAAGGGCAAGGATTTCCAAACCGAAGATGGCCAGACCGTCTGGCTGGCGCGGCCGAGCGACGCGGGCGACCGCCTGTACCGTCCGGTCAAATACGACGTGAAGGACAAGGATCTGATGCCGCGATACGAGGTAAACCTCTCCCCGACCGGCAGCATCGCCGATGTCTCTGCCCGGGGCATATGGCGCGACGGACGCTGGATATTGGAAATGTCGCGGAAACTGGATACCGGCAACGCGGACGACGCCGTAATTCCGGTCTCGGGCGAGATCCTGATTGCCGTGGCGGCGTTCAACGATATCGATGGACGGGATCACAACAGCTCCGACGTGATCATACTTCGGACCGCGGGCGCTTCGAACTGAAGGAAGACTGTCGTGCTACAGGATAACGGCGTCAAGGAAGAGTAGATGGCCACGGATACAGGACAAAACGGAACCAGCGAGGCGGGCCGCCTCAGCCTTTCAAAACTGGCCCTGATATGCGCGACCCTCGCCGTGGCAGTTCTGGCCAGTGCCGGCTACATGATAGGCAAGCAATTGGACTCCATAATTTCTCTTGCCAATGAAACCCGTGACGTCACTATTCCCGACACGGTCAGGCAAAATGCGCTGGCGCTTGATGCGGAACGTCTTGGCCGCCTTGCCGATATAGCGTTCTATGCGGACGAGGAAGCCCAGCGCGCCGAGGCGATGGACGAAGTCAATGTTCTGGTTGCCAATCTGGTCAGCGCCGGCAATGAAGATCTGCGCGCGAAAGCAATCACGGCGGGCGAAATAATCATTGAAACAGGATCGGCGGCAAGTTGGGCCGATGCCCTGACCAGCGAAATCGCCAGCAGCATGAAGCATCTGGACGGCCTGATCGGAGAGATCGACGACAATCTCGCTGCGATCGTCGAGGATTCGTCGTTTCGTCTGAAGTCGATTTTGAATGAAACCTCAAGCCAAACCATTTCCGATATGGACAAGTTACGCTCCGATTTCCGCGAGACGGCGAAAATCAACACCACCAGCCAGCAATTGTTGGCTAATCTTCGCGCCAGCAAAAACCTGTTGGCGCTTTCCCTGACACTGAATAGCGAAAAGCAGATTGAGGGTTTACAGGCCAGGTTCGATGCCAGCCTGGAACGCATTGCCGAACTGCAGGGAGCCTTGCCGTCCACGGGCGACTTTGAATATCTGCCGGACCTGATTGACGAATTCGGGGAGTCCGCCACTATCCTGGAAAGCCGTATTGAGGTCATCGAGGAACTAGCCCGCGCACGGGAAAGCAACCGGCTGGCGCAGGAATTGCTCGAGCAAATACGCGCGAGCCTGTCGGCAGACGCCGCCAGCGTGGCGACCGGCAGTATCTCCAACATCGCGAAAAATGCCGATAAGATCAATGCCTTGGCCGACATGCTCCTCGTTAGCTTGATTGTCGTGCTGGCCTTCGTCGGCTATCTCGGCCGCCAACAGGTTCTGAAACCAATGGCCCAGGCCACGGCGGCGCTGGATGCCCTTTCCAAGGGCAATATGGATGTCCATCTGAACGAGTCGATCCTCATGGAATTCGTGGCGATCAGGGACTCGCTGGAGGCTTTCCGCACGGCCATGCTGGACCGCGACGCGATGGCGGTGGAAAAGGAAGAACAGGAACGGCGGAACGCGATCGAAAAACGGCAGGCCGTCGACGAGATGGCCAACAGCCTGGAAGAAAGCGTTAAAACGATCATCCACGGCGTATCCAGCGCCGCGGGCGAGATGGAGGAAACTGCCGGGCGCATGTCGACGACCGCCGAACAGACGCGCAGCCAGGCCAGCGCCGCGGCCGAGGCCTCGGGCGAAGCCAGCACCAATGTCGAGGGCGTCGCGGCGTCGGCCGAGGAACTTTCCGCCTCGATCCGCGAAATTCTGAACCAGGTCGGCCATTCCAGCACGATCGCGCGCCGCGCCGCCGATGAGGCGACGCGCACCAACGAAACGGTCGAGGGCCTGGTCGATATGGCCCAAAGAATCGGCGATGTGGTTGCGATGATCACCGACATCGCCTCCAAGACCAACCTGCTGGCGCTGAACGCCACGATCGAGGCGGCCCGCGCGGGCGAGGCCGGCAAGGGCTTTGCCGTGGTCGCAACCGAAGTCAAGAATCTGGCCGGCCAGACAGCCAAGGCGACCGAAAACATCGTCTCCCAGATCGACGCCATCCAGGACGCAACCACGGATGCGGCCGGCGCGATCAAGGGGATCGGCGAGGTCATTGCGGAGATCAATGAGATCTCCACCACCATCGCCGCCGCGATGGAGCAGCAGGACGCCGCCACCCAGGAAATCACACGCAACGCCCAGCATGTCAGCGGTCGGGCGAAAGAGGTCAGCAGCAACGTCGATTCCGTCAGCGAGGCCGCGCTGGATACCGGCAAGGCCGCCGAGCAGGTGCTTGGTTCAGCCACGGCGCTGACCGCCCAGTCCGACGAATTGACCCAGGCCGTCGACAAGTTCCTGGAGCGCATCCGCACCGCCTGATAACGAATTTACCCTTTCCGCCGTACCCGGTTATGCTATGACCCTCCGTCAATTGGCGAGAGGGTCATTCCATGCCTGAGGGTTCGGATAAACAGTTTAAACCGTCGGCCACCCATTGGGGCGCCTTTTCGGCGGAGGTGGAGAATGGCCGGGTTACCGGCGTACGGCCCTTTGGGCGCGACCCCGACCCCGCGCCCCTGATCCAGGCCATTCCCGACGCGCTTTATCACGAAACGCGGATCGACCAGCCCTATGTTCGACAGGGATATCTGGAAAAGGGCAAGGACGGCGACCGCGCCGGCCGGGGCGCCGAGCCCTTCGTGCCGGTGGATTGGGATACCGCGCTGGACATGGTCGCCAACGAACTGGCGCGGGTGCGCGATGCCCACGGCAACACCTCGATCTTTGCCGGTTCCTACGGCTGGGCCAGCGCCGGGCGGCTGAACCATGCACGCACCCTGCTGCACCGCTTCCTGAACGGCTTTGGCGGCTTTACAGGCCAGGTTACCAACTATTCCTATGCCGCGGGGATGATCATCATGCCCCATGTCGTCGGCACCGCCCGCGTGGTCAGCGGCCCGCTGACCGACTGGCGCAGCATTACCGAAAACACCAAACTGATGGTGATGTTCGGCGGCGTGCCGATCAAGAATACCCAGATCGAATCCGGCGGCGCCGGCGAACATACCGCCCAGCCCTGGCTGCGCCGCGCCCGCGAGGCCGGCGTCGAGTTCGTCTCGATCAGCCCGCTGCGCAGCGATGCACCGGACTATATCGAGGCCGAATGGCTGGCCCCGGCGCCGGGCAGCGACACCGCCGTCATGATGGGTCTGGCCCATACGCTGATCTCGGAGGGGCTGCACGACACCGCGTTCCTGGAGCGCTACACGGCCGGTTTCGAACCGTTCCGGGCCTACCTGATGGGCGAGGATGGCGGCCAGCCGCGCGATGCGGACTGGGCCGCCGCATTGTCGGGCGTTCCCGCCGAAACCATCCGCAACCTTGCCCGGCGCATGGCCTCGACGCGCACGATGCTGTCGGCCAGCTGGTCCTTGCAGCGCGCCGAATTTGGCGAACAGCCATACTGGATGCTGACCGTTCTGGCTTCCCTGCTAGGCCAGATCGGCCTGCCGGGCGGCGGTTTCGGCTTTGGCTACGGGGCCGAGGGCGGCATGGGCAGTCCGCGCCGACCGGTGCCAGTGCCGGTGATGCCGGTGGGCCGCAATCCCACGGGCCTCAACATCCCGGTGGCGCGAATCGCCGACATGTTGCTGGAGCCCGGCAAGACAATCGATTTCAATGGCGAGCGGATAACCTATCCCGACGTCAAGCTGGTCTACTGGGCCGGCGGCAACCCGTTCCATCATCACCAGGACCTCAACCGGCTGGTTGCGGCCTGGCAACGGCCCGACACCGTGATCGTGCATGAACCCTGGTGGACCTCGACGGCGCGCCACGCCGATATCGTGCTGCCGGCAACGACGCCGCTGGAGCGCAACGACGTCACCGCCAGTTCGCGCGACCGCTTCATCCTGGCCATGCACAAGGCGATCGAGCCGCTGGGCGACGCCCGCAACGATTTCGATATTTTCAGTGGCCTGGCCGGACGGCTGGGCTTCCGCGAGACCTTCACCGAAGGCCGCGACGAGATGGACTGGCTGCGTCATATCTACGATGTCTGCCGCCAGCAGGCAGCCCAATTCGAGGCCGAACTGCCGGGTTTCGAGGAATTCTGGGAACAGGGGTACGTGGAGTTTCCCGAGCCGGACAAACCCTATGTCATGTTCGAGGAATTCCGCGCCGACCCGATATCCTTTCCGTTGCGCACGCCATCGGGCCGAATCGAGATATTCTCGGAAAAAATCGCCTCCTTCGGTTATGACGATTGCCCGGGCCATCCGGTCTGGCTGGAGCCGCGCGAATGGCTGGGGGCGGAGAAGGCGGCCGAGTTCCCGCTGCATCTGATTTCCAACCAGCCGGCGACCCGCCTGCATGGCCAGATGGACATCAGCGGACTCAGCCGCGCCACCAAGCTACAGGGCCGCGAACCGGTCTGGATTCATCCCGACGACGCCGCCGCGCGCGATATATCAGATGGCGACTTCGTTCGGCTGTTCAACGAGCGCGGCGCCTGCCTGGCGGGCGCCATCGTCAGCGACGACGTGCGACCGGGCGTGGCGCGCATCCAGACAGGCGCCTGGTACGACCCGCTGGAGCCGGACAAAGCGGGATCGCTCGACCGGCACGGCAATCCCAACGTCCTGACCCAGGACCGGGGCACCTCGAAACTGGGTCAGGGCCCAATCGCGGGAAGCCTGCTGGTCGATGTGGAGCGCTGGGACGGCGAACTGCCGGAGATTACGGTGGGCCGTAAACCCGCCATAACGTGAAGGTGACTTGCCCGGAGCGCCGAAGCCGGGGAAACTGCCAGCCATGAGCAGATTACGCTGGCTGATAGTCGCGCTAACACTGACGGTAGCCGCGGGTGGCGCGGCATTGGCCTTTCCGGAATACAAGCGCGCGGAATGGCCGAACACCGACTTCTCGAAGGCGTCGGTTTCGCTTGACGAGATCATGTCCGGTGGACCGCCCCGGGACGGCATTCCGCCAATCGATAATCCCAGGTTCCTGCCCGTGTCCAAGATCACCGGCCTGGCCGATACGGAACCGGTGGTCGGAGTCGTCATCGGCGGCGAGGCAAAAGCCTATCCGCTCAGCATCCTGATCTGGCATGAAATAGCCAACGACACCGTCGGCGGCGTACCGGTGGCGGTGACATTTTGCCCGCTCTGCAATGCCGCCATGGTGTTCGACCGGCGAGTCGATGGCCGAGTGCTGAATTTCGGCACCTCTGGCATGCTGCGGAATTCCGACCTGATCATGTACGACCGCCAGACCGAAAGCTGGTGGCAGCAGTTCCTGGGCGAGGCGATCATCGGAGAGTTGACCGGCACGGTGCTGAAGATTCTGCCGTCGCGTCTGGAATCCTGGCGCAATTTCCGTGAACGCGCCCCCGAGGGGCTGGTCCTGGTTCCCAACAATGCGAACATGCGGAACTATGGCCGCAATCCCTATGCCGGCTACGACGCCAGCGCCCGCCCCTTCCTGTATGACGGCGCAGCGCCCGAGGGCGTGGCCCCGCTGTCGCGCGTGGTATCGCTGGAAGACCGGTCGCAAGCCTGGAGCCTGGGTCTCGTCGAAAAGAAGGGCGAGATCGCGCTGGCCGATGGCGTCGTCATCACCTGGTCATCGGGCCAGAATTCGGCCCTGGGCGACGCGGTAATCGCCAACGGCGCCGATGTCGGGAACGTTCTGGTTCGCCGCAAGACCGGCGAGGGCTGGGAGGACGTCACCTATTTCGTCGATTTCGCCTTCGCCTTCCACGCCTTCCACCCGGACGCGCCGATCCATGGCGAGTAGATATTGCCCAAAAATAAAGGGAGCGGCAGAGCCGCTCCCTTGATCGATATAAAATAAACCCGGTTAAAACCGGTCGATAATTCCGTTAAGTCAGTAAGACTGCGACGCGGATTTCGCACCGTTGATGGTTTCCCAGTTCTCGCCCGCCGCGATCAGGCAACTTACGCCGTCGGGCTGGGTGAGCATCAGCGTCCAGGTGCCCTTGTCGGAGGTGTAAAGTTCGACCAGGCCGCCATTCGTGGACATGCCCAAGGCCGAATTGAATTCCTGATAACCGTTCTCGAGGCGCGATACGATATCGTCGCGCTTGCCGCATACATTTTCGGCACTGGAAGCCGGGGTGGCCATGAGCGCCACGAAAGAGGCGCCGATCAGGGAAAACATAAAGCGTTTCATAATTTTAATCCTTTCGGGACCACCCACGGTCCCACCAACAATAAAAAAATCTACCCCCGGCCTTGCCGGACCGTCCCGTTGCCCGAGATCAATCCTGTACTCTTATGACCCGAACTATACGGACAGACACCTAATAAATATTTAACCAAGAGACTAATAAACGAGCTGGACCAAAAAAATTCCGGATTATTATTTAAGGTTTGCCGAAAGTTTTATTGAATAAAATTGTATTTATATTTCCTCCAGAAATGGCGCGGTCAAAGGCCCTCGCATGGCGAACGCCCCGTCCGCGCATAAAAAAGCGGGGCCCGAAGGCCCCGCTTGGTATAATACCAAGGCTCACTGATAAAGACCCATTCGACCGGCTTCCCTTGTCCGCTCGTCAGGAGGGGTTCGCGCCGTGGTGTTGCTCACCACAAGCGGATCGCGACGCCGCGAGCGGTCAAGGGAAGCCGGCCTCCGGTGGGGGGTGGGGGCCCCCCCCGGGGGGTGGGGGCCGGGAACCCAGGGCAAAAAACCGACCCCGGCCCCCCCCGCCCCG
>CBFDDT010000141.1:0-9765 GCA_965603635.1 uncultured bacterium | reverse complement strand
TTGGTAATGGTGGGGTCGGGTGTTCAATTCACCCCGGCGGCACCATTTTTCCACAAACAGCATCATATTTTGGGCCAGTCCCTAGAGCATTATCCGATCAACCGGAATCGCTCATGCGATCCAATTTATCGAATAAAGATGCTCTATCTTCTTAATATTGCTTTAGGAATCCAGCGCCGCCCGCACGCGCTGGGCAAGGTCCATTCGGTAAAACGGCTTGGGCAGTAGATCGGTCCCCTTGGGCAGGGCCGGCGCGGCGTGGCCCGGTAGCCGGGCATTGCCCGACATGAATAGAATTCTGGTTCCCGGGCGCCTGGCCACCACCTGTTCCGCGAGATCGAGCCCGCTCACGCCGCCGGGTAGCTGGATGTCGACGAGCATGAGATTGACCGTGGCTTCCGATTCGAGCATCTCCAGCCCGGCCACGGCATTCCCCGCGGCAAGCACCCGGTAACCAAGACGTCCCAGCATAGCCTGGGCGAGTTCGCGGAGGGCGCTGTCGTCCTCGATCACAAGAACGGTTTCGCCATGGCCGCGCGGCGCCGAAGGTCGCTGGTCCGGTGCGGCTTGTTCGGCGGATTCTTCGGCCCGCGGCAGATAGATCGTCACCGTGCATCCCTCGCCGGGCTTGCTTTCGATCGCGACGTCGCCGCCTGACTGCCTGGCGAATCCATACACCATCGACAGACCCAGGCCGCTGCCCTTGCCCACATCCTTGGTGGTGAAAAACGGTTCGAACGCGTGCTCCATCGCCTCCGGCGTCATGCCGTCGCCGGTATCGCCTACCGACAACGAGACGTAATCCCCCGGGGCAATTTCCATATGGCTCGAAAGGTTACTTTTCGTTAGCCGCGCATTTGCCGTGCGGACGACCAGCCGGCCACCGCCGGGCATGGCGTCGCGGGCGTTGATCGCCAGGTTCAGCAGCGCGTTTTCGAGCTGGCCGGGATCGGCGACAATGCTCCACGGCGTCGGGCCCGGGACTACCTCGATCTCGATGGACTCGCCGAGCGTACGGTGGAAAAGCTGATGCATGCCGGCGACCAGTTGATCAAGATCGATTTTCCTGGGGTCAAGCGGCTGGCGGCGTGAAAAGGCGAGCAGGCGCTGGGTCAGTTCGGCGCCGCGCCCGGCGGCGCGAAGGACCGCTGCGACCTCGGTGTCGACCGTGCCGGTCCGGTCGGCGAGCAGTTCCGCGTTACCCACGATCACGGCCAACAGATTGTTGAAATCGTGGGCGATGCCGCCGGTAAGCTGACCCACGGCCTCCATCTTCTGTGCCTGGCGGAGACGTTCCTCCGCCTCTTTCAACCCGGTAATATCGTTCGTCAGGCTAACAATACCAACGATTTCGCCGTCTTCGTCGGTTAGTGGAAATTTGGCATTCAGATAATGGCGGGTTTCGCCGCGCCATGTTTCGGTAACTTCCTGCTGACTGGTTTCGCCTGTCTCCACCACCCGGCGGTCGGCCGCCATGTAAATCCGCGCAACGTCGTCGGGGAAGAAGTCGGCCGTGGTGCGGCCAATGGCTTCTTCCGGCGTTATACCCAGGGCTTCCGCAATATTGCGGCTGGCTGCCATGATGCGGCCCTGCTTGTCCTTCAACACGATTTCGAAGGGCGCATTCTCCAGAATCGCTCGCAACCATGCATCGCGCTGACGGACCGCGGCCTCGGCCCTCTGGCGCTCCTCCACCTCCTCGCGAAGCTGGCTGTTGAGGCTGTACAGTTCCTCGGTGCGCGCCGCGACCCGATAGGCCTCGTCGATCAGCTTCAGCTTGGCGCTGGTCATGGCGGCGATCGTGTTCAATATTTCCAGGTGGCGATCGTCAAAATGGTTCGCCCGCGGATCCTCGCAATCAATGATTCCGACCACTTCGCCATCGATGATCAGGGGTACGCAAATCTCCGACAAGGCGGGCTCGACGTCAGGGATATAGCGGTCGTCCCCGCGCAAATCGCCTATCACCAGCGGCTCCCCCGACAGCGCCACCTGGCCGGTGATACCCTCGCCAAGGGGAATTTCCAGCGCATTCACGATCTGTTGGCCTTCTGGATTCTTGGCGCCGATGGCGGCGACCTGGCGCAGCAGGTTTTTCTCGGCATCGATCTGATAGATAACGCAGTCATCGAAACCCATCCGGCCGACAACCTCGCGGGCGACGTACCAGACCAGTTCTTTTTCCGTCGGTATCTCCAGCAGCTTTAGCGCAAAGTCGCTGAGGGTCCTGAACATTGGGTCGTCCCGTCCCGAAACCGGATTTTCCGGGAGTGTATCCGTTGGCGCTGAATCTTTTTTGTTCATGCAAAAACCAATTCTTTACTCGCCGTCAAACCGCCCGGCTCAGGAACGTATGGGTTTGCCTGGACCAGGCCATGGCGCCAAAAATTTCTCTCGTTGATTAATACGTATTCCAATTCCGCGGGGGTGAGTGTTCGTTTCAATCCGGCGGCGCCATTTCTTCCGGCAACGCGGGAAGACGTCCGCGCTTGACGGCGGCCCACCAGACCAGCCAGCCAATTGACGCGGGAACGCCGCCGAACGCCAGCCCCATTAAAATGAACATACCGGCATAGTCGTCGCCTTCCACCAGCCCGATGTAAACGCCGATACCCGTGTAGTACAATCCGCAACCGCCCGCGAACAGCACGACCAATCCGCCGACGATGGCGAAGAACCAGCGCAGCGGGGTGAGCGGCGGTTTTTCGGATTCAGGCGATTCAGTCATTCGGATTTTCCATCACTTCCGGTGCGCCCCCATCATCGCCGCGCCGCCAGCGCAACGCAAGCCAGAGGATCAGCGCGCCCACGGCGATCGGGATGCCGCCATAGAGCAACACAAGCAGCCAAGCACCATAGGCAAGCCAAGGCGATCCGAGGATCAACGTGCATCCGCCCGCGACCGTCAGGATCAACCCGCCGAGGATGGCAAAGAATCAGCGTATCGGTGTAAGTGGCGGGCGGGTGCTCATGTCTGGCCGCCATTTACGCTTGGTTCGCGAGGCGCCGGGCCACGGCCCAGCGTCAGCGCCATCCACAGAACCAGCAGGCCGAGCGCGAAGGGCGCGCCGCCAAATGCAAGAACGAACAATCCCAGGCCCATGCCGTCGGACAGTACCAGGATCGAGCAGCCACCGCTCAGCAGGGCCGCCAGAGCGCCGACAATTGCGAGAAACCAGCGCAGTGCGCCGAGGGGGTCACGGTGTCGCGGTTGTTCCGCGTAAGGTATCTGGTCCGTCATGAGTCAGCCTTCCTCCCGTTGGTCTTCTTCCTCTTCCGCCGGCCGCCGGCCGCCGGCCGAGCGTCCATGCAAGGCAACAAGCCACGGCGGACAGTAGGAACGGCACACCGGTAATGATTAGTATGCCTGGTTCATAGGTTGCAGGGTCGCTCACGGCCAACAAGGTTCAACCGCCGGAAGCCAGCATCGTGGCCACACTGACGAAGACAATGAGGAACGCAATGGGACCGAGCGGGTCTTTCGGTTCTTTGCTCATTCCACCATCTCCCGCCCCGCCCGCAGCCGTTCCCTGATGCCGTCGATCTGGCCGTTGCGGTAGAACAGGTTGTAGGTCTCGAAGGGGATGATCTGGCCTTCGGGCGTCACGAAATGGGCGCAGGAGCGTTTTACCCGGCCGATGCAGAAGTTATGGGCGTCCATGAATTCGACGATGGCAACGCGGAACAGGTTCTCGTAGCCGATGCCGTCCGGCACCGGGGCCTCGGGCAGGCAGCAGAGCAGGGCTTCCAGCCGCTCGGGCGTGCATTGCGGCGTCGTCGACAGCGAGAAGAACTCGAACATGCGCTGGTGCAGTTCGGGATATTTTTCGAAGGTGATGGCGTTGGGCAGGGCGGCGAGCGCCTCTTCCCGTGGCAGGAAGGATGTCACCGGCGCGATCTGGCGCCCCTTGCGCAGGGCATAACCGATGGCGATGGATTCCGGATTGCAGGGCAGGGGGATGATGTCGGCCGCGCCGAACGGCCCGCCATGATCGACGATGCGCCGGCGGATTTCCGACAGCACCACACGGTCGCGGGCGGGGTCGAAATTCTCGTTGCGCCCGGCGTCCTGCACCGGCTGGTAGGTGACGCCGCGCACGCATTTCCATTGCAGGGCGAAATCGATCAGCGCGCCGATCTCGTCCTCGTTGACGCCGCGCTTGATCACGGCGACCAGGGTGGTGGAGATGCCGTGCCGTTCCAGGTTCTCCAGCGCCTCGGTATGAACGCGGGTCAGGTCGGCGCCGCGCAGGGTTTTCAACGCCTCGGGCTTCAGCGAATCGAACTGCAGATAGACCTCGAAGCCGGGCTTGAATTGGGCCAGCGCGGCGGCGAATTCCGGCTCTTTCGCAATGCGGATGCCGTTGGTGTTCAGCATGATATGGCGGATCGGCCGCGCCTTGGCCATGGCGATGATTTCCATGATATCCGGGTGGATCGTCGGCTCGCCGCCGGAAATCTGCAGCAGGTCCGGCTCGCCCTCGCTGGCCACCAGCGCATCCATCATGCGTCCGATTTCGTCCAACGGGCGGTGGAAGCTGTGCTTGGTCGATGAGTCGGAAAAACAGACTGGACAGGTAAGATTGCAGGCCTCGTTGACGTCGATCAGCGCCAGACATGAATGCTGTTCGTGATCGGGGCAGAGCCCGCAATCGTAGGGGCAGCCATATTCGGTGCGCGACTGGTATTCCAGCGGCCGGTCGCCGGGTTTCAGGTAATCGCGGCAGAGCTTGTAGTAATCCGCGTCGGTCGAGACGAGGGATTTCTGCACGCCATGTTGATGGCAGCGTTTCTGGTAGAAGACCTTGCCGTCCTCTTCGATGATTTTCGCCGGGGCCAGTTCGTGGCAGGTCGCGCAAAGCGATGTCGTCTGGCCCAGGAAAATATAGGGCGCGACCTTACGTGCGGGTGCGTGCATGCTCGCTCCTTGCAATCATGGCGGCAGCATACAAAATCAATGCCGCCGCGGTGAGATGGAAAATATTGAACGGCCCGGCGATCGGCCCGTAGGGTTTCAGGAACTCCCAGGCGAACCTCTGGGCCGCGTACCACAGAACCATGAAATAGAAACCATGGCGCATGAATAGCGGGCTGCGCCGCGCCAGCGCCCACAGCAGAACCGCCAGGAACAGCGCCATCGCGAAAGATTCATACAACTGCACCGGATGGCGCAACAGCCCGTCGCCGTAATCGTGCCCCCAGGGCAGCGCCGTCACGCTGCCATGAGTGAAATCCTCCAGCCCCGACAGGAAACATCCCCAGCGCCCCACCGCGACACTGGTGGCGAAGGCCGGCGCGAAGATGATGCCGGTCGAGCCCTTGATGCCGCGCGCGGCCTTGAATATCTCAATGGCCAGGATGGCCCCGGCCAGCGCGCCAATGATGCTGCGCCCGGCCGCCGCCTCGCCCGACAGATACAGGTTCAGGCTGCCCAGCCCGAAACCGCCCAGCGCCGCGCCCGCCACCAGCGCCGCCGCATAGCCGCCACCGCCCCGGGTCAGCGCTTGCGAGGCCCCGTCCAGCCGCCATCGCCAGACCAGCACGGTCATCGCCATCGCCGACAGAGCCGCCAGCAGATCGAAAATCAGATGCATCGCCAAAATAGAACCCTTCCTGCCGCCCAGCATAGAGCGCGAGAGCGTGAAATCCATATGGAACCGGTTTTCTCTGTTATGCTGCGCCATGACCGAATTTGCCGACACGCTCAGCGACCTCTCTTTTCGCACCGCGACCCGCGGCGACCTGCCCGCGATCGTGCGGATGCTGGCCGACGATGGGTTGGGGAAGGGCCGCGAGCAGCTTGTCGATCCCTTGCCCAAAGCCTATGGCGAAGCCTTCGATCGCATGGCCGCGCAGCCGGGCAACGGCTACCTCCTCGCCGAGATCGATGGGGAGGTTGCCGGCTGCCTGCAGCTTACCGTTATCCATGGCCTCAGCCGCACCGGCGTGAGCCGGGCCCAGATCGAAGGCGTGCGCGTCGCTGGGTCGCATCGCGGCCAGGGCATCGGCGAGGCGCTTTTCCGCGAGGCCATCAGGCGCGCGGGCGAAGCGGGCTGCGGACTCGTTCAACTAACGACCGACAAGGCTCGTCCGGACGCCTTGCGCTTTTATGAGAAGCTGGGATTCACCGCCAGCCACGAAGGCATGAAGCTGGAACTGGGGTGAGGACTCTTCTAAGTAAGCTGACAGTTGCGGCCCGTGGCGCTCGTTCAACAGCCATCGTTACGATTCTTGTCATGACGGCATCGTGCAGCGCATGGTTTCCAAAGGCCGCGCCGCCGCCGCAATCGACTGATCCGCTGGTCGAGGAGGTCAACGCATCCTGGGACTATTGCGACCGGCGCTGGCGGGAGGGAGAGTTGAAGACCCGCGCAGAGCGGGCGCGCTGCATCGCGGCGGGTGAAATCCCGATTTACAGGAAATACCAGTATCCGCATTTGGATCTGATTATCCTGCTCAATCAGAAACGCACCCAACTGGCGCGCAGGGAAGACGCGGGCGCGACTAGCGAATCTCTGGCAGCGGAATGGCGGCGGGCCACCGATGCGGTGGCGGCTGAGGAATCCCGGCGCCAAAACCTGTTGAAAGCAGATCTTGCTAAGCCGGCCTCGACCCAGCCGGAATGGCTGCGTAAGCAACAGCCCGATTACCGGGCGCCAGCGGTCGCCCGGGCCAGATGCATCTGGGCAGGCGCGAACCTGAGTTGCCGCGACGACTGACCTGACTGGTCACATCAGCAGGATCACCGCCGACATGGTGAAGAAGGACAGCGCGGTAGAGATCGTCACTATTGCCGAGGCCTCGTCCTTGAACAGCCCGTAATGCTGGCCCAGCACGAAGCTGGTGGCGCCGACCGGGGCGGTGGCGACCAGTACGGCGACCCAGAGATCGTTGCCGGAAAGCCCGAACAATCCGGTCGCGATCAGCCAGACCAGCAACGGATGGACGATGATCTTCAACCCGATCAGGCTCGCCAGCATCGCCCGGTTGCCAACAATGCGCGCGCGCGACAGATGGCTTCCCAGCACGAACAGCGCGGTCGGGGCGGCCGCCGCGCCGAGGAATGACGTTGCCTTTTCCAACACCACGGGCACCGGAAAACCGCTCAGCCCCCAAGCCAGCCCCAGCAGGATCGTAATCAGCTGAGGACTGCGCCGGTAGGAATCGAACACCGCGCGAAAGGGGTGGCGGTCGGGGCCGCCATGGGTGGCGATTTCCATCAGCACCAGCGTCACGCTGTAGATCACCAGGGAATCCAGCGCCACGATCATCAGCACCGGCAGGGCCCCTGCCTCGCCCAGCAGCCAGATGACGATCGGCAATGCCAGGAAGACATGGTTGGGCAGGCCGGCGCTGACCGCGCCGAGTACCCGCTCGGCCATCGGCCGTTTCCAGATCAACGCCATCGCCGCGAAGGCCGCCAGCCAGACGGCCAGTTGGCCCGCGAAATAGGCCGCCAGCAAGGGCCAGCTGAATTCGTCGATCGGCGCGGTTGCCAACAGCCGGAACATCAGCGCGGGTAGCGCGAAGAAAAATACAAAACGGTTCATCACCGCCGCGGCCGCCTCGTTGACGCCCCAGCGATGACCCGCCAGCCAGCCGATTCCGATAATCGCGAAGACCGGCAGTACCGCGTTTATTATCTGTCCCAATCGAGAATTCCTGGAAAACGGCTGTTCGGAGGAGAGCGCGATCCTAACCATTTTACGCGCGGACGCCAGCGCAAATATACCTCGCCAGACACGGGTTTTGCGGTAGGATCGAAACAACAGCGGAAACAGGAACGATGACGAACGAAAACGACGATTCACCGATGCGGCCTTCGGGTCATCACGACCATCACCACAGGCATCTGCATCACGACATGCCGTCGGATCCGGCCCTGCGCGTCAAGGCGCTGGAAAGCGTGCTGGTGGAAAAGGGACTGGTGCGGCCGGAGGCGATCGACGCCTGGATCGAGACTTACGAGACCCATGTGGGCCCGCATAATGGCGCCCGCGTCGTGGCCCGCGCCTGGGTCGATCCCGACTTCAAGGCGCGGTTGCTGGCCGACGGCGCGTCGGCGATCGGCGAAATGGGGCTTTCGGGACTTGAAGCCACGCATGTCACCGTGGTCGAGAATACGCCAGAGACCCACAACATGGTCGTTTGCACGCTGTGTTCCTGTTACCCGTGGTCGCTGCTTGGTTTGCCGCCAACCTGGTACAAGTCAGCGCCCTACCGGTCGCGTGCCGTGCTGGAACCGCGCGGGGTTTTGCAAGAATTCGGGCTGGAACTGGGCGAGGAAGTCGAGATACGGGTCTGGGATTCGACGGCGGAAATCCGCTATCTGGTTCTGCCCGAGCGGCCCGGGGGAACGCAGGGCATGAGCGAGGAACAGCTGGCCGGGCTGGTCACCCGGGATTCCATGATCGGCGTGGGGCTTCTCTGATGGATGGCATTCACGACATGGGCGGCATGCATGGGCTGGGGCCGATCGAGGTGGAGACCAACGAGCCGGTCTTCCACCATGAATGGGAGGGGCGAATGTTTGCCATTTCGGAGGCGGCAACCAAGCACCCGGACTGGTCGACGGACTATTTCCGCCATGCCCGCGAATGCATGCCGGCGGACCTGCAGTTGACCATGAGCTATTACGAACAATGGCATTACACCCACGCGATCATGTATATCGAGGCGGGCATGCTGAGCGAGGCGGAAGTCCTTACCGGCAAGGCGGCGCCGGGCGCCACGCCACGCACCGACGCCAGCGAGGCCGGCGATCCGCGAACAATGGCCTTTGCTAAAAACGACAGCGCGCGTCCGCTCGATACGCCGCCGGCTTTTGCGGTGGGCGATCTGGTGATGGCGCGCAACATCCATCCCACGGGCCATACGCGCCTGCCGCGCTATGTCCGCGGCAGGCTGGGCCGCATCCGCGCCCATCATGGCGGCCATGTGCTGCCGGACAGCAGCGCCCACGGGTTGGGCGACGACCCGCGACATCTCTATTCGGTCGAATTCACCGCGCGTGAACTGTGGGGGCCGGAGGCGGCGCCGAAGGACAAGGTCTGCCTCGATCTGTGGGAGAACTATCTTGACCCGGCCTGACGGGAAGGCCCCGGCGCCATTGCTGATAGAGGACCGCCCGGTTTTCAGCGAACCCTGGGAGGCGCAGGCCCTGGCCATGGCGGTGCGATTGCGCGAAGCCGGCCACTTCACGGCGGAAGAATGGGCAGAGACTTTAGGCGCGGAAATCAGGCGTGCCGGGGCCGCCGGAGACTCGGACGACGGCAGCACCTATTACCGCCATGTGCTGGCGGCGCTGGAACGGCTGGTTAAGGAAAAGGGGCTGGTGGCGGAAAATATTCTGGCCGGCCGGAAGGATGCCTGGGCCGAAGCCTACCGCAGCACGCCCCACGGTCAACCTGTTGTATTGACTGTAAAATAAAGGCTTTGAGTCGCAAGCCGCTGTTCTGAATAGCCCTCAAATCGCGGCGCCAAGGCGCCATGACGCCTGAATAATAAAATATATCTTAACTTTTAGATAACCTTTTGGCTTTAACCTTCGTCTCTCGGGAGAGAGGCTTATGAACTTGCACCACAAAAACTACGCTACCCCACCAGCCCACGCGGTCGTGACCCTACAGGGCGATTCAAGACAGATATACGGTTTTACCGCATTCCCCCTGGCGGCCCCGATCGGCGGCGCCGGGATATGCATATTCGCCTGTCCGCCGAAAGACCCCGAGGCCTTTGCGCCATCCTGGTGGACCCCGCTTTATG
>CBFDDT010000140.1:0-9766 GCA_965603635.1 uncultured bacterium | reverse complement strand
TCTTTTGGCAATGGGTTTTGCCGTTATTCGTGCTTTCGGCGCAGTGCCCGCGCTACTTGTGGCACTCCTTTTCGTTGTCAGCCCAATGAACATCCCGCGCGCGTTTGGCGGCTTTCTACAGTTCGATTGGCTTGCCAGTATCGTAATTGGGGTCTGCTTGCTACAAAGGAATAAGTTCGGCTGGGCAGGAATTATTCTGGCCTATGCGCTGATGACCCGAGTTTATCCACTGTTCATGATTGCGGGTTTCTTTGTTCCGGTGCTGGCATATGTGATCGGCCATCGACGTATTCCATCGCACGGGCTGAAGTTCTTTGTGGGGGTGGCTGTGGGAGGGATCGGTCTGATCGCAATAAGCTTAATACCAGAATATGGTGTCTCTGCTTGGTTCGAATTCGTTTCTGCTATCTTGACACACAGTGGCGATCATGTCCTCGGTGAACGACGGATCGGATTGGAGCACGCCTTTACTGCTGGACCGGACTGGTTGGGAGACACAATTAACAAGCCTGATCGAGCGGCGCTCCTGCAACAGAGAGCGCATTTATATTGGATTGCCTGTGCAGCCCTTGTCACGGCCTATCTGTTGGTCGCCTGGCGGTCCAGGCCAATTGACGCAATAATACTGGGGATGGTCGTCGTGTTCAGTGTGCTCGTACTTTCGCGCTATTACTATGGTATGCTGGCGCTAATCCCTCTCATAGCTAGAACGCATCGCGAGGCTCTGCTGCTTACCGGCTTGCAGATAATGATCTTTGCGGCGGGTTACACGCTGTTGACCTTTGGCGCGCAAAGGCACATGCAGTACGTCGCGCTAAACATCGGCCTGGCTTTGTATTTTGCGTACTTGCTAGCAGCGAAACTATTTCCTGGAAAAAACGAGTTTATCAAATGTGATGTTGACTGAGGGTAATTATAGCGGGCGGTCCATCCTAGAGCTTTCACGCGCTGACTGTGATGGGGTCTGTGATGGGGTCTGGCCTGTATTATTGTGATGGGGTCTGGCCTGTATTATTGTATTATCCCGGTAATTCATTGAAATAGAATAATTCATATCTCGCTGATCTTCAGTCCCCCGCGCCGGGGCCGGTCTGCGCCGATGCGACGCCGGTTTCACGATCGGGCATTTTTCGCATGCCCTTTCCATGCCTTTCCGCTATTCCTTGCATCGCCTTTTCATGTACCGCGCATACATCCATCCTGTATCTTTCATACTCACATTCTGCATCTTTTGCCCGCCGAGGCGGAAATCACCCGCGGGAACCCTGATACCGCCGCCGAATCGCGCCCATGCCCGGCGCCCGAACCTACACAAATCTACATCGGCCGGCGCCACCTCGCGAAATCTTGCGTCTGCTTGATTTGGATCATCGCGCCGCCGGCGATTATGGTTAATCATGATTGAACTCCCCGAAATAATGGAGGTCGGTCATGCGACGTGGTTTGCTCGTTGCGGTTCTGGCCCTTCTCGCCGTTTCCTGCGGCGGCGCGAATGTCAGCCTTTATCAACAGGAAGTCAGTCCCTCCTACAAGGCCGGCGAGTTCGGTTATGCGGGCGCGCGCGGGGCGATCCGGGTCATTGTGGCGGGCGACGATCTCGGCGCCGATGCGGCCAGCCTGGGCAGGACGGTAACCGAGGCCATGCGCGGGCGCCACTGGGGGCCGCGGACGAATTTCACGACGCTGGACCATCCGGGCATCAGGCCCAGCTATCGCGTGATCATGATGTTCAATCCGGCGCCGACGATGATCGGCATGCGCCTGTGCCGCGAGGATCCATCGACCCTGCCCGTGGTTCAACCGGCCGGTGAAATCGTGCTATTCTCGGCCTTCTGCCGTGGCGGCGAGTCCCTGACGGAGATCAAGGGGCGTATCGCGGGGGCTGCGGGCATGGACAATCCGGGCTTCGGCGAACTGGTCGGTCAGGTGACCCTCGCGCTGTTCCCGCCCGACAGGCGCTTCGAGGGCGATAAGAGTGGCGCCCCGCCCTGGCTGCAGAACGATTGAGGAAGAGGTCGGCGATGCGGTTCAAGATATGGCTTCCCTTGTTGCTGAGCGCCTTGGTGACCGCCTGCGGCGGCAATGTGCGCCTGACCCAGCAGGAGATCAGCCCGGTCTACAAGGCAAGCGAGTTCGCCTATGCCGGGGCCGGGCGGGATTTGCGCGTGGTGGTGGCGGGCAACCCCTTTGGCGGCGACCAGGCCGAATTCAATGGCGCCGTCACCGGTTATATGCAGGGCAATCACTGGGGACAGCCGACCAATTTCACGACAGCGCCCGGCGAGACCGCGCGCGAGACCTATCACGTCGTCATGCTGTTCAACCCGCCGAAGACCTTTTCGGGCATGAAGCTTTGCCGCGAGAAACCGGCGGACCTTCCCACCGAGGCCCGCGGCGCCGGCGTCGTGTTGTTCGCGGCGTTCTGCCGGCGCAATGAATCGCTGACCGAAATCAAGGGTTATACCAAGGCCGCCAGCGGCCTGGCCGACCCGAATTTCGGCGATCTCGTGGCCGCGGTGACGCAAGGCCTGTTCCCGCCCAAACACCGCTTCGACAGCAATCGCGGTTGCCGGCGCTGGATGCGCTGCCGCTAACTGCCTGATCGCGTGGCAATCGGTAGCACGCAGAAACATTGACAGCGGCGCGTTTGGCCCTATAGTCCGGTCAACCAACAAAATCATGGCTTAAAGGTCGCCGGAAGGCCCGGTGAGAAACAGCAGGAAATATGAGTTTTACCGATCTAGGCCTCAGTGACAGCGTAATGCGCGCGGTCTCGGAGGCGGGATACGAGCAGCCAACTCCCATCCAAAAGCAGGCTATTCCCCAGGTTCTCATGGGCCGGGACGTATTGGGCTGCGCGCAAACCGGAACCGGCAAGACGGCTTCGTTTACGCTGCCGATGATCGACATTCTGGGCCAGGGCCGGGCCAAGGCCCGGATGCCGCGCTCGCTGATCCTCGAACCCACTCGCGAACTCGCCGCCCAGGTCGAGGAAAACTTCGAGACCTACGGCAAATACACCAAGCTGACGACGGCCCTGCTGATCGGCGGCGTATCCTTTACCGAGCAGTTCAAGAAACTCGACCGCGGCGTCGATGTGTTGATCGCCACGCCCGGGCGACTGATGGACCATGTGGAACGCGGCAAGGTCATGATGAACGATGTCAGCTTCCTGGTCATCGACGAAGCCGACCGCATGCTGGACATGGGTTTCATTCCGGATGTCGAGAAGATCGTCTCCTTCATCACGAAGAATCATCAGACGCTGCTGTTCTCGGCCACGATGCCGCGGGAAATCAAGCGCCTGGCCGACCGTTTCCTGTCGAACCCCAGGGAAATCACCGTCGGCGCGCCATCCTCGGTGGTCGATACCGTCGAGCAGGCGCTGATCGTCGTGCCGGCGCGCGACAAGCGGGAAACGCTGCGGAAATTGCTGAACAGCCAGGATGTCAATAACGCGCTGATATTCTGTAATCGCAAACGCGATATCGGCGTTCTGCACCGCGCGCTTGAGGGCTATGGCTTCAACGTCGGCGCGCTGCATGGCGACATGGACCAGTTTCAGCGCATGGCGACACTGGACAAGTTCAAATCCGGCGAAATCAAAATGCTCGTTTGTTCCGACGTCGCGGCGCGCGGGCTGGATATCGCGGCGGTCAGCCATGTGTTCAATTACGATGTGCCAACGCACCCGGAGGATTACGTCCATCGGATCGGCCGCACCGGCCGCGCCGGGCGCAGCGGCCATGCCTTTACCCTGGCCGCGCCCGAAGACGGCAAGTATATCGCGCAGATCGAGCGGCTGGCGGGCAAGGAAATCCCCCGCGTCAATATGGGTGAATCGGCCGGCCCGGAACTGAAGGAAGACAGCGGCGAAGATCGCGGTCGCGGTCGCGGTAGGGGTCGCGGCAGAACCACGGACAAACGGGCCAGCGGAAAATCGGCGGATACCGCGGAGAAACAAGAAGAAAAACAAGACGAAAAACAGTCTGCCCCAGCCGATGATCAACAGGCGACGCAGCCCGCCAAAGTAGAAGACCTGGAGAGCACACAGCCCGCCCCGGTCGAAGCTCAAGACGAGAAGCAATCCGCCAGGGCCGAAAAGCCAGCCGAAAAACGCTCCGGCAGGGCCAAAAAGCCCGACGAGAAACGGTCGGCAAAGCCCGATAACCAGTCAGACCGGGGAAAAGACGGTAAACGCGGGTCGCGCCGTGGCCGGGATTCCATCGGCGACGTGCCGGAATACGGAAATGTCCCCTTCGGCGAAACCGACCTCGTTCCCGCTTTCCTGAAGCGCTCCAGCTCGCTATAAAATAGCGGCGGATCACTTTACCACGGGGAGACCGGGACCCATGCAAACCATCTTCGTTCAGGTCAAATGCGATCTCGGCAAGGCTTATGAGGTGGCGGACGCCGCCGTGCTGACGATCGAGGAGGTTTCCGAGGTTCATTCGATTTCCGGAAACTACGATCTTCTGATGAAATGCTATCTGGACGCCGGCGCCGACGTCGGTCACTTCGTAACCGGGAAGCTGCAACTCCTGGCCGGCGTCAAGGACACCTATACGATCATCGCCTACAAGGCGTTTAGCTAGCTACTCTTGCCGCTCCCACCGCTTGCGCCGGCAGGCGGACCGTGAATACCGATCCTTGTCCAGGCCGGCTTTCCACTTCGATCGTTCCGTTGAGCAGTTCGCAATATCGCCGCGATATGGCAAGCCCCAGCCCGGTCCCACCAAACCGGCGGGTGGTGGAGCTGTCGCCTTGGGTAAAGGCCTCGAACAGTTTGTCGAACTTTTCGGCCGCGATGCCGATCCCCGTATCGACGACTTCCAGTATTATCCATTTTCCTTCGCCTGCGATCTCAAGCTCGGCCTTGAGCGCAATCTGGCCGTCACGGGTAAATTTCGCCGCGTTCGACAATAGATTGAGCAGGATCTGCCGCAGCTTGACGGGATCGGATGAAATTTCGCCAATCGACGGATCGCATTCTATGGCGAGGTTGTTTCCGTTGCGCCGCGCCAGGGGCTCCACCGCCGCCCCTACCCCGGCCAGCAGGTTCGGCAGGTTGACGGGAACCAGATCGACCTCCATTTTCCCCGCTTCGACCTTGGAAAGGTCCAGAATACCAGTGATGATATCGAGCAGATGATGGCCGGCGGATTTTATCCGGGAAAGGTCGGTCGCATATTCGTCGTGGCCATTCGCCCGGGTCTCTTCTTCCAGCATCTCGCTATAGCCGATGACGGCGTTTAATGGCGTGCGCAGTTCATGACTGGTGTTGGCGAGGAAAATGGACTTCGTCCGGCTGGCGTCTTCCGCGGCCTCCTTGGCCTCGTATAGCTGCGTCTCGGCCATTTTACGCGCGGTTACGTCGCGCGCCATGGCCACGATCATCGGTCTGGCGTCGTAGGTCAGCAGGCCAACCCGCACCTCGACGGGGAATGTGGAGCCGTCCTTTCGGCGGTGGCTCCCGTCAACGGTTACGGCGCCGCCTTCTTCCAGTTGCCGCCAAATCCCCCCCACTCCCCCGGGCGCCGAGCTGACCTCAACCTCATCGACCTTCATGGAAAGCAGGTCTTCACGGCTGTAACCCAGGGTTTCACAGGCCTGATAATTAACATCGACGAAATTGCCGTCCAGGTCATGGACGAAAATGGCGTCCGAGGCATGCTCGACGAGTTCGCGGAATCGGCCTTCGCTTGTCGCCAGTTTCCCGATTGTCTCGCGGTTTTCCTGTATCACCGCCGCAACCGTCAGCGCCGCCAAAACCGTAACGCCCAGGAAAACCTGTACTTCAAGAATCGCCGAAGCAAGGGCGCCGGGCATATAACCGGTCAACCCGCCGCCGCCGATGGTCAACCAGACCGCCGTCATGGAGGCAACCGCCGCATTAACCCCAACCCCGAAAACCCCAAAGCGTACCCCCGCGGCAACCAGAAACGGAAATGTCAGATAAACCAGCGGGAAGACATTCGACGAAAACGTAACCAGCGTGACCAGCAAGGTCGCGGCTGCAAGCCCCAATGCTTCAAGCCCGCGACGCGGTTCCGCCAGAAGCTTGCCAACACCGGCGCGGGCGGTGAGGACCAACGGTGCAAAGATCATTACGCTGATACTGTCGGCCACCCACCAGGTACGCCAGGCCGGCCAGTATTCGGCGCCATAGATCTGGCTTCCCAGCGCAGCGCCGCCAAAGGCCGTGATCGCCGGCACAACCATTCCCGCGCACAGAATAAAACACGCTGTCTGCTGAAGGTTTGAAAACATGACGGGTTGGCCGATGAACCGGGCGACCAGAAAGGTGCCGAGCGCGACCTCAAACAAATTAATCGTGGCATAACCGGCCACCGACCACGCATTACTGCCAATCGTCAGATTGAGAAAAACATTACCGGCAAGAACAGCCAGAAGGCCAAGTGGCCAGTCGCGCCGCGAGCGGCCAAGCAGCAGGGCCATGGCGACGGCGTTGGCCGGCCACAACGACGAGATATACTGAGCCTCGCGCTGAAGGAAAATTCCAAGCAGCGCAAGCAGGTAAACCGCCAGACCGACCATCACGGCCCAGCGTATTCTACTCACCCAGTCATTATTTTCATTCTGCATATTTCGAACCAGCCCGATTCGCCTTTTGCGCGACTTTAAAAAGCAAACGTGACCGCAAACCGCCCAAATCTACTACTTAATAAATAGAGAAATACGGAGTCCGCGCTCACGACCGCGGGTCACGCAATATTCGTGCCTGAATTGGGGTTAAAATGTGTATTCGGCATGTTGCCGCACCTACCTAATTTTATCATGGGTAAACGCCCGGGACCGGGAAAGGCGTTCCAATCGCATGAACATGAAAAATCGATTGCGTGACGCCAACCAAAAACCCACCATGGGAACACCACCGGCAACCGGGGACCAGAACTTGCTTAAACTCGATTCTCGCCTGAACGCTTTCCGTCCCGACCTGGCGGATGAGAGGTTACGGGGAACAATTGACGCCGAAACATACGTGCAAGGCCGGCCCGGTCGGGTCAACACCGGGCAGTTGCCGCTTTTGACCGCACCTTCCCGCGATAGCCGCATGGGCAGCGAGCTATTATTTGGGGAATCCGTTACGATTTTTGAGGTCCGCGATGGTTGGGCCTGGCTGCAAAACCGGACGGACAGCTACGTTGGTTACGCTCGCGCCGAGGGAATCGGCGATGCTGTCGGCGAAACCACGCACCGGATATCCGCGCTCCGGACTTTTCTCTACGCCGAGCCCGACCTGAAATCCCCCGTACTCGATGTGCTCAGCATGAATTCGCTATTATGCGAACAAGGCCGCAGCCGAGGTTTCATTGGGCTGGCCACCGGCGGCTGGGTTTGGGCCAAGCATGCCGCGGCGATGGACGAGCACGGATCCGATCATGCCGCGGTCGCCCTGCGTTTCCTGGGCACGCCCTATCTGTGGGGTGGGCGCAGCAGTATCGGGTTGGATTGTTCGGGTTTGGTGCAAATGGCGCTTGCGCGCTGCGGCAAGACAGTGCCGCGCGACAGCGATATGCAGGCCCGCGAATCCGGGGCGCCGGTCGCCTTCGATGGAGATTACTCGGTGCTGCGCCACGGCGACCACATCATCTGGCCGGGCCATTGCGGATTGTGGCTGGACGAAGACCGTTTCGTCCACGCCAACGCCACGGACATGATGGTGTCGATAGGCCCGCTTGCCGAGATAGCAGCCCATATCGAACGCATCGAAGGCCATCGGATCAGCGCGGTACGGCGCCCATGACTAACAACATAACGGACAACATGACGGACAAACTGCCTATATCGGTATTCATCATCGCCCAGAACGAGGCCGACCGGATTCCCCTGACAATCCGCAGCGTCCGCGACTGGGTGGACGAGGTCATCGTGATCGATTCCGGCAGCCAGGACGATACGATCAAGGTGTCGGAGTCCCTGGGCGCCAGCGCTACCTTCAATGAGTGGAAGGGTTACGGCCCGCAGAAGGTTTACGGCGAAACGCTGTGCCGCAACGACTGGATCCTGAACCTGGACGCGGACGAGGAAATCACGCCGGAGCTGGAACGGGAAATCCGCGACCTGTTCACCGTCGAACCGCCCTGCACCGCCTACCGCCTGCATATCCTGCCGCTGCACAGTTTTCAGGACAAAGGCCATAAATGGACCGCCACGCAAAAACCGGTGCGGCTCTACCGCAAGAGCATGGCTGGTTTCAAGGACAGCACGGTCCATGATTCGGTGGTCGTGCACAGCGGCGCCACGGGCGCCCTGAAAGGCATGGTGAACCATCGGTCTTTCCGCTCCCTGGCGCATCATGTGGATAAAGTGAACAGCTATTCCAGCGACCAGGCCGTCGACCTGCACCGGCGCGGTCGCAACCCGACGCGGATCGAACTCGTCGTCGTGCCCGTATTCGCCTTCTTTAAACAATATATTCTGCGCCGGGAATTCGTGAACGGCATCGACGGCGTCATCATCAGCTATATGTACGCCTTCCAGCGCTTCATCCGGCTGGCCAAGGCCCGCGAGCAATTCCAGGTCGCCAAACGGCAAGGCGATGGAGAATAGGACAATCCTCTGGTGGGGCCGCTTCGACCCCGGCTATTCCCGCAATCGCGTCCTGCGTAGTCTGCTGGACGATCTGGGCTGGCGTATCCGCGATTTCCGCCCGTTGCTGAGCCGCTTCGCCGGGACCGAGGCTTCCCTGCGCCGGATCGCCACGCCAGACCTGGTCTGGGTTCCCTGCTTTCGCCAGCGTGACGCGGCCGCCGCGATCGCCTGGGCGCGGGCCAGGGGCGCACCGATCCTGTTCGACCCGCTGATAAGCGCCTGGGACAAGCAGGTGTTCGAACGGGGAAAATTCACCGAGGACAGCGCCGAGGCACGGGGTTTGCTGGCCTGGGAGCAAGGGCTGTTCCGGCAGATGGACATGGTCGTCGCGGACACCCCGCCCCATGCGGAATTCTTCGCGCAACGTTTCGGCCTGGACATGGATAGGTTGGCCGTCATTCCGGTGGGCGCGGAAGAATCGCTGTTCGAACCCGCGCCGCCGGATCGCGCCCATCAGGGACCGGTGGAAGTCCTGTTTTACGGCAGCTTCATCGGCCTGCAGGGACCGGAGACGATCATCGAGGCGGCGAAGCTATATGACGGGCCGCCGGTATCGTGGCATTTGCTTGGCGCCGGCCCGCTTCTGGCGGATTGCCAGGCGGCGGCGCAAGGGCTGGAGAACGTGGTTTTCGAACCCTGGATCGATTACAAGCGCCTGCCGGCCCGCATCCAGGACGCCGATATATTGCTGGGCGTGTTCGGCGCCAGCGAGAAAGCGGGCCGGGTGATCCCCAACAAGGTTTACCAGGCCCTGGCCTGCGGACGCCCGGTAATCACACGGCGTTCGGACGCCTATCCGCCCGACCTCGACCGCCCCGACAGCGGCATCGCCTTCATACCGCCGGGCGATGCCGGGGCACTGGCTAAGGTTGTTGCGGATTGGGCGTCGGCGCGCGATCGCCTGCCCGACCTATCGGCCAGCGCGATCGCCAGTTATGGGTGCCACTTCGGCAACGCGGCGGTCCGAGCGCAGCTTAGCGCGGCCCTGGCCAGGATGGGCTTCGACGAATAGAGTTATTCGATGTTGATCGGCGCCAGCACGCTCTGGTCGGCAGGGTTACTTCCCGGCGCATCCTTCGACAGGCTCAGGATGAGGAGTATGTATTTGAATTTAAAGAAAAAATCCTCATCCTGAGCCTATCGAAGGATG
>CBFDDT010000139.1:0-9899 GCA_965603635.1 uncultured bacterium | reverse complement strand
TTGAAAACTGCCTCGCCACGGCGGCGAAGAATTGCCGGCGGGCGATTGTCGTGACGGACGGCATTTTCAGCATGCGCGGCGACAATGCACCGCTTAGTGAAATCATGAAATTCGCCCGCCGGTTTGACGAAGATTTCCAGGAAGGCGTTCTTGTGATTGCCGATGACTCGCACGGCGTCGGCGCTATCGGCGAGACCGGGCGCGGCACGGAGGAATACGACGGTGCGGAACCGGTCGACCTGCTGGTCGCGACGCTCGGCAAGGCTCTCGGCGTCAATGGCGGATATGTGGTGGGCAGCCGGACCATCCTCGATTACCTGCAGGAAAAGGCGCCCTTCTATATCTACTCGAATCCGATCACGCCGGGCGAAGCCGCCGCGGCCGCGAAGGCCCTGGACATCCTCGACAGCCCGGAGGGAGCCACCCTGCTTCGGCATTTGCGCGAGATGACGGCGCGGTTCGAAGCCGGGCTCGGCAAGCTCGGTCTGGAGACGATCCCGGGCGAACACCCGGTCGTGCCCCTGATGGTGCGAGATACGCAGCGCACCGCCGCCTTGGTGAGGCATCTGCGGGCGCACGGCGTACTGGCGACCGCGATCACCTATCCGGTGGTGCCGCGCGGTGAAGAGGAAATTCGCTTCCAGATCTCGGCCGATCACACCGCAGCGGATATCGACGAGGTGCTCGATGTGCTGGCCGACGCTGCGACCGCTGGCTGATCCGGCCCGGGCAGATGAAACGGATAGGCTTCCTGATAAATCCGATCGCCGGGATGGGTGGCCGGGTGGGTCTGAAGGGAACCGATGGCGTGTTGGACAAGGCCATGGAACTTGGGGCGCAGCCGACGGCGCATCTGAAGGCCGGCGAGACCTTGCGCGCACTTCACCGATTGCTAGGGCAGTCGGCGGCCTCGTGCGGCATTCAGTGGGTGACCTGTTCGGGGCGTATGGGCGCCGACGCGCTCACGGAGGCCGGTTTTACCGGGATCGAGACAGCCTACGAAGCGGGTGAGCCGCCAACCGCCGACGATACCAAGGCCGCCGCGCGCCGCTTCCTGGATGGGCGAGTTGATCTGATCCTGTTCTGCGGAGGCGACGGCACGGCCCGGGATATTTGCAGCGTCGCCGGGCAGGGTACGCCGATCCTAGGAATCCCCGCTGGCGTAAAGATGTACTCCGGAGTGTTCGGCGTCAGCACCGCGCGAACCGCCGAAATTCTGGTTGGATTTCTTGAGAGCCGTCTTGGCGCCAGCGAGGCAGATGTCCTGGACCTGGACGAAGAGAGATACCGTCAGGGCGAATGGTTCGTGCGGCTCTATTACGCGGCGCTTACCCCCTATGAGCCGACATACAGCCAGTTGGGAAAGATGCTGATAGAGGAAAGCACGGACGCCGAGGTCAGGCAGGAAATTGCCAGGCACCTGCTCGAGGAAGTCAAAGCAAGCCCGAATGTCCTGTTCCTTCTCGGGCCAGGCAGTACCGTGCGGTCGATCGGGGAAACGCTCGGCATCGACAAGACGCTGCTGGGTATTGACGCAGTCGTTGATGCCCGGATAGTCGGCAAGGACCTCAACGAACGCCGGATACTGGATGTTCTCGACCGTTATCCGCGCCGCAAGCTGGTTCTGAGCCCGATCGGCGCGCAGGGCTTTATTTTGGGCCGCGGAAACCTGCCGCTGACGCCGGAGATCGTCAGGGCGATCGGAGCCGAGAATATTATCGTCGTTGCGACGCCGGCCAAGCTGGCGCGCACGCCATTGCTGCGGTTCGACACGGGCGATAGTGCCCTGGATGCAGAACTCGGAGTCACTGGCTATTTCCCGGTCGTGATCGGCTATCGGCTGCGCAGGATGGTCAAGGTGGTGGTTTGATTAAGGAAATTCCTCCCTCCTTGCCAGGAGGATAGGGTAATCAAGGAGTGCTGACGCGCCATGACATATTTTCCCCATACCGATGCCGACCGGAAGGCGATGCTGGACACCGTCGGCGTGACGGCCCTGGAGGATCTGTTCGGGGACGTGCCGGCGGCGGCGCGCTTTCCCGATCTGGATCTGCCAGTGCCATGCACCGAGATGGAGATCGGTCGGGAAATGCGGCGGCTTGCCGAGCGCAACGACGACACCGATCGTCGGGACTGTTTCCTGGGCGCTGGAACCTATCACCACTATATCCCTGCGACCGTCGATTACGTGCTGCAACGCGGTGAGTTCTATACCTCCTACACGCCCTATCAGCCCGAGATGAGCCAAGGCATGCTGCAGGCCATATTCGAATATCAGAGCATGATCTGCCGGCTAACCGGGATGGAGGTCGGCAACGCCAGTCACTATGACGGCGCCACCTCGCTGGCCGAGGGCGTGCTTCTGGCGCTGAACGCCGCGCGCGGTAGACGGGACAAGGTCATTCTGTCGCCCGGTGTAAATCCGCAATATCGCGAGGTGGTCAGGACCTATCTGAGAGGTTGGGACACGGAAATCGTCGGGGACGATGAACCGGAAATGGAGATCGGAAACCTGAAGGCGCTTCTCGACGATCGCACTGCCGCCCTGGCGATCCAGAATCCGAACTTCTTCGGGCAGTTCGAAGAGGTAGAGGATCTGGCGTCCGCCGTCCATGAGGCCGGCGCCCTGCTTATCGTCGTCGCGGACCCGATCGCGCTGGGCCTGTTTCAGCCGCCGGGGGCCTATGGGGCGGATATCGTCGTCGCGGAAGGTCAGCCTCTGGGCATTCCGCCTTCTTTCGGCGGACCGCATCTCGGCATCTTCGCGACCAGAAAAGCATTTGTCCATGGGCTCGCGGGCCGCCTCGTCGGCGAGACGGTCGATGCAGAAGGCAGGCGCGGCTACGTACTGACGCTGGCCACGCGCGAGCAGCATATCCGCCGGGCGCGGGCCACGAGCAACATATGCACCAATGCCGCCCTGACGGCGCTGGGCGCGACCGTCTATCTCGCGACAATGGGTAGGTCAGGCCTCAGACAGGTAGCCGAACTCTGTTACCATAAGAGCCACTATGCGGCTTCGCGGATTGGCGAACTCCCGGGTTTCGCCGTTAATTCCCATGAACCGCAGAAGCCGTTCTTCAAGGAATTCGTGGTCGAATCGCCGAAACCGATCGATGAGGTCAACCGGATGCTGCTGGATGATTTCGGCATCATCGGCGGCTACGACCTTGGCCGGGATTACCCGCATCTCGACAGGCATATGTTGGTCGCGGTCACGGAAACGAATACGCGCGCTTCGATCGACCGCCTCAACGAGGCGCTGCGGCAAGTCACCGCGTGACGGGATTGCGGTCATCAGCCAGGAGGAAGGGAGATGACGGAAGCCACGGTATATGAGTTGAGCGCATCGGGGCGCTGTGGCACGGATCTTCCGGCGCCGGATGTGCCCGTGTCGGAATTGCCTGAGGGGTTGCTACGCGAGGACAACGGCCTTCCCGAACTGTCCCAACGCGACGTTGTCCGCCATTTCCTCCATTTGTCCCAGTGGAATTTTGGCGTGGACAGCGGCTTTTATCCGCTTGGCTCCTGCACCATGAAATACAATCCGAAGATCATCGAAGAGACTGCGCGCCTGCCGCAGTTCGCCCGTAGCCATCCCCTCCAGGCCCCGCACACGGCGCAGGGAAATCTGGCCTTAATGTTCGAGTTGCAGGAATTCCTGAAAGAGATCGGCGGTTTCGCTGGCGTTTCCCTGCAGCCTGCCGCCGGCGCGCAGGGGGAACTCACGGCGCTTCTGATGATGCGCGCCTATCATGCAGACTGCGGCGAGGCAGATCGCCGTCAGGTGCTGATCCCGGACTCGGCCCACGGCACCAACCCGGCATCCGCGACGATGGCCGGGTTGGACGCGCTCGAAATCCCCTCGGACCGCCGCGGCAATATCGACCTGGAGGCGCTGCGCGCGGCCTGCGACGAAACCGTCGTCGCCCTGATGCTGACCAATCCCAATACCCTGGGCTTGTTTGAGGGGAATATCCGGGAGGTCGTCGATCTGGTCCATGGTTGCGGCGGCCTGGTCTACGGCGACGGCGCCAATATGAATGCCTTGGCCGGGGTCGCGCGGCCAGGCGACCTCGGCATCGACGTGATGCACTACAATCTTCACAAGACCTTCGGCACGCCCCATGGCGGCGGCGGACCCGGCGCCGGGCCCCTTGGCGCATCAGCGGACCTGGCCGAATATCTGCCAGGACCGGTCGTTGCGGCTAAGCCGGCGGGCGATAACGGCGACCGGGAGTATGGGTCGGTTTCGCCACCGAAATCCATCGGCCGCATGTGTACCTTCTTCGGGAACTTCGGGACGTTCGTGCGGGCCTACGCCTATATCCGGCTGCATGGCGGCGAAGGCCTGCGTCTGAATTCGATGCATGCGGTGCTTAATGCCAACTACCTGCGCTGCAGGCTTCATGACTTGTATCGGGTGCCGTATGACCGCATCAACATGCACGAGTTCGTCTGTCAGGGCCGGCCGGAAGGCAGCGAGGTGCGGGCGGTCGACGTGGGCAAGCGTTTGATGGATTATGGCTTTCACCCACCGACGACCTATTTCCCGCTGATCGTCCCCGAAGCCTTGATGATCGAACCAACGGAGACGGAAAGCAGGGAAACGCTCGACGCCTTCGTCGATGCAATGCGCAGCATTGCCGAGGAGGCGCGTGACGACCCGGGATTGCTCCATGGCGCCCCCCACAAGACACCGGTAAGGCGGTTGGACGAGGTGAGGGCCGCGCGGCAGCTCGTGCTGAGCGACAACTCTGCCTGACAAACATGTAAAACCCGAGGCTCCGATTTGTTGACCCTGTTTCTTTGCGGCGATGTCATGACCGGCCGGGGCATCGACCAGGTGCTGCCCCATCCGAACTCGCCGCGCCTGTTTGAACCTTACGTGACATCCGCTCGGAAATATGTAGAGCTCGCCGAGCAAGCGAACGGTCCGATTCGAAAGCCGGTGAATTTCCCCTACATCTGGGGCGAGGCGCTGGCGGAACTGGACCGCCTGCGGCCCGATCTGCGGATCGTCAACATGGAAACCGCCGTCACCACCAGCAATGACTGCCAGCCCAAGGGGATCAATTACCGGATGCATCCGGAGAACATTCCTGGCATCACCGCGGCGGGGATCGACTGCTGCCTGCTGGGAAACAACCATGTGCTGGACTGGGGCCATGTGGGCCTGCTCGAAACGCTGGCATCGTTGGAGACGGCGGGCATCAAGACGGCGGGCGCGGGTCGGGATCTGAAGCAGGCGGAAGCGCCGGCTATCCTTGATGTTTCCGGCAAGGGCAGGGTGATCGTCTTCTCATTCGGCGATGTAAGCAGTGGAGTCCCGCGGAACTGGGCGGCATCCGCCGACAGGCCGGGCGTCAATCTGCTCCCCGACCTCTCGGAAAGGACCGCGGCCCGTATCGCCGGGCAGGTGAAGGCGGTGAAGCGCCCGGGGGACGCGGCCGTCGTCTCCATCCACTGGGGCGGCAACTGGGGCTATGAGGTTCCCCCGCGGCAACGGGCCTTCGCCCATGCGCTGATCGACCTGGCGGGCGTCGACATCGTCCACGGCCATTCTTCGCACCATCCGAAGGGGATCGAAATCTACAAGGAAAAGCCGATCCTCTATGGCTGCGGCGATTTCCTGAACGATTACGAAGGCATCGAGGGATACGAGGAATTCCGGGACGATCTGGTGCTGATGTATTTTCCGGGCATTGACCCTGCGAATGGAAGGTTGGTCGAGTTCAAGATGACGCCGTTGCAGATCCGGAACTTCCGGCTGAACCGCCCGGCGCATAAAGACGCAGACTGGCTGCGCAACGTCCTGGACAGAGAGTGCCGTCCGTTCGGCGTCCGGGTCGACGCGGTAGAGGAGGGCCAGTTCGCGCTCCGCTGGGGATAAACGCGGGCCGTTGATTTGGGTCAATGCCGCTCTCGGCGGCCTCCTGTAACGTGCTTTAAGATTTCATGCGGCGTGAGCTGGCCTGCCAAAGGCACTTTCCCACCCGCTTTTTAGCATGAGGCCCTTCATGAAAGAGAAAGATGTAGCGCGACGCGTGCCCCGAACGGACCGCCTGATCCGCGAGCATGTTCATGATCCCTACAAAACGCGGCTCAAGCTTCCGGAGCCAACGGTCTGCCCCGAATGCGGGGCGGTGTTCCACAAGGGACGATGGCAGTGGGCGGAGTTTGCGCCGACGGATGCCCACGAAGAGATTTGCCAGGCTTGCCATCGGACGAGGGACAAGTATCCGGCGGGAACGTTGACGCTCTCCGGCAGCTTCGTCAAAGGCCACAAGGACGAGATTCTTCATCTGGTGCGGAACCAGGAGGAACTCGAGAAAGGCGAGCACCCGCTCCACCGCATCATGAATATCGGGGAAGAGCCTGGCCAAATCGTGGTCAACACCACCGACATTCATCTTCCACGCCGCATCGGCGAGGCTTTGCATAAGGCCTATCAAGGCGAACTGGATTTCCGCTACGAGGAGGAGGCCTATTTCCTCCGTGTGAACTGGACGCGGGAAAGCTGACGCCGGCTGGCCGCAGTCATTCGGGAGAACGAAACAATGCCTTTATGGGAACTGACGCCCGTCGATCTGCTCGATACCAGCTGGGAAGCGAGCTCGCATCGAGGCAAAGTCATAGTCAGGGCGCCCCGCGAAGAAGCCGCCCGCGGCGAAGCTGAAAAGGCTTTCGGTGTTAAGACAAGGTTCGAGCCCGGCGGCGGGGTCAAAGCCCCGCCCTGGAAACGTCCTGCCCTTGTCACTGCAGAGATTATCCAGGACGGTCGTTACGAAGAGGACGGTCCGACAGAGATTGTGTTTCCGGCGCTTTAATGCGTGATTTTAGTGCTGGGGTGGTTGGCACGCCGGCAATGAACATCATCCCCATGGCCTAGGCCCACTCCGCCTCGGCGCGACCGATAGCTGCACCGAATAGCGAACCCAGGGGTACATCGAGCAGCGAGTATGCCCCCGGCCGGAGGCGAGGCAGAGCCCGCGCCGTCGCAACCATGATCTCGGATGTCAGCGCGGTGATGTCGAAACGCGCCTCCAGCATAAGGAACTGGTGGCCGGTCCGTCCTGACTCCCCGCGCCGCTCCATCACCACGCCGCAGCCTGCGTCCTCCAGAAGTGCAACGCTTTCCACCGGGAATACAAGGCTCTCTTCGTCGAGGAACAGGGGGTCGCTCCGGATCGCCTGCGACACCTGTTCGAAGTCGGCGCCCTCCCGCGGCTCCACGTAGACATAGCGCTGGATCTTGCCGTTGCCGGCGGGAAACTCGGCGCAGAGAGCGTCCTTGACGCCCGGCATGGCCTTCACCGCCAGGCCATGGTGCAGGCTATGGCCCGGGCGGTCGGTGATTTCCGTATGCCCCTTCGGGGTCAGAAGTGCAAAAAGTGCGCGGAACAGCGAAAGCGCACCTGGATCCCAGCCCGCCCCTAGCACAGCGGCGACCCGGTGCTGTTTTGCCATGCGCTCGATGTCGGCCTTTCGGGTTCGAAAGGCGTCGCCATGGACGGTCGCGCATTCGACAATGGGGATGCGATGTTGCAACAGCTTTACGATTGCTTCGAGGGCGTGCTCGGTGGGAACACAGACGATCGCCGCATCCACCCCATCCAGTTCGGTGAAGTGCGATACCGCCGTCACGTTGGGCAGGCTGTTGGGCAAAGGCAGCGCCAGGCTCGCGGGACGGCGCACCACCCCGGCCAGGGCAAGGTCCTCGGCATCCAGAATGACTTCGGCACAGGCCCGGCCCAACCGCCCCAGACCGATCACTGCCAATCGCAAGGGTTTCATGCGATTTCCTTCCAAAGCGATGCATCGTACCGAATCGCCAAGGGGCTTGCGCGGCGACAGCGCTCGTCCACACCGGGCCCGATGGTGCTCACATGAGCTTCATCTCGTAGAGGCCTTTAAGGAGAAACGCGGACAGATCGGACTCTTCCATGAGGGTTTCCGCGGTGACCTCGAACGGGGTTGTCGCATCAGTCATCGCGCGTTCCCACTCAGCAGTTCCGTAGTCGTTCCGGCCGATCCACATCAGCGCCAGCAACTCGCGCCGCGCCTCGGAAGGCAGGCTGTCGATCGCGCCGTTCAGCGCCAGGCGAGCCGGGTGGTCCGCCGGCAATGGTTCGAGCCCGAGCGCGGCCGCGGGATTGTGTTCTCCCCTGGCCGGGGCCGGCTGACCCAACGCCCCGTCGGGAATCTTTTCAAGCATGCGGTCGCGAGCCTCGCGAGCGGCCTTCGCCAACCCGGCAATACGCTTGACTTCCTCAGCCGCTATCTTTTCCAGCATTACGGCCTCCATTTGGATAACTGAAGTGTACTGGCGGCCGAGACCTGAAGTGCGTCCTTGCGTTGAATCCGGGCGCGGCCAGCCCGAGCCGCCGGGGGCAGCCGCTCGTCGCCTTGCGGCAGTCCAGCGCCGAATACACGCTTCAGGATTCGCCCAACAGGAAGGTTATCTTGGCGTTGACGCGGTACTGAACAATCTTGCCGTCTTCGACCGAGGCCTCCATCTCCTTGACGTAAATCGACTTGATTCCCCTCACGGTTTCGGCGGCCTGCTTGACGGCGTTGGCCGCCGCGTCCTCCCAGCTCTTGTCCGACTGGGCAAGGACTTCGATTACCTTGAGCATTGTCATGGCTAGCTCCTCTTGTGAGGCGTGGAGAAGAAGCACGGACGGTATCGGGTTTTCGGACCTCCCGCACTGACGTACATCAAAAGGGCGAATTTGGCGGCTCGCTAGCGCCGGTCTGTGGGCGAGAACGAAGGGCGTGAAGAGGTCAACGCTGAGCGGTCCTGCCAGCCGGTCGCCCGGTGCATCGCGACAGACACTCTTCTCCCTGATACGGGCATGACGATCTACCCGCGGACATAGTCCACAAGCTGTTCGATGGCGAACTCCTGATCCGCGATCTTGCTCTTCACCAGATCGCCAATCGAAATAAGGCCAACCAGTTTCTTATGATGCAGAACGGGGAGATGTCGGACGCGTTTCTCCGTCATGACAGCCATGCATTCATCGACCGTCTGTTCCGGCCATGCGCAGGCAACGCGCGTTTCCATGATGTCCCCGACGCGTGTCGTCGGCGAGGCTCTGCCTTCAAGGAAAACCTTCCGGGCGTAATGCCGTTCGGTGAATATGCCGACAGGCTTGCCGTCGTTGATCACAACCACCGAACCCACGTCCCTGTCCGCCATCTCCTTGATGGCGTCGAACACCGAGTTATCTGGACTGACGGACAAGACCTCATGGCCTTTCTTGTCGAGCACTTGCTGAATCGTTGTCATTAGCCAGCTCCCTTAAGTGTCACTTAGCCGCCAATCCACAGAACCATATCCATTATACTCCATCGAGACCTTCTCGGATAGCACAGCTGGGTGATTCTTCATTAACGTCTTGCCCTGTCCACCTCTTCCGGGAGGTCGGTCAGCGGCGCATGGAATATGACGCCGGCGGCAAGATAGAGAATGGCCGCCATCGCAACCACGGCGGTGAAGCCCAAATGGATGGCTAGAATGGTTGCGAGAATGGCGCTGATCACGGAGAAGCAACCGCTGACGCCCCATGCCCAGGGCACCAGTTCCGGCACATGCGTCGACACGCGGGCCAGGCCGAGCGGAAAGGGCATCCCCATGAAGAAGCCGAGGGGCGCTATGAGGATGATCGAGAGCGCGATCCGTCCTCCTTCGTAAAGGCCCATCAACCCGGCGAAGAGCGTTGGCAGGACCAACACATAGACAAGCGCTATCGCCGCGACGGCAAGGACGGCAGCGCCGATTGGCGTGAGGCGGGAGAACGGTCCGGCGGCGATACGAGCCGAGAAACCGGGCGCGGCCCCGCTGCCTATCCCGGCGAAGGTCAGAAAGCCTGCCAGCACCACTGCCACGGCGT
>CBFDDT010000138.1:0-10040 GCA_965603635.1 uncultured bacterium | reverse complement strand
CGGTGACCAGCGACTGGACGCCGTCGGAAACGCCCGACGAAGGCATGCAGCCGAACGGCTTCACAGTGACCACCATATGCGCCTTGTTTTTGGCGGAAATCTCGATGACCTTGCCAACCTCCATATGCCCCTCGCCGCCATGCAGCTCGTTGGGGTACATTTCCCGGGCAACATGGGCGATGCGGTTCATGTCGGGCAGGTGATAATGCTTCAGGCCGGCGGCGCGGGCGAAGGCCCCGAATGTCGCCCGGCCCAGGAAATCGATCAGCCGGCTGGCAAACAGGATCAGCCTCGGCGAATCGCTCTCATCATCGTGTTTCACACCATCGCGGCGCCGCAGCATCATGCGCTGGCGGGTGTCGAACCCGGCTTCCCATATTTCGTACAGAAGCCGGCCGGTTACCAGCTGGATATCGCATTCGGCGCCCTCGCTCTCAAGGAAGCGGTGCAGATTATAGTTGCCTTCGCCTTCGGTGGTCATGGCCCAGAATTCGCCGATTATGGCGACCTTGGGTTTCGGGATAAGGCGGTCGACCTCGACCTTTTTCAGCACCTTGCGGCAGCGGCGCATGGCCAGCCAGACGCTTTTTGCGTTGCGCACCGCCGTGCTGAGGATTTCATTGCATTCCGCCAGCGCCGCATCGGTGGCGCCGGGCACGACCTCGTAGGGCCGGATGCGGTAGCCGATAGCGTTGATCACGTCGGCGGCGATAATGGTTTTGTAGCTGGTGATGTTGGTGATCAGGTCCAGCTTCAGCCCGGCAACGTTCGGGTCCCGCTTATGCTCGCCGAATTTGCGCACATCCAGGATACGAAAGCCGCCGAATCCGGCATCGCGCAGCACCTTGCGATATTCGGTAATGTAGCTCCCCAGGCGGCAGGGGCCGCAGGCGCCGATCGTGACGAAGATATATTTCTGGACGATATCGGCCGAATCCATGCCCTGGTCGTCGCGAAGATGAATAAGATATTTTACCAGGTTGCCGACCGTGAAATAGGTCGGATTGCACTGCCCGCGATTGCCGAATTCCTTGCCCCACTGCAGGGACTCCTTATCCGGGCAGTCGAGCGCCGTGACCTTGTATCCGAAACGGGTGAAATTGGCCTTCAGAAGCGCCTCATGCAGAAAAGTCAGGCCGCCGAACAGGATTGTCGTGGTGGCGCGTTGCTCTTCGGTGAAGGGAATGACATCGGGATCGCGCCACGGCTCCGGTTCGTCTTCCAACCCCAGCCGCCGGCGCTCCTCCGCCTCAAAGGTTCGCAGGTCGGCCTCGATCTCCGCCACGGCGCGTGTCGCCGCCGCGCATCCGTTTACCCGTTCGATCGTTGTGTCGGTCATTTCACCTCTCTCCCTTACTCGGCAGCCTCGGTTATGTTTTGGGGCCGCTCGTCGTCATCGGACGGTACCGCCGGGCCGGCTTCCGGCACATGCACCCCGTTACCCTTGTCGATAGCATCGTTGTCGTTGTCGTTGTCGGCCGCGGCATCCGGATCCAGATAGCTCTCGAACGCCTCTTCCATCTCCCGCCACGCGCCGGGCCCCACGACCCGGATACTGTCCTCCAACTCGTCGCGGTAGGCCGCCAGCAATTCCTGGCGCCGGGCCGTGAGGGATAGCTCCAGCTCGGACCGTTTGGCGGAAAGGTCTTCCAGTCTCTCTTTATACAGATCCAGCGCGTAGGCGTAGGTCTTGACCCTGAGCTTGATGGAGCCGGCGGGTTTGTTGGCGTCCAGTTCGTGCAGCGCCAGATAGGGCGTGTCGCTGGCCCCGACGATGCTGTCGATAATCCCGTAGGTCGGGGAATCATGCCCGCATTTGAAGCTGGAAAGATCTATGATCGCCACATTGGGATGCCGGGCGGCGAATTTGGCGGCCCAGACTTTCTGGGCGCTGTTGGCGGAAAAATTCTCGGGCCAGACATCGTTGATCTCGAAGACATCCTTTATCCGGCCGCTGTCGAGGTCTTCCCTGAAATATCGCGCCAGATAAGAAGGATCCTTCGGGATCGAGCGGATCGACAGGACCGGATAACCCAGGGTCTGGAACTCCTCCAGGACGTCGTGATTCAGGCCCGGGTCGTTATGATAGGGGCGGCCAAGCATCAGCAGAACCAGGCTGTTGTCCCGTTCCGCCTTGTTCAGCAGTTCCAGACCCCGGCGCTGTAAATCAGCCTCGCAAAGCTGCATTGCCTCCCTGCCCCGCAGGCACGCCCAGTCGTTTTCATCCCGGCTGACGCCCAGCCGCGCGCCCCAGGTCTCGAACAACTGATGGCGCAGCAGGTTTTCGAACTCGAAATTCGCCGGGTCGAAAATGTACTCCACGCCGGCGGCGGCGAAGAAATCCTTCTCCTTGGTAAAGGCGGCGGACGCGACGGCGGACGAACCCGCGACGATCGGGCAGGTGGCGGAAGCCATGGCGTGGCTGACGAAGGTTGGCATCGCCGTAATTCCCGGGAACCAGATATAGTCCAGCGGCCGGCGGGCCTGTTTGTCGTGCATCAGGTTGTGAATATGCGCAAGGCTGACCTTCGAGGGATAGCAGGGATCGATGGAGCCGTACTTGCCGCCCTCCTGCCATAGCTGTTCGGAGGTTTCGTCGGAAAACACCACATTGCGCGGCGCAATGCCCAGCGCTTCCAGATAGCTGCGCAGAAACGGCCCAACGGTGTAGTTATTGAGAACCCGGGGAATGCCGATCCGGATTTTCTTGCGGCGTTCCCGCGCGGCTTCCGAACTGGCGTGGAAAGCCCGCTCTATCCGGCGGCGCCGAACCGGCCCGTAACCGAACCAGCCCCTGCTGACATCCTCGTCCTCGATCAGGGTCCCTTCGTCGGGTTGGGCTTCGGCGTCGTGGAAATGCCTGAAACCGAGGACGGCGTCATATTCCACCAGGTTCGGATAGGCGCCCTTCAGGCGTTTGCGCTCCTGATTGAGGCTGACCACGTCCTCCTTCGATTCGACCGTGCCCTTCTCGCAAGAAAATCCGGCGATGTAGCGGCTCTTGCCACCGTCCGGCGTCACGGTGTCGATGAATGTGCGCGAACAGTTGTTGGTGCAGAAGTTGCACCTGGTTTCCTCGTCGGTGCGCGCGGTGAAGGCCAGGTCGATAATCGCATCGAGACCGATACAGCGACTGCTGCCGCGTCGTTCCACCACCCGGCGCGCCTCCAGCGCGGCGCCGATCGCGCCGGCCTCGCCGCAATGGGGATGGACCATGATCTCGGCATCGGGCACGCGCTCGGCAATATAGTCCACCTGCGCCTTGACGGCGGCGAGATTTTTCTGGGTTCCGCCCTGCAGTACGAATTTGCGGCCCAGTTCCGCCATGCGCGGGATCTGGACGACATACTGCCAGATATTTTTGGGCAGCACCCTGGCTAGCCCGGCGAACAGTTCCTCGCGGGTAAAGCCTACTTTCTGGAAATTAACCCGGTCGGTATCCAGGAAAACCGCGCAGCCGTAGCTGAATTTGGGCGACAGTTCCGCGCCAAAGGCGATATCGGCGTAATCGCGGACATCGACCCCGAACTGATCGGCCATGGCCTGCAGCAGCATGCCGTTCCCCGCCGAGCACTGGTTGGAAAGGCGGAAATTCCGGACCGCGCCATTCTGCAGGAACAGGACCTTGATGTCCTGGCCGCCGATATCGCAGATGACATCGACATCGTCGCCGCAATAGCGGGTCGCGCTGACCATATGCGCCACCGTCTCGACGATGTTGGCGTCGCAGCGCACGGCGTTGTCGAGTACATCGGCCGCATAACCGGTAGCGCCGAACCCCAGAATCTCCAGCGTGCATTTCCGGTCGGTGGCAAAGGTCCGGATCGCCGCCATGATTTCCTTGGCGTCGGCGATCGGGTTGCCCTTGGAAATAAGATACTGCTTGGTCAGTATCTCGCCATCCTCGCCGATCAGCACGGCCTTTGAACTGGTCGAGCCGCCATCGAAACCGATATAGCCGCGGATATGGGTGCCGGCCGGCAGGTCGGGCGGGATAAATTCGGGCATGCTGTAGCGCGCCCTGAATTCGTCGAGATCCTCGTCCGGACCAAGCAGCGGCAGGCCCGCCGTCGGCCCTAGTTGCGCCTTGCGGCCATCGACAATGAAGCCTCGCAAACCGTCCAGCCCGAGATAGACGCCCTCGTCCCCGGGTTCCTCCAGGCCGAACATCGCCGCCCCGCGCGCGGCGTAGTATTCGGCGTTTTCCGGCGTGAAAATCAGTTCGTCGACATCGATGTCGGGCGCATCATGGCCCCGGTCCGCCCAGGTTTCGGGAATACGCAGACGCCAGCATTCCTGCAGGAAGGGCAGGAAACTATTGGGGCCGCCCAGCAGAAGCACCTTGTCGCGCAGCGTGTTGCCGCGGGTCAGAACCGACAGATTCTGCATCACGATCGCATCGATCAGCGAGTTCATGAGTTCGTCGGAGGGAACGCCGGCCTTGATCAGGTTGACGATATCGGTCTCGGCGAACACGCCGCATTTCGCGGCGACATTATGCAGCCTGCCGGAATCGAATTGCAGATTGGCCAGTTCCTCGCGCGCCATGCCCAGCTTGATCAGGCATTTGTCGATGGTCGCCCCGGTCCCGGAGGCACATTTGTCGTTCATCGAGGCAATGACCTGGCGCTCGCCAGTCTTGGGGTTCGCCTTGAAAATAATTATCTTGGCGTCCTGGCCGCCGAGTTCGACGACGCTGTTCACGTCGGGATGCAGCCGTTCCACGGCGATGGAGACCGCATTGACCTCCTGAACGAACCGCGAGCCCAACTGTTCGGCAATCGGGCCGGCGCCAGAGCCGGTGATGAAGGTTCTGATATCGCTGCGTTTCCGGTCGGGGAAGGCCTGTTCGATATCGCCCAGCATTTCGGCGACAACCTCCGCCTGGTGCGTTTCATGGCGCTGGTAGCGGCTCCATGCGAGGTCGAGCGTAGACGGATCAACCACAACGCATTTCACCGTCGTGGAACCGACATCGATCCCGATGTAGAGATTTTCCGTCACTATCTTCCAGCACCTCTCTGTCTGTAGGGCGTATGAAAGTTCAACCCCGCTCTACCCCATCCGGAAAATTTTTATACCCGCGCGCGTGAAATCCAATGGCTTCTGAATTTCCCATTATTTTACCGGCGCACTTATTTAGCCCGATAACCGTTGTCGTTTGCAAGCCTTATTCCTCACTAGTTATGTGGATTTAAACAATATTTTCCGTCCCACATGGTTAGGTCCGCCAATTAGTGGAATTGTCCAAATATCGGGCTTTTTATTGCATCTCTGTAAAATTATGTTCTTGTCTTGAAATTAAACAGCGCACTGATGAATCTACTGCTTTTCTTCCGCGAGAAGCTGGTTATTATTGGCGCCCAGGACAGGCGGCTTTGCCGTCACCCAAGTCCGACCCGGCATAGCGCCGGATCCAACAACCCAATTAAAACTTGCAGGGAACACAACAATGAAATTTACCAAAGCAATCGTCGCGGCCGCGGCGTTGTCCTTTATCGGGGTTACAGCCCAGGCGCAGACGCTTGAGGCCGTCAAATCCCGCGGTCATGTCCTTTGTGGCGTGAGCCAGGGACTGCCCGGCTTCTCCAATCCGGACGACAAAGGCAACTGGACCGGCATCGACGTCGATGTTTGCCGTGCCGTTGGCGTCGCCATCTTCGGCAAGGGCGGCAAGGTCAAATACGTACCGCTGTCGGCGAAGGAGCGTTTCACCGCACTGCAGTCGGGCGAAATCGATGTCCTGTCGCGCAACACCACCTGGACCTTCAGCCGCGACAACTCACTGGGCCTGGAATTCATTGGCGTCAATTACTATGACGGCCAGGGCTTCATGGTTCGCAAGGATCTCGGCGTAAAAAGCGCCAAGGAACTCTCCGGCGCGGCGGTGTGCACCAACACCGGCACCACCACCGAGCTGAACGTTGCCGACTATTTCCGCGGAAACAAGATGGAATACAAGGTTGTCGCGTTTGAAAAAGCCGACGAGGTTGTCGCGGCCTACGATTCGGGCCGTTGCGACGTGTACACCACCGACCGTTCGGGCCTTGCCGCCCAGCGCACCAAGCTGAAAAGTCCGGACGACCACATGGTTCTCCCGGAAATTATCTCGAAGGAGCCGCTTGGCCCGGCAGTGCGCCATGGCGACAGCCAGTGGGGCGATATCGTGCGTTGGTCGCTCAATACCATGATCATCGCCGAGGAGCTCGGCGTTCATTCCGGCAATGTCGACGCGATGAAGACAAGCGACAATCCGGAAATCAAGCGCATGCTCGGCATGGAAGCCAACTTCGGCGAGCAACTCGGCCTCGGCCAGGACTTCGCCTATAACATCATCAAGAATGTCGGCAACTATGCGCAGAGCTATAATGCGCATGTGGGTCCCAAGACCCCGCTGAAGCTCGATCGCGGGCTGAACGCGTTGTGGAATAACGGCGGCATCCTCTACGCCCCTCCGTTCCGCTAAGACAAACGGCAAGGAATTGCGCCCCCGGCCCAAAGGCCGGGGGCGTTTTTCTATATGCTGAAAAACCGCCTAACGAAGCGAGGCCATTGACTCATGGTCATCTTTCGTATTCGGTAAAAAAAACGATAACAGTATGACAGGGACTTCATATGTCTGCACAGGGAGAGACTCCCTCGCGCGGCGGGACTGCCTTCTGGAACGACCCTAAATTCAGAAGCATATTCTTCCAGTTGCTTGTGGTAGCTGCCGTCTCGGCGTTCGGCTGGTACCTCTTTCACAATACCAGCGCCAACCTTGAGCGCCAGGGCATCGCGTCCGGCTTCGGGTTCTGGAATTCCACCGCCGGTTTCGGCATCATCGATACCTGGATAGAGTATAGCGAAGAATCGACCTATGGCCGCGTGTTCTGGGTCGGTCTGCTGAACACCCTTACCGTTTCGATCCTTGGCATCATTCTCGCGACGATCGTGGGGTTTACCATCGGCGTGGCGCGCCTGTCATCGAACTGGCTGATCAGCCGCATGGCGACGGTCTATATCGAGACGCTGCGCAACATCCCGCTGCTGCTGCAGATTTTGTTCTGGTACGGCCTGATCCTCAAGGGCTTCCCGACCATCCGGAACAGCTTTAATATTTCCGACATTATATTCCTGAATAATCGCGGCCTCTATACGCCGAAGCCGATATTCGAGCCGGGAACATGGGTGATGTTCCTGGGCTTCGCCATCGCTATTGTCGGCATTATCTGGCTTTCACGATGGAGCCACCGCCGCCAGAACGAAACCGGCGAGCAATTCCCGGTCGTTCTGACCTCGCTAGGCATGTTATTCGGCCTGCCGACCCTGGGACTGATCCTGGCTTCGATCGCTTATGGCGGCATGACGATTTCCTTCGATTACCCCGCACTGAAGGGTTTCAACTTCAAGGGCGGCTCCGAACTCATTCCTGAGCTCGTGGCGCTGCTGCTGGCCCTTTCCGCCTACACGGCCGCCTTCATCGCCGAGATCGTACGCGCCGGCATCATGGCGGTCAGCCACGGCCAGACCGAGGCCGCCCATGCGCTGGGCCTGCGCAACGGCCCGACGCTGCGGCTGGTGGTAATCCCGCAAGCACTACGCGTGATCATTCCGCCGCTGACCAGCCAGTATTTGAACCTGACGAAAAATTCCTCCCTGGCCGCGGCCATCGCCTATCCGGAATTGGTCTCCGTGTTCGCCGGCACGGTGCTGAACCAGACCGGCCAGGCGGTGGAGGTGATCGGCATCACAATGGCCATGTATCTGGGGCTCAGCCTTCTGATTTCGGGGATCATGAACTGGTACAACAAGAAAATGGCGCTGGTGGAGAGGTGACGAAATGACCGATACCGCACAGAACGGCGCCATCGTAAAACATGACCGCCACGAAGACCTGCCGCCGCCCAAGAGCGAGGTCGGAATCTATGGCTGGGTCTTTCATAATCTGCTGTACCCCTGGCACAATGCCGCACTGACCGTGGTAGGCGGACTAATCGCGGTTTGGGCGATATGGGGCATCGTGGACTATGTCTTTATCGGCTCGGTCTGGACCGGCGACGGGCCGGAGGCCTGCACGGCGGACGACGGGTCGATCATCCACGCCTGCTGGGTGTTCATCGATGCCCGGTTCCACCAATTCATATATGGCCCCTTCTATCCGGAGGGGGATCGCTGGCGGGTAGACTTCTCGTTCCTGCTGCTTGCGCTGGTGGCCACGCCGCTGTTCCTCAAGGAAGAGTGGATCCAGCGCAAGATTGGCCTGGGTGTCGCCGGCGCCGCGACCGTTTTCTCGCTTGTGGCGTATGGCCTGGGGCCGGCCGCGGTGATCGCGTTCATGATGTTCGCGCCCTACGGGCTCACTTATGCCCGCCTCGGCGCAATCCTGCCACGCAGCGACAACAATGCCGCAGTCGGGTTTGGCGTCCGCCTGGCGGTCATCGCCGTAGCGGCGATCGCGGGATATTTGCTTGGCGGGGCGATCGTGGGTGACCAGGAAGCGGCATCGCTGGGCTGGATGGCGGCGTTTCTCGCCTTCGGTCTCGTCACGCTCAACCGAGCCTCGCTCAAGGCCTGGATCGTCTTTCTGTTGGTCTTCGTTTACCCCTTCATCGCTTTCTTCCTCTGGGTCGGCAACGGGTTCGGACTGGAGTATCTGGAAACATCGCGGTGGGGCGGGTTGTTCCTGACGCTGGTCGTGGCCGGCACCGGCATCGCGGCGTCCCTGCCCATCGGCATCCTGTTCGCGCTGGGCCGGCGGTCGGAAATGCCGGCGGTTCGCGCCGTATCGATCGCCTTCATCGAGTTGTGGCGCGGCGTGCCACTGATCACCGTGTTGTTCATGTCATCGGTGATGCTGCCGCTGTTCCTGCCGGAGGGCGTCAATTTCGACAAGCTGCTGCGAGCGCTCATCGGCGTCGGGCTATTCTCGTCGGCCTATATGGCCGAGGTCGTGCGCGGTGGTTTGCAGGCGATTCCAAAGGGCCAGTACGAAGCGGCTTCCTCGATGGGGCTGGGGTACTGGCAGATGATGCGGCTGATCATCCTGCCGCAGGCGTTGAAGCTGGTCATCCCGGGCATCGTCAACACCTTCATCGGGCTGTTCAAGGACACGACCCTTGTGCTGATCATCGGCCTGTTCGACCTGCTGGGCAGCGTACAGGCCGCGACGACCGATCCCAAATGGGTCGCCATGTTTATCGAAGGCTACATCTTCACCGCCTTCGTGTTCTGGGTTTTCTGCTTCAGCATGTCGCGTTACAGCATGCATATCGAGCGGAAGCTACACACTGGCCACAAGCGCTAGGGGGAGTAAAAGAGATGTCTGAAATTGCCGCCGAACCCATGGATATGGACGCCGCCGATAAGCCGGCCATCGAAATTACCGACATGCACAAATGGTATGGCGATTTCCATGTGCTGAAGGACATCAATCTGACCGTTATGAAAGGCGAGCGCATCGTCGTCTGCGGCCCGTCCGGTTCAGGCAAATCGACCATGATCCGCTGCATCAACCGGCTGGAAGAACATCAGCGCGGAACCATCGTCGTTGACGGGATCGAGTTGACCAGCGACCTGAAACAGATCGACCAGGTGCGGCGCGAGGTCGGCATGGTGTTCCAGCACTTCAATCTGTTCCCGCATCTGACGGTGCTGGAAAACCTGACGCTGGCGCCGATCTGGGTTCGCAAGATGCCGCAGAGGGAGGCCGACGATGCCGCGATGGAGTATCTGGAGCGCGTCAAGATTCCCGAGCAGGCGCTGAAATATCCCGGCCAGCTTTCCGGCGGCCAGCAGCAGCGCGTGGCGATCGCCCGCTCTTTATGCATGAACCCGCGCATCATGCTGTTCGACGAGCCCACCTCGGCGCTGGATCCCGAGATGATCAAGGAAGTGCTGGATGTCATGGTCGATCTGGCGAAATCCGGCATGACCATGATCGTCGTCACCCACGAAATGGGGTTCGCCCGCGAGGTCGCCAACCGGGTCATCTTCATGGATGAAGGCGAGATCATCGAACAGAACGAGCCGGAAGCGTTCTTCAACAATCCCCAGTCGGA
>CBFDDT010000137.1:0-10074 GCA_965603635.1 uncultured bacterium | reverse complement strand
ACGGCGAGGAAAACGATCAGCGACCAAAATCCGAACAGGCCCAGAGAATCGTTCGCTACCGCGTAGGGATAAAGAAAGGCGAGATCGAGGTCGATGATGATAAACAGGATGGCGACGAGGTAGAACCGCACATCGAAGCGCCGGCGCGCGTCGTCGAACGCCTCGAAACCACATTCATAGGCCGACAGCTTTTCCGAATCGGGATTTTGCCGGGCAATGACCCAACTGACAATCGGCAGCACCACTGCGATCGTGACCGCAATGATCAGGAAAATGAGGATCGCCAGATATTCGCGCAGCAGTTCTTCCATGGAACGCCCTTTGAATCCCTCGCTTGTCCAGTTTCATTCGATTCGTCGTTCGGAGAACCCCGACGGCGGCGGCACTATAAGACTCCGCTGCCGCCATTGCAAAGGTGAAATAGCTAATGTTTTCGCTATGTTCGCGTATAATTTGTTGCAGTGCGACAATTGGCGTGCAGGGCTGGCGACATTGGCCTATCGGAACTAGAATTCCACAAAGACCGGCAAGGACTCCCAATGAACCAGACTCCCGAACTGTTCGGTTTTTTCGGCTTCACGCATGGCTGGGCGAGAATGCTGACGGTGATGAGCCCCGCCGGCGCGGCGGCCGCCCTGCGCGCCGTGCCGGAAAACGGCGACTTGATCGTTCAGTCCGGCAAAGGCCAACTCACCCGCTATCAGGAAAAACGCGAAGGCGCGCTGGACCGCCTGGTCGAGGAACACGGCATTGTTATCTTGTCCAGGTCCGAATGGGACGCGCGGAAAACGAAACTGGGCGAAACCATATATTTGTAGACGATACGCGCTTGCGCATTGCGCCGGGATTTGCTCTCATCGCCGCTTGGAATTTTCGGGGGATCGAAATCGATTCGGCCCCTTTATCTTACAGGGAGGCGGAATTGCAGAAATCGCTGCTTATCGATCCAGGCAAGTGCACCAGTTGCCTGCAGTGCGAGATGGCCTGTTCGGCCGAACATACGGGCGCGTTCAATCCGGCGCGTTCGCGCATCAAGATTTTCGAGTTCGAACATGGCGCGCGATCCATTCCTTATACCTGTACGCAATGCGCCGAGGCCTGGTGCCTGCATGCCTGCCCGGTGGAGGCGATCACCAAGAATATGGAGACCGGCGCCATGGAGGTGAACGAGAGCACCTGCGTCGGCTGCAAGGTTTGCACCATCGCCTGCCCGTTCGGCACCATCAATTACAATCCGGATAACGGCAAGGTCGCCAAATGCGACCTGTGCAGCGGCGACCCGCAATGCGCGGACGCCTGCCCGACCGGCGCAATTACATACGTGGATTCGGGCTGGACCGGATATGACCGCATGCAGGAATGGGCCGTGCGCACGCATGCCCAGACCCAGGCCTAGAGGAGTTAGCGATATGGGATGGCAAAAACAAATCCTGCGGGTGAACCTGACCGAGGGCACGGCCGCGATCGAACCGTTAAACATGGAATGGGCCAACGATTATCTGGGCGAGCGCGGGCTGGCCACCAAATATCTTTATGAAGGCATGGATCCCAAGACGGACCCGATGGCCCCCGAAAACATGCTGATCTTCGCCACCGGGCCGTTGACCGGCACCATGGCCGCGACCAGCGGGCGTTATGCGGTGGTCACCAAGGGGCCGCTGACTAATGTCATTGCCTGTTCCAATTCCGGCGGCAAGTTCGGCGCCGAACTGAAATTCGCCGGCTACGACATGATAATCCTGGAAGGCAAATCGCCCAAGCCGGTCTATCTGCATATCATCGACGACAACGTGGAATTCCTGCCGGCCGACGATATCTGGGGCACCACCGTCTGGAACACCGAGGAACATATCAAATCGAAGCACCAGAACCCGCTGCTGAAGGTCGCCTCGATCGGTGAGGCCGGGGAAAAGGGCGTGCGTTATGCCTGCATCGTCAACGACCTGCACCGCGCGGCCGGGCGTTCCGGCGTCGGCGCGGTGATGGGTTCGAAGAACCTGAAAGCCATTGCCATACACGGCACCAAGGGCGTGCGCGTCAAGGACCCCAAGGCGTTCATGGCCGCCGTCAAGGAAACCCACGCGTTGCTGGCCGACAATGCGGGCCGCAAGGGGCTGACCGAACTCGGCACCAACGACATGATCGACGCCATGGAGGAATTCGGCGGCCTGCCGACCCGAAACTTCAACGAGGTCCAGTTCGAGGGCACCAGCAAGATCAACCCCGCCGCCATGGCCGCGACCGGTCCCGACGGGCATACAAATCTGCTGACCAACAAGGCCTGTTTCGGCTGCACCATCGCCTGCGGACGCATCGCCCATATTCATGGCGAGCATTTCTCGATCGTCAACAAGCCGGAATACCGGCATGCCTCGGGCGGGCTGGAATACGAGACCGCATATGCCTTCGGGCCGATGCTGAAAATCGACGATATCGATGCGCTGACCTATGGCGCCTTCTCGACCAACGAGCACGGGATCGACCCGATCTCCTTCGGTGCCACCCTGGCCGCGGCCATGGAGCTGTATGAGATGGGCGTCATTACCAAGGACGACACCGACGGCGTGGATTTGAGCTTCGGCAATGCAGAGGCCCTGACCATCATGGCCGACAAGACCGGCAAAAATGAAGGTTTCGGGGCAATTCTAGGCATGGGTTCCAAGCTGATGTGCGAAAAATACGGCCATCCCGAGCTGTCCATGTCGGTCAAGGGCCAGGAGTTCGCCGGTTACGACTCGCGCGCCCTGCAGGGCATGGGCCTGGGCTTCGCCACCAGCAACCGCGGCGCCTGCCATCTGAAGCATGACGTGTTCGCCGAGGACATGGAGGACGTGTCGGGCAACGGAAAGGCCAAGCCCTGCAAGGATTCGCAGGACATGGTTGCAATGATCGACTCGACCGGGCTGTGCCTGTTCACCACCTGCGCCTGGGGCGCGCCGGAATTCCAGAAACAGATCGCGGCGGCCTGCGAGGGCGACGACTGGACCGAAGAGCGACTGTTACAGATCGGCGAGCGCGTCTGGAACCTGGAGCGCATGTTCAATCTGGAAGCCGGCACCACGGCGGCCGACGACACGCTGCCCAAGCGTCTGCTGGAAACCCCGGCGCCATCGGGCACGGCCAAGGGGCATGTCAGTGAGCTACCCAAGATGCTGCCGGAATATTACGAATACCGGGGCTGGACCGAGGATGGCGAGCCGACCACCCAGACGCTGAGCCGGCTGGGCCTGGAGTCGAGATGAAGCATGTCGTTCTTGGCGCCGGGCCGGCCGGGGTAATCGCGGCGGAGACAATCCGTCGCGCCGATCCCGGGGCCTCCGTCACGCTGGTCTGCGGCGAGGCCGAGGCGCCCTATTCCCGGATGGCCCTGCCCTACCTGCTGGCCGAGGATGTCGGCGAGGACGGGACGCATCTGCGCCATGGCGAGGGCCATTACGACTCGCTGGGTATCGAGCTTCGCCAGGGGCGCGTGGCTTCCGTCTCGCCGGACAAGGGCGAGGTGACGCTGGAAGACGGCAATAGCCTTTCCTATGACCGCCTGCTGATCGCCACCGGTTCGCGCCCTGCCCGCCCGCCGGTGCCCGGCATGGACCTGGACGGGGTGGTAAGCTGCTGGACGCTGGAGGATGCAAGGCGCATCGCCGCCGCCACGAAACCGGGTTCGAAGGTGGTTTTGATGGGCGCCGGCTTCATCGGCTGCATCGTGCTGGAGGCGCTGGCGTCACGCGGCGTGGAGTTGACCGTCGTCGAGATGGAAGACCGCATGCTGCCGCGCATGATGGATGACGCGGGCGCGGCGATGATCAAGCGCTGGTGCGAGGCGAAGGGCGTGACGGTGCTGACCTCGACCGCCGTCAAATCCGTCGAGGCCGCGGGCAAGGGCCTGAAACTGGATGTCGGCGGGAACAGCCTGGAAGCCGACCTGGTGGTCTGCGCCACCGGCGTGCGCCCCAATATCGAGTTCCTGGCGGGCAGCGGCATCGAAACCGACCAGGGCATACTGGTCGGCGACCGCCTGCAGACCAACAAGCCCGGCATTTATGCCGCCGGCGACGTGGCGCAGGGGCCGGACTTCTCGACCGGTAAACGCATGGTGCACGCGATCCAGCCCACAGCCAGCGAGCATGGCCGAATCGCCGCCGCCAACATGGCCGGCGCCGATACGCCCTACCGCGGCAGCCTGATCATGAACGTGTTGAACACGGTGGGACTGATCACCGCCTCCTACGGCCTGTGGCAGGGCGTGAAGGGCGGCGACCAGGTCGTGGTTCAGGATGAAGGCGCCTACAAATATCTGCGCCTGGAATTCGACGGTGACGTTCTGGTCGGATCGCTGTCGCTGGGCCTGACCCAGCATGTGGGCGTGCTGCGCGGCCTGATCCAGACCAAGGCGCCGCTAGGCCCCTGGAAGGCCCGCCTGATGCAGAACCCGCATCTGATCATGGAAGCCTATCTGGAGTGCGCGCAAGGCCAGAACGTGCGTGCCCATCCGGGCATGCCGCGATGAAGGTGACGGTCAAAATGTCCGGGCTGATGGCGAAACTGGTGCCCGGCAGCGCGAACGGCATGGGAGTCAATTTGCTGGACGGCTCGACAATTTCCAGCCTGATGACCAGGCTTGGCCTGCCGGGTAACGAAACATACCTGGTAATCGTCAACGACTCGACGGTGTCCAAGGACAAGCGCGCCACGCACAAACTGTCGGACGGCGACCGCATCGCCATCGTGCCCCCGCTGAAGGGCGGTTGAGCCTTACAGCCGTACCTTCTTAAGATACGCTTCCACATCCTTGTAGGACCGGTCGGACCCGCCGTATTTGACGAGGTTGCGGGCGGTGCGCAGCCAGTCCAGGGTCGAGGGTTCGATTTCGCCGGCGGCCGCGAGCAGGTCCTGCTGGGTTAGAACGCGTTCCTCGCCGCCATCCATGATGTCGGCCAGAACCCGGTCCTTGGCCTCGTCGATAATGCCGTCGACATCCGCGCCCGACGCAAACTCGCTGACCTTCGCCAGAGACTGGTAATCCAGTTCGCCGATCGGCACGTCAACCAGCTTGGTTCGGAACATCTCGGCCCGCGACGCGGCGTCGGGCGGCGGCACGAAGATCGAGCGGTCAAAGCGGCCGGGGCGCTTCATCGCGGGGTCCACGTCCCAGGGCATGTTGGTGGCGGCCAGGATCAGCACATGTTCGTTGTCGCCCCCCATGCCGTCCAACTGGTTCAGGAACTCGTTGACGGTGGACCGGGTATGGTCGGACTGCGCCTTGGAGCGTGAGTAGGCCAACGCATCCAGTTCGTCGAAGAACAGCACCGCCGGCCTGTACGACCGCGCCTTGTCGAACAGCGCCGCCAGGTTGCCCTCGCTCTGCCCTATCCACATGGAAAGAATGTCGCTGATCCCGACCGGAATGAAAGTGGCATCACATTCGGTGGCGATGGCGCGCGCCATCAATGTCTTGCCACAGCCGGGCGGCCCGTAAAGCAGCAACCCCCCGCCCGCTTTCTTTTTGAATTTCGCGAACAGGCCGGGTTTAAGGAACGGGTCGATGATGCGAAGCCTGACCGTCTTTTTCAGATCCTCCATGCCGACGATATCGACGAATCGGGTTTCGCGTGCTTTCGCGATCGGCACGATATCGGCGTTCTCGTCGCGCGGCTCCGACCCACCATCCACGACCCGCAGCGCCGGTTTCGGGCCATCGGCGAAGGCCGCTTCCAACTCGCTGTCCGCCTCGAAATCGGCGCATTGTTTCGCCTTCTCAAAGTCCGTCCGCGCCTCGGCCAGTTCGTCCATCCGAACGAGGCAGCGCGCGGCCCCCAGCGGCCCGGCGGCCGACGACGGCTCCTGGCGCGCCAGCAGGCGGAATTGTTCCAGGCTGGCCCGCCAATCCTCCGCCTCGAACAAGGCTTCGGCATACCGCCCGCGCGCATCCGAATCGAACGGATCGCGCAGCAGTTTTTCGGCAAGTTCCTCTATATTTTCCGTCATCAGAACCCTCGGCCCCTTAGCCACCGTTTCAACAGCGGCGGCCATACCCAGGAATAGACGACATACACAATATAAAACGTTAACAAAGGGATGATCAGGTCCGGGGCGAATCTGCGGCTCAACAGAAAACTTCCAACGGCGGCGCCCCACAACATGCCCGAGCCCAGCCATCCGTAGCGGTTGAGAGGCCAGAGCGGGACTACCGTCCAGTGCGACGCGGCGCGCAACTCCACCATCGCCTCCACGATGGACCCGTCGTCGGGGGTCGAGTGCAGGATGCCTCGCATCACCTCCAGCGCTTCGCCATGGCGGTGTTCCGACTGGAGCACGGCAACGACACCCCAAGCGGCCTGTAAAGCGTTCGGATCGTCCCGAACAAGTTCTTCCAGTTCCGCCACCGCGCCTTCCCTGTCGCCTTCGATGATCCGCACAAGCAGACTAACCATCCGTGCCAGGCTCTGGGTTGGATCCAGACGCAGCGCCTCCACAGCCAATGCGCCAGCCTTTTCCAGATGCAGGGTGCGCAACATCAATTCGGCATAGCAGGCGAACATCTGGCTGTCGTCCGGGTTATCGCGCAACAGTTCCACGATGACCTTCTCAGCGTCCGGGAATTGCCCGCCGTGCCGATGAACCGAGAACATCAGAAGCCCGGCGTCGATGCTTGAGGGATGCAGTTCCAGCGCCCGTGCGACACTTGAATACGCCGCTTCGTAATCTTCAAGCTCCAGCGCGACCCGGCCGGCAAGACAATGATTGCCGAAATCGTCCGGCCCCAGGGAAAACGCTTCGGGCAACATCTTGCGCGCCTGTTCGAACCGGCCCCGTTCGACGAGGCCCCGTACGCGAAACTGGACTTCGCTGAGTTCAATCACTTTGCCATAACCCCGGCAATTCCGATATCATGACAAACTGCAACACAAGTGCGGCGGCAATGCAGGAAACCGCCGGAATCCAAGGTGTTTTCATTTCGACACCCATCATTTCGGCCGCCTTGTAATAGCGCCGATAAGGAAACCACAATACCACCCAGACCACGAGCCCGAATGCCCGCCCCCCAATTCTGACGGCTCGGCTTGTATCGTAATCAAATAATCCGACCAGCCAGGCCGAGCCCGAAGCGCTTTGCGAACCCAGAATAATCCAGCCGATAACCGCGATCGACACGATCATGGCCAGCACATAGCGCCAAGCATCCTTTTGCGACCGCCCCATATGGGCAGCGTTTAAAGCGGAAAACAGAATGATGGCGAACGGGCCGCCGAAAAAAGCCGTGAAAAAATGCGCTCCCGCCGAATATGCCGGCACGGGCATTCGCTCCGATTCGAGTACCGGCGTAAGCAAATATTCGAGATTTTCAGGATTTCGTTCGTTCACGCGCTACCCTTTTATGACCCTTCACAAGTCAAGATATTCGCATCTCGCTTGATCAAAAACAACAATGGCGGCCAATGGCCACCATATCCCGATCAAATATTTTTCAGCTTAATGCGACTGTCTGCTGCGTGGGCCTCCACCCGGCGCGATAAGCGGAGGGTGGCGGGAGTGACGGGACTCGAACCCGCGGCCTCTGGCGTGACAGGCCAGCGCTCTAACCAACTGAGCTACACCCCCGTACTCTCGACGAGGCCCGTCCATGTACTTCACGCCGTTGCCGGGTGTCAAGCGGCGTTCTGACGCGAAGGGACGTTTTCCGTTAAAGCCCTTCTTTTATTGTAGAAGGGTATCCTGCATCGCATGCCGGCGCGAGGCAGAATGGTGGGCGATGACGGGCTCGAACCGCCGACCCTCTCGGTGTAAACGAGATGCTCTTCCAGCTGAGCTAATCGCCCGATCGTCTATTAGATGATAACTAAATCGGAAAAAGCAACCGGCCACCCGTTTCCGGGTGGCCGGCTGCGGATCTCCAGAAAACCGTTTTTAGTTAACGGCTTCCTTCAGGCCTTTACCGGCCTTGAATTTCGGCTGCTTGGAAGCCGGAATCTGGATCGACTCACCGGTACGCGGATTGCGACCGGTCGACGCCTTGCGATCGGCGACACTGAAAGTGCCAAACCCAACAAGGCGAACTTCATTGCCGCTCTTGAGAGATTTTTCGATACTGTCGAAAACGGCATCAACCGCCTTGGTAGCGTCGGCCTTGGAAAGGCCGGAATCGGCGGCAACGGAAGAAATCAGGTCATTTTTATTCACTGCAGAGCCCCTTCTGGACAGGGAATGATGATTGTGAGGTTGTTCTCTATGTCTCTAAGACGCTGAGACTTTACTTGGCTTTGGTACGGCGCGTCAACGTCAGAACCGCAGAAATCTACGGTTTTCCACAAGAAAAAACGCCCACAGCGTTAACTGTGGGCGTAAAACGTTCCATTAGTATAGTTTTAGTGCGTAATTACGCTCTCCCGGTCGTCCGGATCGTCCTTTCCGGCAACCGAGTCGGGCTCGGGTTTCCACTCGATGGCGACCAACGGTTTGGTAAGCGCTTTTTCCAGCACTTCATCGACCGTTGTTACCGGAATAATCTCAAGGCCCTCCTTAACATTATCGGGAATGTCCGCAAGGTCCTTCACATTATCGCTCGGAATAAGCACCGTTTTGATGCCGCCGCGCAGCGCTGCAAGCAGTTTTTCCTTAAGTCCACCAATGGGTAGCACCCGGCCACGCAACGTAATCTCACCTGTCATCGCTATATCGCGGCGAATCGGTATCCCGGTCAGAACCGAAACGATCGAAGTGGCCATGGCGACGCCGGCCGACGGTCCATCCTTGGGCGTCGCGCCCTCGGGCACATGAACGTGAATATCGGTTTTGGCGAACAACGGCGGCGCAATGCCGAATGATGGCGCACGACTCTTGACGTAACTTTCAGCCGCCTGCACCGATTCCTGCATGACGTCACCAAGCTTTCCGGTTTTGGCGATCCGGCCCTTGCCAGGCACGCTGACAGATTCAATGGTCAGCAACTCGCCGCCGAATTCGGTCCATGCAAGGCCCGTGATCACACCGACCAGATCTTCGGTTTCCACTTCGCCGAAGCGATACTTGCGCACACCCGCATACTCACCGAGATTCTTGGACGTGATATCAACGGACTTCTTTTTGCTCTTCTTGTCACTGAGCAAAATTTCCTTGATCGCCTTGCGCGACAGGGATGCGATTTCCCGCTCAAGGTTACGAACGCCTGCTTCGCGCGTGTAATAGCGGATCAAATCACGCAACGCTTCCTCGGCGAGAGACCATTCCCCCTCCTTCAAACCATTCTCTTTAATGATCTTGGGGATGAGATAGCGCGTGGCGATCTGGACCTTCTCGTCCTCTGTGTAACCCGGAATTCTGATGATTTCCATTCGGTCAAGCAGTGGCTGTGGCATGCGCAACGTATTTGCCGTCGTCAGGAACATCACGTCGGACAGGTCGTAATCTACCTCGAGATAATGGTCTGCGAAGCTGTTGTTCTGTTCCGGATCCAGCACTTCAAGCAGCGCGGAGGACGGATCGCCGCGCCAATCGGCGCCCAGCTTGTCAATTTCGTCGAGCAAAAACAGCGGATTCGAGGACTTCGCCTTTTTCATGGCTTGGACGATCTTGCCGGGCATGGAGCCGATATAGGTGCGTCGGTGACCGCGGATTTCCGCCTCATCACGCACGCCACCCAGGGACATGCGCACGAAATTTCGTCCGGTTGCCCGTGCGACGGATTTTCCCAGCGACGTTTTACCGACACCCGGCGGCCCGACAAGGCAGAGAATCGGCCCCTTCACCTTCACGGTGCGGCTCTGAACCGCGAGATATTCGAGAATCCGATCCTTGACCTTCTCCAGACCGTAATGATCGTCATCCAGAACTTTCTGGGCGACCCGCAGGTCCTTCTTGGTTTTGGTAGGCTTCTTCCAGGGTATATTGAGCAGCCAGTCGAGATAATTGCGGACCACGGTCGCCTCGGCCGACATCGGGCTCATGGAACGCAGTTTTTTGACCTCGGCGTCCGCTTTTTCCCTGGCTTCCTTCGTCAGCTTGGTCGAGCGTACTTTCTGTTCAATCTCCGACAACTCATCGCGCCCATCCTCGGTCTCGCCAAGTTCCTTCTGGATC
>CBFDDT010000136.1:0-10101 GCA_965603635.1 uncultured bacterium | reverse complement strand
TGACGACGCGCTACCGACTTGGCCGCTGATACCCAAATTCTGTTTCGTGTAAGGAGTTGCTTCTATGTCAATCAGGGGAACGATGCTGGATACAACTACGAAGACTAACATAAACTGGGTTGCCTTCTTCATGTCTACCTTCCCTCTTTTCGCAATTTGAGCGCCAACCCAAAAACGTATAATCCTGGCTCAGCCGGTTGTTGTCAACGCTGCCCTTACCCGGAAAAAGTCTGACGCATGGGGTTGAACCGTTTTTTGCTCAGGGACATGGAGCGAGTTTCTACTGTGCTTGGGATTGTTCATCGAGTCGTCGGCCGGCGAGGCCGCCCACGCTAATCGATCCGCGCCGTAAATCTGTCCCAGGGAATAATCACATTGGCGACGAGCCATTGGCCCAGGCGGTTGAAACGGGCGCGGGGGAGGGGGGTGACGGGGAAGGCGATGGAATTTGCGTCGCCGGTGGCCAGGAATAGCGCGGCCTCGCGGCCCATGGCGGTGGCCGTCGGCACGCCGCGGCCGGAGAAACCCACCGCCGCATAAAGGCCTTCCGCCAGTTCGTGCAGGCCGGGCAGCTTGGTGGGCGATACGTCCAGCCAGCCGTTCCAGAAATAGTCGAAGCTTATCGGCCCGAGATAGGGGAAGACCCCGTTCAGCCGCCGCCCCAGCCAGGCGGCGCTGTCGCGCGCGTTGTTGTTGACGCCGAGCCCGCCGCCGCCGCCGATCACCAGTCGCCCGGCGGCGTCGAAGAAAAAGAAGAAACCCGAGCCGAGCTCCGCGAAGCTCTGTCCATGGGGCAGCATGCGGTTGCGGATTTCCGGCGCCACCGGCGGCGTCGCGCCCAGCGCCGAGGCGACGGGATAGTAAGCCTTGTCCAGTCCGGGCCAGAGCAAGGAACGGTGCGCGTTGGTCGCCAGCAGGACCTGGCGGGCACGGACGTCGCCCCTGGCCGTTGTCAGCCTCCAGCCGCCATCGTCGCGAACAATCCCGGTGACCGGCGTGTCGCCATGGATGGTCGCGCCGGCCTTCAGCGCCGCCCCGGCCAGCCCGCGCGTGAAGGAGAGGGGTTGCAGGTTGCCGCCCTCATGGAACATCAGCGCCGCCTGGAAGCGATCGCTACCGACCTGCGCCGCCACGCCTGCTTCGTCCAGCATCTCGACAGCCTTGCCGCGCCGCAACCACTGTTCCGCCTTGGCGCGGGCGCCGGCGAGCGCCGCATCGTTGCCCTTGCGCACGACGCTGACCGTGCCGGTCTGGCGGGCGTCGCAATCGATGCCGTGGCGTTCGATCAACTCGAATACGAAGGCGCCGGCGCCAGACTGGAAATCGTTCAGCCGCTCGCCGTAATCGGGGCCGTATTGCGCCACCAGACCTTCGGGCGTGTTGTAGGTCCAGTCCGGGGTGCAGTGGCCGGCATTGCGGCCCGACGCGCCCCAGCCGGGCTCATGGGCCTCCAGGACGGCGACCTGTTTGCCGGCCTCCGCCAGATGCAGCGCCGCCGACAGGCCGCAATAGCCCGCGCCGACGATGGCGATGTCCGTTTCGATGTCGCCATGAAGGGCAGGGCAGTCCGGCGCGGGCGGGGCGGTGGCCGACCAGAGAGAGTCTTCCAGGGGCGACCATCGTGGATTTCCGGACATTTACCCGAGCGCCTGTTCCAGGTCGGCGATAACGTCCTCGACGCTCTCGATGCCGATCGACAGGCGCACCACGTCCGGGCCGGCGCCGGCGGCGACCAGTTGCTCGTCGGTCAGTTGCCGGTGGGTGGTTGAGGCGGGATGCAGGATCAGCGAACGGCTGTCGCCGATATTGGCCAGATGGCTGATCAGCTCGACGCCCTCGACCAGCGCCACGCCGGCCTCGAACCCGCCCTTCAGGCCGAAGGTGAAGACCGCCCCCGTGCCCCTGGGCAGATATTTCCGCGCCAGGGCGCGGTAGGGACTGGAGTCCAGGCCGGCATGGGAGACCCAGTCCACCGCCGGGTGCTTCTCAAGCCACTCGGCCACGGCCAGCGCATTCGCGGTCTGGCGTTCCACGCGCAGCGGCAGGGTTTCGATGCCCAGCAGCGTCAGCCAGGCATTGAACGGGGTCTGGCAGGGGCCCAGGTCGCGCAGGGTCACCGCGTGGCTGTAGAGGGTGAAGGCGAGGTCGCCGAAGGTCTCGGCGAAGGTCAGGCCGTGATAGCCCGGCTCCGGCCGGGACAGGCTGGGAAACTTGTCGTTCTGCAGCCAGTCGAACTTGCCGGAATCGATCACCACGCCGCCCAGCGCCGTGCCGTTGCCCGACAGGAACTTGGTCGTCGAATGGATCACCAGATCGGCCCCGAACTCGATCGGCCGGCACAGATAGGGCGTGGCCAACGTGTTGTCGACGATCAGCGGGATGCCGGCCTCATGGGCGATGGCCGCGATGGGCTCCAGATCGACCACCACGCCGCCCGGGTTGGCCAAATTCTCAAGGAAGATCGCCTTGGTTTTCGGCCCGATGGCCTGGCGGAAATTTTCGGGCTCGTCGGGGTCCACGAAGGTGGCGCTCCAGGCGAACTTCTTGATGGCATGGCCGAATTGGTTGATCGACCCGCCATAAAGCTTGTTGGAGGTGACGAAATCGTCGCCCGGCGACATCAGCGCGAACAGCGCCAGTATCTGCGCCGCGTGCCCCGAGGAGGTCGCCGTCGCGCCGCGCCCGCCCTCCAGCGCCGCCATGCGTTCCTCCAGCACCGATACCGTCGGGTTGGTCAGGCGCGAATAGATGAAGCCCGGCGTCTGCAGATTGAACAGTGACGCCGCATGATCCACATCGTCGAAGACATAGGATGTGGTCTGGTAGATCGGCGTCATTCGCGCGCCGGTCACCGGATCGGGCGAGGCGCCCGCATGAACCGAAAGCGTCTCGAAACCGGGTTTGTTGTCGCTCATTTTCAGATTTTCCGTCTCTTGCTGGAGATCACGCCGGAATTGATGCCGTTCCAGCCAAGCTCGCCATGCAGGCGGGCATATTCGATCTTGGGGCAGCGGTTCATCACCACCTTCAGCCCGGCTTCCTCGGCGACGTGCGCGGCCTCGTCGTTCCACACGCCGAGTTGCAGCCACAGCACCTTCGCGCCGATCCGCACGGCCTCGCCCGCGTAAGGCAGGCAATCCTCCGACTTGCGGAACAGATCGACCATATCGATATTTTCCTCGATGTCGGCCAGGCATTTGAATACCGGCTCGCCGAGGATTTTCTCGCCATGGGCCATCGGGTTGACCGGGATAACCCTGTAGCCCTTCTGCTGCAGGTATTTCATCGCGAAGAAGCTGGGCCGGTTCCAGTTGGTGCTGGACCCGACCATGGCGATGGTCTTTACCTCGCTCAGGATTTCGCGGATATAGGCGTCGCTGTATTTGTCATGCTCGATCGCGGGTGACGTTCGGTCCATCACTTGTGCTTCCAGACCGGTTTGCGCTTGCCGATGAAGGCGTCGATTCCTTCGCCTGCATCGTGGAACATCATGTTGCAGGCCATTTCTTTCGCCGCATAGGCATAGGCCTCTTCCATATCCATTTCCAGTTGGCGATAGAACACGCGTTTGCCGGCCGACACGGCGGCCTGGGATTTCGCCGCGATGGCCCCGGCGACCTCGTCGGTTTTCGCGTCCAGATCCCCTGGCGTTACGGCGTAATTGACCAGCCCGATTTCCACGGCCTTTTCGGCGGATACGAACTCGCCGGTGAAAAGCATCTCGAAGGCCTGCTTGCGGCCCAGATTGCGCGACAGGGCCACGCCCGGCGTCATGCAGAACAGCCCCACGCCGATGCCCGAGGTAGCGAAGCTGGCCTCTGTCGAGGCAACGGCGAGATCCGCGTTGGCGACCATCTGGCACCCGGCGGCCGTGGCGATCCCGTGGACCCGGGCGATCACTGGCTGGGGGATGCGCTGCATCGTGGTCATCATGCGCCCGCATTTGGCGAACAGATATTCGTAATATTCCTGGCTCGGGCTGGCGCGCATTTCCTTCAAGTCATGACCGGCGCAAAAGGCCTTGCCTTCACCGGCGATTACCAGGACTCGCACTGACTTGTCTTCGGCGATCTCGTCGAAGCTTTCCTGCAGGGCATCCAGCATGGCCTCGGACAGCGCATTATACTGCCGCGGCCGGTTCAGGGTGAGCCTGCATATGCCGCCTGAGTCTTGCCTGAGCAGGATCGCTTCCTGCTCTGTAGATTTGGTGGCTGTACTGACCATTGCAATCTCCTTCGGCTACCCCGTCCGCCCGACCGGAATGCTACGTGTTCCTATGCTATATGCAAGGGATATTGGCAAGGGCGCGGCAATCCGCCATAACGGCCCCCATGAAAGTCGAACCGCCGCACATAACGATCGAGGAATTCGACGCAATTTGCGCCGCCGAGGGCGGTATGGTGGAGCATTACGGCTTCGTGACCGATTATATCGGTTATGGCGAGGCCCGCGTGCGCATGCCGATCGACCATGCCCATATCAGGGCGGGAGGCACGGTGTCGGGACCTGCGATGATGGCATTGGGGGATTTCGCCGTCTACGCGCTGATCATGGGCATGATCGGGCCATCGCCGCTGGCCGTCACCACCAGCCTGAATGTCAATTTCCTGCGCCGGCCGGCGCCGGTCGATATCCTGGCCGAGGCGACGATCCTGAAGCTTGGCAAGCGGTTGGCCGTGGGCTCGGTGAATATCCATTCCCTGGGCGATGACGACCCCGTCGCGCATATCACGGCAACCTATTCCATCCCGCCGCCAGAGCATCGCGGGTGAGAAATTCGGCATTTAAGCGGTAAAACAATGATTTATAGTGCGGTAAAATAATACCGCCCTTGTAAGTTGTTGATTTATAATATATATTCGCGAATATTTGTCATTGACATGCGCCGTGTCCTCGCCTAAAACTGCGCCGCAATCGGGCGGGCCATTCGGGTCCGCCCCGATATTTTCTTCGACATGCATCCGGCCTTGCGCTGGATATTGAGAGGCAAGACCATGCTCAACAGCATGAAAACCTACACGATGAAGCCCTCCGAGATCGAGAAGAAGTGGCTGATCGTCGACGCCGAGGACGTGGTCCTGGGCCGTATGGCGTCGATCATCGCCAACATTCTTCGCGGCAAGCACAAGCCGGGCTATACGCCGCACATGGATTGCGGTGACAATGTGATCATCATCAATGCCGAGAAGGTCAAACTGACCGGCAAGAAGTTGACGGACAAGAAATATTACTGGCACACCGGTCACCCCGGCGGCATCAAGGAGCGCACGGCCGACAAGATCCTCGGCGGCGCCCATCCGGAACGGGTGATCATCAAGGCCATCGAGCGGATGGTCCCGCGCGGACCGCTGGGCCGTCAGCAGATGAAGAACCTTAAGGTTTATGCGGGTACCGATCATCCCCATGTGGCGCAGCAGCCGACAGTGCTGGATATCGCCTCGATGAACCCCAAGAACAAGAGGATCGCGTAGAGATGGCCGACGAGCAGAACGAAACCGGGACCGAGACCGAGACCACACCCGAGACCACGCCCGAGCCTACAACGGTCACCGATCTGGCCGACCTCGGCGGGGTGGCTGGCGTTGTCGAAGCGTCTTCCGCGCCGCGGTATGAGAAGAAGGTCGACGCGCAAGGCCGCGCCTATGCCACCGGCAGGCGCAAGAATGCCGTCGCCCGGGTATGGCTCAAGCCGGGCAACGGCAAGATCGTTGTCAATGGCCGGGACGTCACGAGTTATTTCGCGCGCCCGACCCAGCAGATGGTGATCCAGCAGCCCTTCGAGACGGCCAATCGCACGGACCAGTACGATATCATGTGCACCGTCAAGGGCGGCGGGCTTTCCGGACAGGCCGGCGCGGTGCGCCATGGCATCAGCCGGGCGCTGACCTATTTTGAACCTGAACTGCGTGGCGCCCTGAAGTCGGGCGGGTTCCTGACCCGTGACTCCCGCATGGTGGAACGTAAGAAATACGGCCGTGCCAAGGCACGCAAGAGCTTCCAGTTCTCGAAACGCTAAAAAAACGGTTCTGGATTTGGACAGAGGGTCCGCCGGCAACGGCGGGCCCTTTTCCGTTCATGGAACATTTACGTTAGTCGCTTAATATCCGTCTCTACATATCATAGGGGGAACACCGGGCCATGATGCCCGAAGGTCTGGACAGAATTAAAGGCGCGCGGATTTTGGTGGTTGAAGACAGCATCGCCAACCAGACGCTTGCCCGCGATTTGCTGAAACATGCGGGTTGCCACGTTGATCTGGCGGACAACGGCATGGAGGCGATCAAGGCGATCCGGGACGCGAGCAAACCCTATGACGCCGTTCTGATGGATTTGCAGATGCCGATCATGGACGGGCTTGAAGCGACCGGCATCATTCGCGGGGAGTTGGCGTTGGACAGCCTTCCCATAATCGCGACGACCGCCAATGTTGGAAAAAAAGAGATGGCGCGCTGTCTGATCGCGGGCGCCAATGACTGTCTGCCCAAACCGTTCCATATTCACGAGCTATATGCCGTCATGATTCGATGGGTGCAGCCTGTCGCGGGGGCGGCGGCGTCATCGGCATCGGCATCGGGGAATGACGAAACCGTTTGCGCCGCGCCGGCAAGGGCCGAGGTCACGCTGCCTCGTGAATTACACGGGATCGACATCGAGGATGGTCTTGCACGGGTCGGGCAGGATCGTGCTCTCTACGCCGGATTGCTGGCTGAATTCGCAGACACAAACGCCCAAATGGGTCCGGAAATCGACATGGCGTTCGTTAAGGGCGATCTCGAGCGGGTCCAGTTTTGCGCGCACGGCATCAGGTCGACCGCCGGTAACATCGGCGCCGACGCGTTGACAATGGCCGCGGCGGAGCTTGAGGAACAAATCGCGGATGGCGGCGACAGTGTTACGGATGCTTTCAGGCGGTTCCAGACCGAACTTGAAAAAACTGTCTCGGTTATTCGAGCGGCTGATATAGCCGCCCATCGCGATACCGCCCGCTGGACGTCCGGTGAAGTGGAATTCGATCGTAAAGAGGCCGAAAAACGGATCGGAATTCTTTTGGATATGCTGGACGATCAGGATTTGGGCGCGCAGGAGGAGTTCGAGAAACTCGCCGGAATGCTCGTCGGCCGGGGACATGATGAAGCCTTGGCGGAATTGTCCGAAAACCTGGAGTCTCTGGAGTTTTCGAGCGCCCGATTGATCTTGATGCGCGTCGGACAGGAGATCCTGAGTTGAGCGGCGAAAACGTAAATGAGAGCGGCGCCGTTGAGCGGTCGCGGATTCTGGTCGTTGACGATATACCCGCCAACATCAAATCGCTGAACGCCATCCTGGCCGAAGACTATAATGTTATCTTCGCCACGGACTGGCGCAAGGGCCTGGAACTCGCCGCGCATAAATCTCCCGACATTATATTGCTCGATATCATGATGCCCGACATGGACGGGTACGAGATTTGCCGGCGGCTGAAGTCGGACGCGCATACAAGGGAAATTCCGGTGATATTCATAACCGCTCTCAACAGCGAGGCGGACGAGGAAAAGGGGCTGGCGATCGGCGCCGCGGACTATATTACCAAGCCGTTCCGGCCCGCCGTCGTGCGTCTCAGGGTCCGCAATCATCTGCAGCTCAAGTTGCAGCGTGACCGCCTGGAGGCGCTTACCATGACCGACGGGATGACGGAGATCGCCAACCGTCGGCGCTTCGATCAGCATCTCGAAGAGGAATGGCGCCGCTGCGCGCGTCTGAAGATACCGTTGTCGGCCATCATGCTGGATATCGATCATTTCAAAAGTTTCAACGACAATTACGGGCATACCGCCGGTGACGAGTGCATCAGGAAAATTGCGCGGGCGCTGGCGGCAATCCCCACCCGGGCCGGCGATCTGGTGGCCCGTTATGGTGGCGAGGAATTCGCCTGTCTGTTGCCGGGGACCGATAAAGAGGGCGCGATCACGATTGCCGGGCGCCTGCTGGACGCGGTAAACGGCCTGGAGATACCGCACGCCTGGTCCAATGGTACCGGCAAAGTCAGTATCAGTGCCGGTGTTGGCTCCATGATCCCGACCCAGGACGGCGAACGGGAAGGGCTGATTAAACTGGCCGATGAAATGCTTTACGAATCCAAGAATGCCGGGCGTAACCGGGTCTCGGCGTAGCGAATCAAAATGAGACGGTTGCATCCCCTGCCGTTTCGTGGCAATCAATTCGCATGAGACGACTTCGACGACCCATGACCCAAGCGGCCCGCCCAGTGCGGCCGCGACGCTGAACCCCCAACGGGCCTGGTCACCACAGGACGTCCCGAAGGGGCGTCCTTTTGTTTTTGCGTAACAGGGGAGTGGATCATGACAGCCACAAAACTGAAAGTCGGTATTCTCGGGGCCAGCGGATATACGGGGGCGGAACTGGTGCGCCTGCTGGTGCGCCACCCCGGCGTGGAAATAGCACTGCTGACCGCCGATCGCCACGCCGGCAAACCGCTGGGCGAGGTATTCCCGCATCTGGCCAGGCTGGTCCTGCCCGATCTGGTGAGCATTGACGATGCCGACTGGAGCAAGCTGGATTTCGTCTTTTGCGGATTGCCGCACGCCACCACCCAGAAGGTGATCGCCAACCTGCCGGAAACCCTGAAGGTCTGCGACCTGTCGGCCGATTTCCGGCTGCGCGACACCGCCACCTATGCCCAATGGTATGGCGGTGAGCATCAGGCGCCGGAATTGCAGAAGCAGGCCGTCTATGGCCTGACCGAGGCCTACCGTGGAGACATAGCCGGGGCGCGGCTGGTCGCCAATCCCGGCTGCTATACGACGGCCGCCGAACTGCCCCTGATGCCCTTGCTGGAGGCCGGGCTGGTTTCCCATGAGGGTATTATCATCGACGCCAAATCGGGGATCAGCGGCGCCGGGCGTTCGGAAAAGCAGGGCAGCCTTCATACCGAGGTCAGCGAGGGCATCCATGCCTATGCCGTGGGAACGCATCGTCATGCGCCCGAGATCGAGCAGGAACTGTCCGTGGCCGCGGGCAAGCCCGTGACCGTCACCTTCACGCCGCATCTGATGCCGATGAACCGGGGCATTCTGGCGACGATTTACGTGTCGCTGATCAACGGCGCCGGGCCTGAGGATCTGCGGGTGGCGCTGGCCGCGCGCTACGACCCGGAGCCCTTCGTCCATGTGCTGCCGGCGGGCCGGTCGCCGGCGACCCGCGACGTGCGCGGCTCCAACCATTGCCTGCTCGGGGTTTTCGCCGACCGCGTGCCGGGCCGCGCCATTCTGCTGTCGGTCATCGACAATCTGGTAAAAGGCGCGTCCGGCCAGGCAATCCAGAACATGAACGTCATGTGCGACCTGCCCGAGACCATGGGGCTGGAACAGGAAGCGCTGTTTCCGTGAGTGTTACCATGTCGCCCTTCCGGGGCATCATGCCGCGTATCGACCCGACGTCCTTTGTCGGGCCCGGGTCGAATCTCGCGGGCGATATCGAGATCGGGGCGGGCAGCAGTATCTGGCTGGGCTGCCAGTTACGCGGCGACGTGAATATCATCCGCATCGGCGAGAAGGTCAATCTTCAGGACGGCAGTGTGATCCATGTGTCCAGCAAGGGGCAGGGGACGCTGATCGGCGACCGCTGCACCGTCGGCCATATGGTGCTGCTGCATGACTGCATCCTCGAGCCCGACAGCTTCGTCGGCATGAATGCCTGCGTGATGGACGGCGCGGTGGTGGAGAGCTACGCCATGGTGGCGGCCGGCGCGCTGGTCACGCCGGGCAAACGCATTCCGTCGGGTGAGCTGTGGGCCGGCCGCCCGGCCCGCTTCATGCGCAAGCTTACGCAAGCCGAACATGCCGAGATTGACCGGCTGGCCGAGCTGTATTTCGATTTGTCGCGGGAATATCTGGCAGGTGGGGTTGGGGTTCCGCCTCAATCTTGACGCCGGAACACCGCCCCGTAATGGTAGGGCGGCAGTTCGATCAGTTCATGCAGTTGGAACCCCGCGAGCTCGACCACGGCGCGGGTTTGATCCGGCGTCATACGCATTTCGGTGCGCGGACCACGGAGTTCGCCCAGAACCGGTGTTTCCTCGCGCCGTTTTGCATGCCAGTTCAC
>CBFDDT010000135.1:0-10104 GCA_965603635.1 uncultured bacterium | reverse complement strand
TCGAAGGCCGCTTGCGATGCCCGGCATCGCGGCGCGACCTTCTCCTAACCGGAGGGAAACACAAGCCTGTGAAAACAACAACATATTCCGGGCCAGACTCTTACGCTCCCATGCCGCCCCAGCGGCTCACCGTTCCCACATCGATATCGAACAGGTCAAGCGCCCGGCCGATCGTCTGATTCACAATATCGTCGATGCTTTCCGGCCGGTGATAGAAGCCGGGGACCGGGGGCATGATAACCGCGCCGTTGTCGGTTGCGCGCAGCGCCAGGTCCAGATGGCCACGATGCAGCGGCGTTTCGCGCAGCAGTAACACGACACGGCGGCGCTCCTTAAGGCAGACGTCGGCGGTGCGCACGATCAGATTGTCGTTATAGCTGTTGGCTATACCGCTGAGCGTCTTGATCGAACAGGGCGCGACCAGCATGCCGGCGGCGCGGAACGACCCGCTGGAAAGCGACGCGCCGATATCCTTGTAGGAATGCACGACATCGGCCATCGCCTTGACCGCATCGGCCGTCATGTCCAATTCCGCGGCGATGGTCAGCTTGGCCGCGGGCGACAGGATCAAATGGGTTTCGATCTCCGGCGCCTCGCGCAAGGCTTCGAGCGCCCGCACGCCGTAAATGGCGCCCGACGCGCCGGTGATCGCGATAATCAGCCGCTGCAAGTGATTTCTCCGTGTCCGCTATTTGCTGCGGTCACATATATAGCGAAATGCGCTCAGCCCGCCATGGAAATGACCGGTTCCATCTCGTCCAGGTCCGCGTCCGTCAGGTGGCATTTGACGATATGGCCTTCGCCCACGCCGCGCATCGGCGGCATTTCGGTTTCGCATTTACCGCCGGGAACCTGGGATTTCCGCGGGCAGCGCGTCTGGAATGGGCAGCCCGGCGGCGGGTTCATGGCCGAGGGGATATCGCCTTCCAGCACGATATGCTTCTTGACGATCGAGGTATCGGCGATCGGCACCGCCGACAACAGCGCCTCGGTATAGGGATGGTAGGGCGGCGCGAAGACCTGGTCGGTTGTCCCCTGCTCCACCACGTGGCCGAGATACATCACCACCACGCGGTCAGCCAGATAACGCACGATGGAAAGATCGTGGCTGATGAACAGCATGGTGGTGCGCGATTCCCGCTGCACATCGACCAGCAGTTCGGTAACCGCCGCCTGCACCGACACGTCGAGCGCCGAAACCGGTTCGTCGGCGACCACCACCTGGGGGCTGCCGGCAAACGCCCGGGCGATGCCGATACGCTGTTTCTGGCCGCCGGAAAGCTGGCGCGGCATGCGAGTTTCGAACTCGCGCGGCAGCTTGACCAGATCCAGCAGTTCCAGCATGCGGCCGCGGCGTTCCTCCTGGGAATTGCCGACGCCGAATTTTTCCAGCGAGCGGATAATCTGCGCGCCCACCGTATGGCTGGGGTTCAGCGTGTCGAACGGGTTCTGGAACACCATCTGAACCGAACTGACGGTCTCGGTATCGCGGTCGGCGATCTCGATGCCGCCGATTTCCTTGTCGCCAAGAAAGACCTCGCCCTCGGTGCTCGTCTCCAGCCCCAACAGCACGCGCGCTAAAGTCGACTTGCCGCAGCCCGATTCACCGACGATGGCGACGGTTTCCGCCTCGCGCGCTTCCAGCGAGATTTCTTCGTTTGCCTTGACGCTGCGCGCCTCGGTGCCGCCAAAAATTTCGTTGGCCGCCACCTGGTAATATTTCTTCAGCCCATTGACCCTGAGCACGACATCGCCCGGCTCGATCGGCTCGTTGGTATGATCACCGGCGATCGGCGCATTCCAGTCGATCTCGTCGGTGCGTATACAGCGCGTCTCGTGCCCCGTCAGGCCTTGCGGCTCGTGCATGGTGAGTTTGCGCTGGTCGCATTTTCCGGCCTCGAAATGGGCGCAGCGCGGGCCGAAATTGCAGCCCGGCGGGCGTTCGTGCGGCAGCGGCAGTTGCCCCGGAATGGCGATCAGCGGATGCGCCGTCTTGTCGGCGCTGGGAAGCGGGATCGAGCGAAACAGCCCCTGGGTATAGGGATGGCGCATATCGTCGAAGATCGCGCCAATAGTGCCGGTCTCCACCGCCTCGCCGGAATACATCACCGTAATTCGGTTACAGGTCGCGAGAATCAAGCCCAGATTATGAGAAATGAACAGCATCGAGGCGCCGTATTTCTCGCCCAGATTCTTTACCAGATCGACGATTCCGGCCTCCACCGTCACGTCCAGCGCGGTGGTCGGCTCGTCCATCAACAGCAGCGCCGGGTTGGACAGCAGCGCCATGGCGATGACGATGCGCTGTTGCTGGCCGCCGGAAAGCTGATGCGGGTAGGCCTCCATGATACGCGCCGGATCGGGCAGGCGCACGTCGACAAGCATCTCCATCGCGCGCGCGTGGGCCGCCGCCTCGTCGATGCCTTCATGGATGATCGGCACTTCCATCAACTGTTTACCGACTTTCATGGCCGGGTTCAGACTGGCCATCGGTTCCTGGTAGACCATGGCGATGGCGGAGCCGCGAATCTTGCGCAGTTCGGGCTCCGGCATGTTGGTCAGGTCTTCGCCGCGGAATTTTATCGTGCCGCCGACGATGCGCCCGTTATTGCCCAGGTCGCGCATGATGCCCAGCGCCACAGTGGATTTTCCGCAGCCGGACTCGCCCACCAGCCCCATGGCCTCGCCCGGCATCACCTTGCAGGAGAAATCCATCACGGCGGGGATTTCGCCGGCCCGGGTGAAGAACGAGATCGACAGGTTTTCGATTTCCAGGATCGGTTCCGTCATGACGATCTCCCTTAGAGCTTGGATCGGGATATGTTGTTGTTTTCACGGGCTTGTGCTTCCTTCCGGTTAGGAGGCGAGTGCGCCGCGATGCTACCGCATCGCAAGCGGTCGCCGACGCGGTCCGGAAGGAAGCACAAGCCCGCCCGAAGGGTTTGTGCCCGCCGGCCGCCTGCCGCGTTGCGGCCCTTGGACGATGCGTGAGCATCGCCCGGCGGACCGCGCCTTGCATCCGACTCAGCGGGCACCAATGAAAACAGCAACATATCCCGATCCAAGCTCTTAATCCTTCAACGACTGTTCGCGCAGCCCGTCGGCCAGCAGGTTAAGCCCAAGCACCAGCATGGCCAGCGCGATGGTCTGCGGCAGCACGATGGTGGGGGCGATGCGGATGAAGCCGCGGGTCTGGTTGATCATCGACCCCCAATCCGGCGATTCCGGCGCCAGCCCCAGCCCGAAGAAGCCCAGGGTGCCGAGCAGGATCGTCGTATAGCCGATGCGCAGGCAGGTATCGACGATCAACGGCCCGCGCGCGTTGGGCAGGATCTCCCACAGCATGATGTACCAGGGGTTCTCGCCCCTTGTCTGGGCGGCCGCCACATAGTCGCGTGTCTTGATGTCCATGGTCAGGCCGCGCACGATGCGGAACACGCCGGGCGAGGAGGCGAACACCACGGCCGCGAAAATATTCAGCTCGTTGGGATCGAGGCTGACGATGCCCAGCGGGTCGGCGTCGAACACCAGCCCGGCATAGAGCCAGGCGCCCAGGACAACGGTCCCCGTCATCTGGACCGCCAACAGCCGGGGCCGCGTGTAGTAGCGGCTGTAGAACAGCAAGCCAAAGAAGATGATCGGGAATGCGAAGAACACGCCCGACATCACATTGGGAATTGCGGTCTCGCGCACGCCCGGGGTCACCAGCAGGTAGAACAGCAGGATGACCGGGAAGGCCAGCACAAGGTTGGCGATGAAGGTGAGGACGGCGTCGACCTTGCGCCCGAAATACCCCGCCGGCAGGCCCAACGCGATACCCACCATATAGGCCACCAGCGTCGCCGCCGGCGCCACGGTCAACACGAAGGTCGAGCCATGGACCATGCGGCTGAACAGGTCGCGGCCCAGATTATCGCCGCCGAAATAGGCCGCCACGCCGGTCTCTATCTCGATGGTGCCGGGCGGCTTGCGCTTGATGGAGCCGAACTGTTCCAGTGGTTCAAAGGTTGCGATGACGTCGGGGAAAATCGCGGTCAGCACCCAGAACAGCACGATTCCCAGCCCGATCATTCCGACATTGCTGTCGTAGAGCCGGCCATAGAGTCCCAGTCTGCGCTTGAAGGCGAAGCTGGTGCCCATGATGATCGCCATGCAGAGCCAGACCGGCCAGAAGCGGCCGATAACACCGCCCCATATCTCGAAGAAGCCAAGAGGTTCCATGATGCCTACCTCACTCTGATACGGGGGTTGAGATAGGCGTAGCCGACATCCGATATCAGCTGGGTCACGATGACCACCGCCACCGAGACGATCGAACAGGACAGCAGCAGGTCGATGTCGTTGTTATCGGCCGCCTCCACCAGGACCCATCCGAACCCTTTGTAATTGAACAGTTTCTCGACAATAACCACGCCGGTCAGCAGCCAGGGAAACTGCAGCATGATAACCGTGAAGGGGGCGATCAGCGCGTTGCGCAGCGCATGCTTCAGAACGATGGCGCCGAAGGACAGGCCCTTCAGGCGTGCCGTGCGGATATATTGCGAGGTCATCACCTCGGCCATCGAGGCGCGGGTCATGCGCGCTATATAACCCATGCCGTAGAGCGCCATGGTCATCACCGGCAGGGTGAAATTGACGAAACTTATGTCGCCCGCCTTGGCGACCCCTTTGAATATGCCCAGCCATGACGCAAAGATAACGGTGAATATGATGCCGCTGACATATTCCGGGGTCGCGGTCGTGGCGATGGAGAGGACGGATAGCGACCGGTCGGTCTTGGACCCCTCCCGCATGCCCGCAAGCACGCCGATAATCAGCGCGCCGGGCACCATGATGACCATCACCCAAAAAGCCAGGATGCCGGTATAGCCCAGCCGCTCGGGCAGGATGTCAGCGACGGGTTTCCGGAAACGCGTGGAATGGCCCAGGTCGCCGGTCACCGTGTTGCCCAGCCATTCGCCGTAGCGCACAATCAGCGGCCGGCGGTAGCCCTCTTCCTGCAGCCAGACATTCACCGCCTCGGCGGACATGCGGACGTTGTTTTGCTCGAGCGCCAACTTGCGCAAATTGGGCTCGAGATTGACCAGCGTGAAGACCACGAAAGTCAGCGCCAACATGGTCGCCACCATCACGGCCAGTCGCCGTGCGACAAAGGCGAGCATCACGTCCCCCTGCTATTGAACGATCCGGGAAATGCGCGGGGGAAACGGTAAACCCCGTTTCCCCCTTGCAAAAAAGACAGGCCTATTCGAGCCAGACCTTGTCGAAATGCATCTCGAAAGTCTGATGCTTCTCGTAGCCTTTGACGTTCGCCGTCGTATGCGAATAAAGCGCGCGCCAGTAAGGCTGGATGATAACGCCGGCATCCTGGAGGATCTTCTGGATATCCTTCATCAATGCCCGGCGTTTTTCCACATCCGGAGTTTCCATGGCTTTCGCGAGCTTTTTGTCGAATTCCGGATTCGCATATGCGCACTCGTTCCAGGCCTCGCCGGAGCGATAGGCCAGCGCCAGAACCTGCACGCCGAGCGGACGCATGTTCCAGTTGGTGGTCGAGAAGGGATATTTGGTCCAGTCATTCCAGAAAGACGAACCCGGAATGATAGTCCGCTTTACCTTGATGCCGGCGTCGCGAAGCTGCGCGGCGATGGCGTCGGTTGTATTGCGCCGCCAGTCGTCGTCGATCGAGATCAGCTCATGCTCATAGTCCGCCATGCCCGCTTCCTTCAGCAAGGCCTTGGCCTTCTTTGGATCGCGCTTGACCGCCGGAAGAGCGAAATATTCCGGATGCATCGGCCCGACATGATGGTTTTCGGCCGCCTGGCCAAGCCCGCTATAGCCGAGTTCCAGCACTTTGGAGTTGTTGACGCCAAGAAGCATTGCCTGCCGTACGCGCTGATCGTCATAGGGCTTGTTGTCGACGTTCATGCGCGCCACGATCGTCGCCGCGGTTACAACCTCGTGCTTGATCAGGTCCAGCCCGTCCATGATGTCGACGAAATCAGAAGTGGTCTGGTAGTTGACATTAACTTCCTCGGCCTCGAAGGCGGCAACTTCCGCCGCCGGGTCGGTGCCGTAATCCGTCCATTCGACGCCGTCCAGCATGACGTCGCCCTTCCACCAGCCGGGATTGCGCTTCACCTTGGCCGTGATGCCAATTTCCAGGCTTTCCAGCAGGAACGGGCCGGTACCGATCGGTTTGGTCTTCAGATCGCCGCCATTCTTCTCGAAATCGCGATGCACGATCAGCGCCGGATAATCCGCCATGCCCGGGATGATGGTGATGTCGGGGGCCAACAGCATCAGCTTGACCGTGTGAGAGTCGACCTTGACGATGGCGCCGTCGCGGGCCCCGAATACCTCGATGACCTTTTCGACCTTCTTGGTCGTGCCGTCTTCCTGCTTCTCGTCGACCATCTCCTTCGTTTCGCTCTTCTTTTCGAGCAAAGCGCCCATTCGGCCGGCCATGGAGTTGCCGGGAACGTGCTTATCGCACCATCGGGTGAGATTGAAGACCACGTCGTCGGCGTTGAAGTCGTCGCCGTTGTTCCACTTCACGCCCTTGCGCACATGCAGGGTGTATTCCTTGGCATCGTCGCTGATGTCCCATCCTTCCAGCAGCCAGGGCTCGAAAGTGAAATCGGCGTTCCAGCGCACCAGCGCCTCGCAGATCTGGCGCCCGACATTGCCCATCTCGCTCCAGTCATAGATGCGCGGGTCCTTGATATCCCTGACCGACATCGAAACCTTCAGGACGCCGCCCTTCTTGCCGGCGGCCTCGGCCACCGACGGCACGGCGACGCCCAGCAGACCATACGCGGTCGCGGTGGTGGCGCCGAACGCGCTGGCGAGCGCAAGGAACTCGCGGCGGTCCAGCTTGCCCTCTTTGGCGGACTTCGCCCAGGGTTTGATGAAATGATGCAAGGGGCCACCCTCGCGGTTGGTAAATTTTCTGGCCATGCTTAATGCTCCCTGTTTAGATATTTGACGTTATCGTCGTTATGAATAGCAGGTTAACTATTCCGTTACCCTGAGGCTGCATGCAATGGTCGTGTCATGTCAATGGTCCGGCTATAAAAAACACGACGCCGGCCCGCACAATTGCGTCATCCCGCCGCCGCCGCACCCGCGGGAAAGTACAATTCTTTCAGCAGCGCAATAAAGTCGCCGTCGGGCAGTTCGTCAAAACGCAACGATAACTCCACAATCCGGCCGGCCCGTTCCGCGCCGATGACGGGATGCGCCAGCAGCCTGTATTTTTCTTCGAAATCGGCATCGTTCAAGGGGTCGTCGGGATCGCCCCTCGGGGTTCGCGGCGGCGCGCTCACCTGCCTGCCGTCCCGCAATATCAGCGTGACCGCGGCCCAGCGCTTGCCGACGCTGATCTTCGTCAGGTGGTCGTCGTCGACCAGTTCCGTGGCGCGGCTGATGCGCAGGATTTCGGAATCCTTCAACACGTCAGGCGACAGTTCCTCCAGTCCGATCCCCCCGCGCACGATCGCCGCGGCCACCGGGAAGGCGATGCCGTAACTGATCTCGTCCAGCGTCTTCGGCTCGTGTCCCGCCAATCTCGTCGCGTTATGGAAAGTATCGATGCGCACACGCTCCACGTCAGCGGCGGTCAGCCCATGTTCCGCCATCAGGGCCAGCGCGCTGTCGATGGCCGGATGGGCCCAGCGGCAGACCGGGTGATATTTGTAATGGGTCTCCATAATCTCCCAGCGCTCTGCCAGATCGCCCCACCAGGGCACGGCGTCCGCCCCCTCGACGGTCAGCGCCGGCGCGCCGGTAAAGCCCAGTTCCGCCATATAGGCGGCGCTGACCCCGGTCGGCGCGCCCCACCCCACACCGTCACGCAGCATGGTGGGATGGTCGATGCAGCGCATCATCGGGCTGCGCGGACCGTGATATTCGGCGATACCCATGGCGTGGCGGATCCGCTCGCCGTCCAGCCCCAGCATGCGCCCGCCCGCCGCCGCCAGCCCAACCGCCGTCCATGCGCCCGAGGTATGATAATCGGCGGCCGTGCCGTGCAGCGCCAGGCCGGCGCGGTAGGCGGTCTCGTAACCGATGGCCAGCGCCGTCATGAACTCGGCGCCCGTAACCGCCCCGCCGGCAGCGCGCCGCGCGTCGGCGATGGCCAGAAGCCCGGGAAACAACGCCGACCCCGCATGGCCCTTGACCCGCGAATTGCCGTCATGGGCATCGATGGAATCGATGGTGAAGGCCCCGGCGAAGGCGGCCCCGGCGGGCGAGACCTCCCGTCCGTCGAACAACATCCGCGCGCTCCCCGCCGATGCCGCCGACAGCCAGTGACGACAGGCGAATTCGCGCGCGATCCCCGACATTTCCGTCGTGGTTCCGGCCGCCGCCACCATCATCGTGTCGGCGAAACCACGGCGCAGCACGGTTTTCACCTCGCCCGGAATGGCGTCGGCGCCAAGGCCGGTGACGAAATCTACAAAACCCTGTCCCATATGCGCGATCCTCCACTGACCATGGAGACAGCTTTCACGTCGCCGGGCAAGTCGCTTTTATGCAAGAGAAATGCGTTTCCGGTCTTGGCCCGGGGCGAGAACGCGGGCAGAGTGCGTCGTCACATCGCGGTTGGAGACCAAATCATGCAGCCCTTCGAAGGAATACGCGTTCTCGACTTCACCCATGTGTTGGCGGGGCCGTTCTGCACTTACCAGCTTGGCGTGATGGGCGCCGATATCGTCAAGATCGAGGCGCCGCACAAACCCGACATGATGCGCATCGAGGGCCACAGCCCGCCGCTGGAGGCCGAGGGCCGGGGCTCGGAATTTATCAGCCAGAACGGCAACAAACGCTCGCTATGCCTCGACCTTGGGGCGCCGGAAGGGCTGGCGATCGCCCGCAAACTCATCGAAACAGCCGATGTCATTGTCGAGAATTATTGTTGCGGCGTGATCGACGGCTACGGACTGGGTTACGACGCGGCGGCCGAAATCAAGCCCGATATCATCTATTGCTCGCTGACCGGTTATGGCCATACCGGGCCGAAGGCCGCGCATCCGGCATACGATCCCGTGATCCAGGCTTTCTCGGGCCTGATGGCGGCCAATGGCACGCCGGACAACCACCCCGTCCGCGTCGGCCCGCCCCTTATCGATTACGGCACCGGGGCGCAGGCCGCCTTCGCCATTGCCTCGGCCCTGTTCCAGCGTTCGCGCACCGGGCGCGGCCAGCGCATCGACGTGGCCATGCTGGACGCGGCCCTGATGATGATGTCCACCAACGCCGTGAACAGCCAGTTGATGGATCGCACGCCGCCGCCCATGGGCAATACCAACCCCCAGCGCGCCGCCTATTCGGCTTACGAGACCGCCAACGGGCTGGTCTTCCTAGGCGCCTTCACCCTGAAACAGACCCGGACCCTGTGGCGCGCCCTGGGGCGCGACGATATCGCCGATGAACTGGAGGGCCGGGACCTAGCCTTCATGTTCACCCGGGCCGACGACCATGCCGTAACCTTGCGCGATATCATGATGACCAGAACGGCCCAGGAGTGGGAGGATTTGATCAACGAAGCCGGCGTCCCGGCCGCCCGCGTGCGCCGCGTCGACGAGGCATTGCGCGAGCCCCAGGTCGCCACGCGCGGTGTGATGCGGGACAGCGAGCAAGTTCCCGGGGGCAACGGCCAGCGAGTGAAAGCGCCCGCCGCCGCCTTCGGCTATATGCATGGCGGCCCTGAGTTGCACTCCCCCGCACCGAAACTGGGCGAGCATACGGCGGCAATCCTGACAGAGGCTGGCTACGGCGCGGAAGAGATCGCCGCGCTGGGCGAGGCGGGGGTGGTTCGCCTCTTGTAGGCATTGCTGCTACTCCCCCGGCGCATCCTTCGTCAGGCTCAGGATGAGGAGCGAGTGTTTGAATTTTAAAACAGACTCCACATCCTGAGCCTGACGAAGGATGCGCCAGGGAGTAGCCGCCGCCTCTGAACCACCCACTCCCTCACCCCGCGAACCGCAACTCCTCCACGCCGCGCGCGCCCAGGCCGTGGATCGCGAACAGGCCGCCGGCTTCGCGTTCGCGCGGGGCCCAGTCGCCCCAGGGCTGGGACATTGAGGTGACGTAGAGGAT
>CBFDDT010000134.1:0-10130 GCA_965603635.1 uncultured bacterium | reverse complement strand
TTATATACATTTTATCCAGATCTTTGCTCGATAAGGATAAAGTTTTAACTTTATATTAACCAAGGGCATGGTTCTCTATACTCTGTCACCGACCCTTAGCCGACGATCAGAACCTATCAGCAAGGTCTTTAATTCCCGTAAACAGGTTTGGTTAATTCTTGATGTCAAATCCTGTCCGGATTCTGACATTTTTTTATTTTTCAGATGGTTACGTCGATCCAGTCGACTTGATGCGCCTCATTAATCTTTGGCGGTTCCCAGTTATTCAGCATCCGTCCGATCGCCGCATCGGGGACCGGATCGCGCCGCGCGGCGTTGCGCCGCTGCTGTTCGGCCGACGGAACTTCCAGATAAACAATCCGCACCCGCGCGCCGTAATCGGCGAACAAACCGATCAATCCGCCACGAATCCGGCGGCTGATATTGGTGGCGTTCCATACGAAATTATTTTCCGACCGCAGGTGTTCGCGGGCGCGCTCCCTCGCCGTGGCGACGACTTTCCCCTGTTTTCCGGCCGAATCGACGCCCAGTTCGGCGCGAATCGCATCCAGCGAGACCACCGGCCAATCGGACAGATTGGCGGCGATCCAGCTATCCTTGCCGGCGGCGGGCAGGCCGGACATAAGCACAACCTCCATGCGCGTATCGTCATGGGCGGCATAGGCCGGATCGCGGCCCGGCTTGCGGAACCATTCGAACCGGCTGTGATCGTTGGCGAAGGGCCAGGGGCCATCCAAACAGCCAGTCTCGGCGCAGAAATCGCGAAACAGCCGGCAATTATCTACCAATCGGTCCCTGTCCCTGGCGATTCGTCCGCGTGCGTCGGCCTCGGCAAGCAGGCCCAGCCGGTCGCAGCGCAGGTCGTGGCTCAGCCTGATCGCCTCGTCCCTGGCGTCTTCTCGGTCGAGCAGAAAGAAAGGATACTGGTGGCTACGGATCAATGCGGCGATGGGCTCGCGCTCATGCGGCCCCATGCCGGCGCGCCACAGCCACAGCCGCGCCATTGATTCGCCGCGCCGGGAATGCCCCCGGCTGGTGATGCGCCCATCCGATTCGGTCTCGGTGCAAGCGGACTTGCCGATATCGTGCAGCAGGCCGGCAAGAAAGAGCTGTCGGCGGGCCGCCTCGTCCAGCGCGCGCCAGTCCTCCATCCCGGCCAGCGCATCGACAACCATGCGCGTATGGGTCCAGACATCGCCTTCGCCATGCCAGAGCGGATCCTGTGGGCATGTGCGAAGATCTTCCGTCCAGGGAAAGAGCCGCTCCAACCCCTCCCAGTCGATTCGCCAATCCGGGCCCGCCGGCACAAAGGCGTCCAGTTGCGTCATGGTTCTTCGTCGTACAGCGACACCCCGGCCGCCAATCCGTTGGGCAGAATCGGCCGGTCGCGCCAATGCCCGCCCGAGGCCTGCACCGCGTCCAGGAAGCTCTTGCGGATGAACTTCCAGCGGCCGGTGACGGCAGCACCATCCTCGGCCTTTATATAGAGGCCCTCCATCTCACCGGACATGTCGGTCTGGGCGCGGACCATGCCGGCATCCTGGCCCCGCGCCGCCACCGCCTCATCCAGCGCCTCGGCCCAGCGGGCCGTCTTGTACAGCGAGGGCCCGATCAACCCGGTCATGTCGGCGAGCCGCGCCACCCTGCCCTCGCGCAGCACCGGTACGGACGCGACGGGTCCGCCGGCCAGCAGGCGGCGGCGTTCCGGCGTGGACAGGAAGACCCCGCTCTCCTTGTCCAGCAGGTCGAACTCCATGAAATAGTGAGGCAGCGCATCATAGAAGACCGTATGCTTGGCATGAAGCCATTCGCCATACATCACGTAACGCGCGCCGATCTGGCCCCACAGCGCGTCGCGATGGGCCGCCGTCCAGGCCTTCAGCGGCGCGAAATGCGCCTCGCGCGCGCCGCCGGTCAGATAATGGCCGCGGCTTTGCAGCAGCAACATACCGTCGCTCCCGAAGCTGATCGCCGAATTGGCGCCGTCCAGCTTTTCCTCGATCACCAGATGGCGGCCCACCAACTCGTCGAAGGGAATCGCCGCCAAATCCCCATCGCCCGACTGCAGGCGCGAGCCTTCTATATGATGGGTGCGGGGATATTTCCGGATCCGGTCCATTACAGCCCCACCATGCAAACCATGTGGCCCGGCACATATTCGACCGTAACCCGCCGCGCGCCCGCCTCGCCGAACAGCGCCGACAGGGTGCGCGCGTCGAACAGACGGATATGTTCGGGATTGTCATCGTCTTTCGATGGCACCGAGGCGATGACGAAACGGCGGCCCACGCGGATGGCCTCGCGCGCGACGGCCAGCGGGTCCTCGACATGTTCCAGCACTTCCAGCACCGTCACGGCATCGAATTCATTATCCGCGAACGCCATCGCGGCCGCATCCATGGCATGAGCCGACAGGCCGTCGCGACCGCCCCGGCGCACCGCCTCGATATGGTCGATACGGGTTTGATCCTGGTCGATCGCGGTGACGGGCAATCCGGAAAAACTGTCCAGCAACGGCCACAGAAACACGCCGCGCCCGCTGCCCACATCCAGCAGGCTTTCGGGAGCCAGCCCATGCAGCATGCCGATAACGGCGCGCACGCGCGGCAGTTCCGCCGAACGCTTGAAGCGGTGCAGCTTCAGCCCCACGGCACGTCCGGCCTCGATCAATGCGGCATCGTCACCGCCCGCATCGGGCAGCATGCCTCGCGCATAGGCGGCGGCGAGTTGGGTGTAATAAGCGTCGTCCATGGCCCCTGCATGCCCGCGCAGAAAGCCGACGTCAACTACAGCGGCTTCTTTCCGGCGCATCCTTCGACAGGCTCAGGATGAGGCGTGTGTGTTTGAAATATATCGAAAATCCTCATCCTGAGCCTGTCGAAGGATGCAGCCACTCGACCGTCGTTCGGCCCTACGCCTTCTCTTCTTCCACCTTCTTGGGCGGCATATGGACGCGGATGTTCAGCTCGCGCAGGCGCTCCGGCTCGATCACGGCGGGGGCCTGCATCATCAAATCCTCGGCCCGCTGGTTCATCGGGAAGGCCACGACCTCGCGGATGTTGGGCTCGTCGGCCAGCAGCATGACGATGCGATCGATGCCCGGCGCCGAACCGCCATGGGGCGGCGCGCCGAACTTCAGCGCGTTCAGCATGCCGCCGAAGCGGTCCTCAACGACCTCGGGCCCGTAACCGGCTATGCCGAATGCCTTGTACATGATCTCCGGCAGATGGTTCCGGATCGCGCCCGACGACAGCTCGACGCCGTTGCAGACGATGTCGTACTGCCAGGCCTTGATCTCCAGCGGGTCCATGGTCTCCAGCGCCTCCATCCCGCCCTGGGGCATCGAGAAGGGGTTATGGCTGAACTCGATCTTGCCGGTCGCTTCGTCCAATTCGAACATCGGGAAATCGACGATCCAGCAAAACTTGAAGACATCCTTCTCGATCAGATCCAGATCCTCGCCCAGCTTGGTGCGCACCGTGCCGGCGAAAGCGGCCGCGGCGGCGGGCTTGTCGCAGGCGAAGAACACCGCGTCGCCGGGCTTGGCGCCGGTGGTCTCGGCGATCTGCCGCAGGCGCTCCTCGTCGATATTCTTGGCGATCGGGCCCTTGCCGCTACCGTCGGGCTCGTAAATGATATAGCCCAACCCGCCGGCGCCTTCCGAGCGCGCCCAGTCGTTCAGCTTGTCGAAGAAGCTGCGCGGGTTGCCGCCGGTTCCGGGCGCCGGAATCGCCTTGACCACCGAGCCGCCCTCGATCCCCTTGGCGAACAGCCCGAAGGAGGAACCGCGGAAGGCCTCGGTCACGTCGGTGATGATCAGCGGGTTGCGCAGGTCTGGCTTGTCGGAGCCGTATTTTTCCATCGCCTCGGCAAAGGGAATGCGCGGGAATGGCGCGGGCGCCACGGTGCGCCCCTCGGCGAACTCCTCGAACACCCCATGCAGCACCGGCTCCAGCGCGGCGAACACATCGTCCTGGTTGACGAAGGACATCTCCAGATCGAGCTGGTAGAACTCACCCGGCGAGCGGTCGGCGCGGGCGTCCTCGTCGCGGAAACAGGGCGCGATCTGGAAATAGCGGTCGAAGCCGGCCACCATCAGCAACTGCTTGAACTGCTGCGGCGCCTGCGGCAGGGCGTAGAACTTGCCCGGATGAATGCGGCTGGGCACCAGATAATCGCGGGCGCCCTCGGGCGACGAGGCGGTCAGGATCGGCGTCTGGAACTCGGTAAAGCCCTGCTCCATCATACGCAGGCGGATCGACTGGATTACCTTCGCGCGCAGCATGATGTTGGCCTGCATCTCGGCCCGGCGTAAATCAAGATAGCGATAGCGCAGGCGGATATCCTCGGGGTATCCCGCATCCTGATTGACCGGCATGGGCAGCGGGTCGGCCACAGACAGCACCTCGATCTCGGCCGCCACGACCTCGACCGCGCCGGTCGGCAATTTCGGATTGACGGTATCCTCGGTGCGCGCGACGACTTCGCCGGTGACGCGGATCACCGACTCGTTGCCGACGCCCTCGGCGACCGGGAACAGCGGGCTGGAAATATCCAGCACCACCTGGGTCAGCCCGTAATGGTCGCGCAAATCGATGAACAGCAGGTTGCCGTGGTCGCGCTTGACATGGACCCAGCCGGAAAGCCGGACGGTCTGGCCGACATCATCGAGGCGCAGCGCCCCGCAGGTATGGGTGCGATAATCATGCATTCTTTTTAGCCTAATTTGGAAACCGGAATTGGACGGGAAAGGCCACGGATTGGGCCGCCTTGTCAAGGGCGGGATCGGTTTTACCGGCGCAAAAGAAACCTGGACCACAGAGACACAGAGACACAGAGGAAGCAGTGTTTTCGTGTCTTACCTTCCAACGGCGAACCGCTTGCGGGCTTCGATTCAAGGGGGATATGGGGATAAGGGAGATATGGAGATAAAAGGAATCGGGGCCTTCGGCCGCAAAACTCTTATCCCCCTATCCCCCTCGTCCCCATATCCCCCTTCAACGACCGCGACTGCGCCACGGTCACCGGGGACCGAATCACCGCCCCCCCTCTGTGTCTCTGTGGTCAACCTTTGATCGACCGGGCCACGCAAGAAATTCCCTTCGAGACTTCCCCGAACCGCAAAATGGATGTAACACTCGCCCGCATGCCTATCAAACCAATCACCGACACCGCCCGCCTCACCGAATTCTGCGCCCGGCTTTCCTCCGCCGAGTACGTTACGGTGGATACCGAGTTCATGCGCGAGAGCACCTTCTGGCCGATCCTCTGCCTGGTGCAGGTCGCCGGGCCCGACGAGGCCGAATGCATCGACGCGCTGGCGCCGGGCATCGACCTGACCCCGCTATACGAGCTGATGGCCGACGAGAGCGTGCTGAAGGTCTTCCATGCCGGGCGCCAGGACCTGGAAATCTTCTATCACGGCATGGGCAAGGTGCCGCATCCGGTGTTCGATACCCAGCTGGCCGCCATGGTCTGCGGCCTGGGCGACCAGATCGGTTATGAGAACCTTCTGGCCCAGACCATCGGGGTTTCCGTCGACAAATCGTCGCGCTTTACCGACTGGTCTCGCCGGCCGCTGTCCGACAAGCAGCTTGACTATGCCATGGGTGACGTGACCCACCTGCGCCCGGTCTACGAGAAGCTGGCCGAGCGCATGGAGAATACCGGCCGGGCCCACTGGCTGGACGAGGAAATGGCGGTGCTGTGCGCGCCCGAGACGTACAAAGCCGACCCGGAGGACGCCTGGCGGCGCATCAAGGGCCGCGGCGGCAAGGGCAAGCGATACCATGCCATTCTGATCGAGGTGGCGGCATGGCGCGAGCGCGAGGCCCAGCGCCGCGATATCCCGCGCAACCGCATGCTGCGCGACGAAGCGATCCAGGAGATCGCCAGCAGCGCCCCGCTGAAGGCCGAGACCCTGGGCCATGTGCGCGGCATCTCGTCGAAGATGGCCGAGGGTTCATCGGGCGAGGGCATCCTCAAGGCGATCCAGGACGGCATCGACCGTCCCGAGCACAGCCTGCCCGCCCCGCCGGAACGCGCCGAGCGCCTGCCCCCGGGCCTGGGCCCGCTGACCGACCTCTTGAAGGTGCTACTGAAACTGAACTGCGAAAAGCAGAACGTGGCCTCCAGGCTGGTCGCCAGCGGCGACGACCTGGAACGCATCGCGGCCGACGACGAGGCCGACGTGCGCGCCATGAAAGGCTGGCGGCGCGAAATCTTCGGCGAGGACGCGATCGCCCTGAAGGCCGGCAAGCTGGCGCTGGCCGCCGACGGCAAGAAGATCGAGGTGATCGAGCTGGAGTAAACAGGTATCAGGTATCAGTTCTGTTTCTGATGCCAGACACCTGTTTTCGCGGGTTCGAGCCCATGCGCCAGGGTTTTCCGCGGGTTACGGAACCCCCTCCGCGTACTCCACCCGTTCCGCCCCGGCGAAGCGACGTTGGCGGTCGAGTTCGGAATCCAGGGCGCGGCGGCGGGCGGCGGTGAGTTTTATGCCGGGCTCCAGCCACAGGCCGGCGACCCGCAGCACGCCCGCGCTTCGGTCGCATTTCATGTCGATGCGGCCGACCAGCCGATCGCCCTCAAGCAGCGGGAAGACGTAATAGCCGTAGGTCCGCTTGGCGGCGGGCACGAAGACCTCGATCCGGTAATCGAAACCGAACAGGCGGCGCGTTCGGGCGCGGTCGCGGATCAGCGGGTCGAACGGGCTGAGCACGCGCAGCCGGCCCGGCGGTTCGGGCGCATCGGCCATCCGGTCGAGAATGTCGGGACGGGCGAAGGCAACTCGCGGCTTCGATCCGTCGGCGGGCTCGATTTCGACTTCGATAAGCGCGTCGCCCAGGCGGTCGCGCGCCCATGCCCTGGCCTCGTCGGGCGTGACCGCGTCCCAGAACGCCGCCAGTTCGCCCGCGGTGGCGATGCCCAGCCGGTCGAGCGCGCCGCGGCAGAACCAGTCGATAAAGTCTTGCGCGTCCCCTTCCCCGCCCGCCGCGCCGCCCCGGTGCCGCGCAGGAATGACCCGCTCGGTCAGATCGTAGACCTTCTGGAATCCTTCGCGCCGGTCGACCGCCAGCGCGCCGGTGCGCCACAGATATTCCAGCGCGGTCTTCGAGGGATGCCAGTCCCACCAGCCCCCCGACACCGAATCCGCCGAGGCGTCCCGTGGCCGGCGCAGATGGCGCGACATCGCCGGCCCCTGGACGCGCACATGATCGAGTATTTCGTCGAGAATCTCCTCGAACCCCTCGCGCCGCCATTCCCGCCAGCGCGCCCGCAGGCTTGCCGCATCGCGCGTGAAACGCTGCTCCCAGTACGGATAAAACGCGGTGGGGATGATCGAGGCATCATGGGTCCAGTTCTCGAACAGCCCCCGGTCGCGCTCCAGCAACCGCGCCAGGTCGGCCTTGGCGTAAGTCTGGTTGCGCGCAAAGAGGATCATATGATGCGCCCGCTCGACGGTATTGATGCTGTCGACCTGCACGAACCCGAGCCCCTCGATCAGACCGAGCAGGCCGGGCCGGGTGAGTTTGGCGGTCGGCGGCGCGGACAGGCCCTGCAGATGGAGGAACAGGCGGCGGGCCTGACGGTTGGGAATCGATAAGGTCATGGGTTGTTATAGCAAGGGGAGCCGATAAAGACTCATTTGATGGCGCGCGTCACAAGCGGACCGCCCCCTCACCCTGCCCTCTCCCGCGAGGGGAGAGGGCAGGGTGAGGGGGATGCAGGGGTCCGGGCGCGGCCTTACCCATCACGCACCGGAGTCCGATGGCGGCCCCGAACGGGTAATTTTGCTATAACAGGTATCCTGTCACGAAATGCTGGATCGTCGGCATTCCCAACATCGAGAACAATGCATGACCATGATAGAGGCCCAAATCATCTATGCCCTGGCCTGGTTCAGTTTCGGCCTCGGGCATTCCCTGCTTGCCGGGACGCGGGCCAAGGCCCTGTTGGCGCCGGCCCTCGGCCCCTGGTACCGCATCGCCTACAATCTGCTGGCCGTCCTCCACATCTCCGCGGTCTGGCTGGCGGGCAAGTGGCTGTTCGGGGGCGCGGCCCCATTTGCCCTGCCCGACGCGGCCCGGGCCGGCCTGACCGGCCTGTCGATCCTCGGGATCGTCATCCTGCTGCTGGCCCTGCGCGGCTACGATCTGGGCCGCCTGGTGGGAACGGCCCAAATCCGCGATCATCGCCTGGGGACCGGCGAGCCGGAAGACGAGCCCCTTCGCACCGACGGATTTCATGCCTATGTCCGCCATCCGCTCTATGCCGGCGCTTACATGATCCTCTGGGGCAACGCCCAGGACCCGTTCGGACTGGCAACGGCGATCTGGGGTTCGGCCTACCTGGCGGTCGGAACGATGTTCGAGGAACGGCGCCTGCTGAAGCTCTACGGCGAGGCTTACCGAAGCTACCAAGCCAGGGTCCCCGCCATAATCCCCTGGCGTGGGAAGGTCCTCTGAAAGCCCCGGCGGGGGCTGGGCGGCGCTACAGGGCAGTCTCCCAGCCTTCGCGGCGCTTTTCGAGTATGAACTTCAGATAGGCGTGCTGGATAGCGGGGTCCCGCGCGTCCCAGGGGTTGGCGGACCACCCGGCACGGCCGGTCTCTCGGCGGTCGAGGAACAGATTGTGGTTCCGTTTTTCGACGGACTTGATCGCACCCCCATGTACAAAATCCCCGGCCCAACAAAACGCGATCCCGTGCTGCGCTGGAACCTCCCCGACCGGGTGTTCTTCGCGTACGGGGCCTGTCAGGTCCTGGCCTGGGCGTTTATGGAGCGGTATGCGCAAGCCGGGTTCCGGGCGGTGTGGGTCAGACCCGTGGCGGGGTTTGCCGGGAATCATATTGTGGCGGTGCGGGGCGATCTGGCGTTCGATTATCATGGGTACTCCGACTGGCCGGCGCTGCTGGCGCATATGCGTGACAAGGCGGGGCGCTGGTGGCCGGGATGGGACTGCACCCTCGTTGATTTGCCGGCGGGCGTGCTGGTGTCGGAGGCCAAATCGCTGACATATGACGGGCTGCATCTGCGCGAGCCGGGGCAATTTTTACACAACGCCCTGCCCCGCGCCCGGCGCTTCCTCGACCGGTTTCCGCCGCCGCCGCCGTGATATCTCCCGCCCCCTCGATGGTGGAGGTCCGGGACGGGGGTGCGCGGCGGTTGTGACGGGACTCTCCAGTGAACTTCCTTTTTCCCTTTTCCGATTGCCTCGTGGTATAGATCACCTGACAGGATCGGCTGGCTCTCTCGCCCGTTCACGGTGGATTTTGTGACTTGAACACAGGCTGTTTGCGGGCGCGGAGTGTCTCTGTCATGTGCTTTTCGGCAACGGCAAGCTTCTCGGTGGCCGCAACTACCGCGGTGATCGGCCTTGCAGCCGTCGGGCAAGTCCGGCGGCCGCCCCAGCTTTTTCTGGCGATCGTGCCCTTGTTGTTCGCGGCCCAGCAGACGGTCGAAGGCCTTCTGTGGCTGCAATTATCCGGGGAGAGCGACAGTGGGACCGTTGCCGCACTTTCCTTCACCTATCTGATTTTCGCCAATGTCCTTTGGCCGACCTATACCGCGATCACCGTGCTTCTGATCGAACCCGACCGCCGCCGGCGGCGCGTTCTTGGAGCCATCGCCGTTATCGGGTCGGCTCTTTCGATTCTTCTCTTTTTGGGCCTTCTCAGCGACCCGGTCACCGCCGTCATCCGCGGCCATAGCATCGATTATGCGGGCGACGCGAACCCCCTGTCCTGGCAGCAGATTCCCTACCTCATTTGCATATGTGTTCCGCCGTTACTTTCCTCGCACAGGATTATCCAGGTCTTTGGCGCTGTCGTCCTCGTCGGCTTCCTGGTCTCGGCCTACGCCTATTTCGCGACATTCGTTTCCGTCTGGTGTTTCTTCGCCGCCGCCGACAGCACGCTTATTTACTTCTTTTTCAAGCGCGCAGCCGTGGGCGTCAGTCTCCGCCGTCCCTGATGCCGCTTCCGTCTTGTGCAGGCCGCGTATAGCAAGGTCCGGCGTTGGCTGAGGCTGTTGAAAAACTCATCGAAGATGGGGTTTTCTATGTCCGGTTTTGTTAGCTGCGGACTTTTTGCTCCCGCCTCCGGGTGTTTCCGGGGCGGTTTTTGTCTT
>CBFDDT010000133.1:0-10272 GCA_965603635.1 uncultured bacterium | reverse complement strand
CATAGTATCCGTAGCTGGTGTTGCTGGCCCAGATACCATAGGTCCCGCCGGTGACATTGGCGGTGGTCACGCTCAGATTCGAATAGTTGTACCCGGAGTAGCCATCGTTCCAGGCATAAATGCCGTTACCGGTGGTTCCGGTCACGGCCCCCGCGGAGGAATCGATCGTCAGGTTGCTGCTGCCCGTATAGCCGTTGATAGCGGCGAAGCCGCTGTTAACGGCCCAGATACCGTCGTCCCCGCCGGTGACATTGGCGGTGGTCACGCTCAGGTCCGAATTGCCGAACCTGGAGTAGCCATCGTTGTAAGCGAAGATGCCGTAGCCGGTCGTCCCGGTCACGGCCCCGTAGCCATAGGTGGAATCGATCGTCAGGCTGCTGCCAAACCAGCCGTCGCCGTTGTTGGTGGCGTAAATACCGTTAGCCCCGCCGGTTACGTCAGCGGTGGTCACGCTCAGGTCCGAATAGCCGTACCCGGCTTTGCCATTGTTGTCGGCAAAGATGCCGTCGGAACCTCCGCTCACGGTCCCGGCGATTGAATCGATCGTCAGGTTGGTGCCATAGGCGCTATAGCCGGCGTTGCGGGCATAAATACCATAGGTCCCGCCGGTGACATTGGCGGTGGTCACGCTCAGGTTCGAAAAATACCAGCCGCCGCTGTCATTGTAGGCATGGATGCCTTCGCCAGTGGTTCCGGTCACCGACCCCGCGGTCGAATCGATCGTCAGGTTGCTGCCGCCATAGAAGCCGAAGCCGTGGTTAGCGGCAAAAATACCGTCAGTGGCGCCGGTCACGGCCGCCGTGGTGATCGAGAGGCTGGAATAGCCCCAGTAGCTAGTGCCGTCGTTGCGGGCATAGATTCCTCTGGAGCCGGTTCCGGTCACGGCCCCCGCGCTCGAATCGATCGTCAGGCTGCTGCCATAGTGGCCGGAGCCGGTGTTGAGGGCCCGAATACCGGCGCCCCCGGTGACATCGGCGGTGGTCACGCTCAGATTCGAGGTGCCGGCGTAGTACAGGGACCCGGTAGTGCCATAGTTGTAGGCGTGGATGCCGATACTGTCAGAGTAAGCGGTCGCGGTCACGGTCCCGGCAGTCGAATCGATCGTCAGGTCAATGCCATCGTAGCCGTAGCCGAAGTTGCTGGCCGAAATACCGATGAACCCGCCGGTTACGTCGGCGGTGGTCACGCTCAGGTTCGAAGTGCCGTAAAAAGCGCTGCCATAGTTCGTGGCATAGATGCCGGCGTAAGCGGTTCCGGTCACGGTCCCCGCGCTCGAATCGATCGTCAGGTCGCTGCCATAGAGGTCCAGGGTGTAGTAGCCCGGGGTGTTGTTGAGTGCCCAAATACCGATGCCCCCGCCGGTTACGTCGGCGGTGGTCACGCTCAGGTCCGAATTGCCGAACCTGGAGTAGCCATCGTTGATGGCGTGGATGCCGTAGCCGGTCGTCCCGGTCACGGTCCCGGCGGTGGAATCGATCGTCAGGCTGCTGCCAAACCAGCCGTCGCCGTTGTTGATGGCGTAAATACCGTTGTCCCCGCCGGTTACGTCGGCGGTGGTCACGCTCAGGTCCGAATTGCCGTACCCGGCTTTGCCATTGTTGTCGGCATCTTTGCCGACAACAATGGCAAAGATGCCGTCGGAACCTCCGGTCACGGTCCCGGCGATTGAATCGATCGTCAGGTTGGTGCCATAGGCGCTATAGCCGGCGTTGCGGGCATAAATACCATAGGTCCCGCCGGTGACATTGGCGGTGGTCACGCTCAGGTTCGAAAAATACCAGCCGCCGCTGTCATTGTAGGCATGGATGCCTTCGCCAGTGGTTCCGGTCACCGACCCCGCGGTCGAATCGATCGTCAGGTTGCTGCCGCCATAGAAGCCGAAGCCGTGGTTAGCGGCAAAAATACCGTCAGTGGCGCCGGTCACGGCCGCCGTGGTGATCGAGAGGCTGGAATAGCCCCAGTAGCTAGTGCCGTCGTTGCGGGCATAGATTCCTCTGGAGCCGGTTCCGGTCACGGCCCCCGCGCTCGAATCGATCGTCAGGCTGCTGCCATAGTGGCCGGAGCCGGTGTTGTAGGCCCAGATACCGTTGGTCCCGCCGGTTACGTCGGCGGTGGTCACACTCAGGTCTGTGTTACCTAACCTGGAGTAGCCATCGTTAATGGTGTGGATGCCGTCGCCGGTTGTCCCGGACACGGTCCCCGCGCTGGAATCGATCGTCAGATTGCTGCCATACTTGCCGCTGCCATAATTCAGGGCGCTAATGCCATTGTTCCCGCCGCTTACGTCGCCTGTGGCCACGGTCAAGTCCGATGTGCCGCGACGCGCAATGCCACTATTGATGACGTAAATGCCATCCCCGGTCGTGCCCGCGACAGCGCCGACGGTCGTGTCGACCGTCAAGCTACTGCTGTCATAAGCATAGCCGTTGTTTATGGCGACAATGCCGTTCGTCCCTCCGGTCACGGCGCCGGTGGACACCGTCAGGTTTGAACTGGTCCATTTCGCGTTACCGCCATTGTAAGCGTAGATGCCATCCCCAGTCATTCCAGTGACCGCGCCGGCAGTCGTGTTCGCCGTCAGGTTCGACGAGAATCCTGTTCGGGTGTAACCGTTGTTGATGGCGACAATGCCGTTCGACCCGCCGCTCACATCCGCCGTGGTTATGTTCAGGTCTACCCATCCTTCATCTGAGTAGCCATTGTTCGTGGCGTGGATACCATCCCCGGCCGTTCCGGTGACCGCGCCGCTGGTCGAGGTGACCGTCAAGTTGCTGCCGAAACCGCCGTAGCCGTTGTTAACAGCGACGATGCCGCTCGACCCGCCGTTCACGTCCGCGGTGGTCACCGAAAGGTTCGACCTTTCCCAGAAGGAATAGCCGTTGTTGGTGGCGACGATGCCGCTCCCGGCCGCGCCGACGACAGTGCCCGCCGTGCTGTCGATCGTCAGGTTCGAGAACCCGCCATAATAGCTGTATCCACCGTTAATAGCGACGATGCCGTCCGACCCGCCTGTTACGTTGTAGGTCGTCACGCTTAGGTTGGAGCTTGAGTTGGCGGCACTGCCATAATTCAATGCGTGGATGCCGATGTAACCGACTCCGGTCACGGCCCCCGCGGTCGTGTCGATCGTCAGGCTGCTGCTTTCGACGTTAATGGTGCTGCCGTTGTTCCGGGCGTAGATTCCGTCCGACCCGCCGGTCACGTCGGCGGTGATCACGGTCAGGTTCGAACTGCCTTTCAAGCCGCCATAACCGTTATTAACGGCGTGGATGCCGTCATAGGTAGTTCCATTTACGGTTCCTGCGGTTGAGTAAATCGTCAGGTCACTTCCGACATAGCCGTTGCCGTTGTTAAGTGCGTAAATACCATTCTGACCGCCGCTTACGTCGGCCGTCCTGAGAATCATGTCCGCGACTGAACCGCCTGCGTAGCCGTAGTTTTCGGCATGGATGCCGTCGCCATAGATCCCGGTCACGGTCCCCATGGTTGAATTGATCCAAAGGAAGCTACTGCCATCATATGATGTGCCGAAATTCATGGCGACGATGCCGTCCGACCCGCCGCTCACGTCAGCGGTGATCACATTAACGTAGGAAGAGCCCCAACCAGAAACGCCGAAATTGTAGGCTGAGATGCCGTCCCCGGCCATGCCCGTAACCGTGCCGTCGATCGAGATAATCCTAAGGCTGCTCTGGTAGCCGCCAAAGCCGTAATTCCGGGCGTCGATGCCGTCGTACGCGCCGTACACGTTGGCCACGGTTATGCGGAGATTCGAGGACCCCGTGTAACCATCGCCCTCGTTGTACGCGAGGATGCCGTCACCACCGTAACTGCTCACGGACCCCAGGGACGAATCGATCGTCAGGTTGGCGTTCCAAAAACGGCCATAGGCGGTATTGCGGGCCCAAATGGCGTCGTCGCCGCCGGTTACGTCGGCGGTCGTGATCGTGAGGTTGCCACGCCACGCTCCGGCCGACCCGAGATATGAGTTATAGGCCCATATTCCGTACCCGTAGAGGCCCGTGACCGCGCCCCCCGTCGTCGTGATGGAAAGGTCGCCGCCATAGGAATTATAGGCATCGATGCCGTTGTCATCGCCGGTGATTGAAATCGGCGCGGTAGCCCCCGTGAAGGTGAGTCCGTACAGGCCGTCCAGATAGAAGGCGTCGCCACCCGTTAGCGTGGTGTCGATGCCGAATGACGAACTAACGGTGACACTGAGCGGCGCGCCGCTCAGGGTCTCGGTCGTGTCCCCTCCGGCGGCGGCCCCGCTACAGGTATATGAGTCCGGGCCGCCGATGCAACCGCCGGCATAGGCGCCGCGTCCGTATCCGAACAGCGCGAGGCCGCTCAGAGCCGTGGTCATCATGAGTTGACGCAGACGACTATTCTGCTGTGTCATGACTTACACCCTTCCCAAGGCATTTGACGTCCTTTCAGGACGCTTCTGTTTGCCGCACCGGCCGGCTTCCCGTCGATGCCTCTTTTTTCGCGATTTTCTCCGCAACGGGCGCCTGGGTGCGCCCCTCATATGTGATCAATGCCGCCAGGTCGCCCGAATTGGGGCTTACCGACATCGGGCAGGCAACCCCCGGCAACACCTCGACGTCGTAGAGTTCGGCGACCGCCCCGTCGATGCGGAACCAGTCCACGCATTGCCCGGTCTTGATGTCGATGACCTGCACCCCGCACCAGGGCTCGCTGTCGGCCTCGGCCAGCTTCCCGTCCAGCGCCAGCCCTTCGAAGCGCTTGTAACGCGGCTTCGACAGCCCGACGAAAGCGAGATTTCCATGGATGGAAAGCCCCCGCAGGAAGCCGGGGCAGAAGGCGCGCGGCTCGAACCGTGCCATCTTGTTTTTCCCGCCAAGCCCCGTGACGACGCCCAGTTCGCCCGTGCCGGAATTCAGCATCCACAGCTCGCCATTATGCAACCGCGGCGAATGCGGCATCGACAGCCCCTCGCAGACGATCCTGTCCTGGCGCACGTCGATGACCACGCCACCATCGGCGCGGCGGTCGCGCCAGCCGTCAATCGTGTTCGACTTACTGACCGCCGTGACATAGGCCGGCTCACCGTTCTCAACCGCCAGGCCATTCAGGTGGCAACGGTCCTCATCGACGATTCCGTCGATAAATTCGGGATGCCAGATCGGCTTGAAGCTGTGGTGCTGGTCGATGGTCGCCAGGCAGTTGAAGCGGGTGTTCACAAAAATCGGCTTGCCGGCCGGGTCCATGGCAACGTCGTGCGCGTCGAGCTGGCCGGTCATATACATGCGGCGCGGCATAAAACAGGCATCGAAGATGTTGTTTATCCGCTCATGCGGCGCCAGCACGTTGGCCAGTTCGATAACCTGGAAGGCCCCCGTCAGAAGAAGGCGCCCGTCGCCGCCATGGCACAGGCCCATCGGCTTGGGCATCCCGGCCTGGTGCAGATGCGCCCCGCCCTTCGGGTTGCGCCCCAGCATGTAGAGAATGCCGGACTGGTATGAGGTGAACGCAAGCGAGATGCCGAGCCGCGCGAGACGCGACACAAGCCCGTTCGACATCGAGAAATCAACCTTGGGCGCTTCGCCTTGTTCCGCCTTTGCCTCGCCGGATTTTTTACCGTCCCCTGCCTCCAACATCGCCTCCAATAATGCCCCTGATTTTATATTTATAGAATCACTGTAATTCAAAGTACTTAACTAATTAACAACAAACAACCCCTGCTGGTGTACTCTTTTAGTATAGGGTGCCGGCGCCCTGCTCGACTTCTACTTCGTGGTAACATCCCCCGCCAGCAGCGATGCGGCACAGAGGCTGGTCCATTGGCGGGCTGCAAAAAGTCCCCGAATAGATCGTATTTCGCATTGATTCCTTTGCAATCGCACACCGACTGGCGTACCAGATACCCTTTAGTCTATAGGGTTAAGCAAGCGTCAAAAATAAAGTCCGGCGCCATAGGGGAGGTTACTGTTGCATAGAGATTCTGTCCTTGGGACCCGGGAGTCGCGGGCGGCCCCGCCGAAAAGGCGGGCCGCATGACCGGGCTTCTCGATCGTCTGATGAAACTGCGCCCCTCGTCGGGCGAGGCGCCCGCGCGCAGCGAGAGCGAGGCGCAGCTTCGTGCGATCTTCCGGACCATCGTCGACGCCATCGTCGTGATCGACGGCGAGGGGCGCATTCTGGATTTCAATCCGGCGGCCGAGCGGATCTTCGGCTACGCGGCCGAGGAAGTCATCGGCCAGAATGTCCGGTCCCTGATGCCGGAACCCGACAGCAGCCAGCACGACCAGTATCTCAAAAACTACTTCCAGACCGGCCAGCCACGAATCATCGGCACGGGCCGGGAAGTAACCGGGCTGCACAAGGATGGCGGCACGGTGCCGCTGGAGCTGGCGGTCAGCGAGGTGAATTACGACGGGCGGCGGTTGTTCACCGGCATCCTGCGCGATATCACCGAACGCAAACAGGCGGAGGAAAAGCTGCGGCAGGCCAAAATGGAAGCCGAAACGGCCAACCGCGCCAAATCCTCCTTCCTCGCCAATATGAGCCATGAGCTGCGCACGCCGCTGAACGCGATTATCGGCTATAGCGAACTTCTGCATGAAGAGGCGGAGGAGCGCGACGACCAGCCCCTGCTGGAGGATCTGGGGCGGATCGGCATAGCCGCGCGGCATTTGCTGTCGCTGATCAACGAGGTGCTGGACCTGTCGCAGATCGAGGCGGGGCGGGTTCAAATCGAGATCGCCGAAATCGAAATCGACAGCCTGCTGCATGAAGTCGGGGAAACGGTGCGCCCGCTGGCGGCGCGAAACGGCAACGGCCTGAAAATCGAATGCCCGGCGGATATCGGGACGATCGAAAGCGATCCCACGAAGCTGCGCCAGGTGCTGTTCAACCTGCTGGCCAACGCGGCGAAATTCACCCGTGACGGCGTGATAACAGTCGGCGCGCGGCGCGGCGAGGACGGCATGCGCTTTACCGTCACCGATAACGGCATCGGCATGACCGAAGAACAGCTGGACCGCGTATTCGAGGAATTCGCCCAGGCCGACGACGACACCCGGCGAAACTACGGCGGCACCGGGCTTGGCCTCGCGATCAGCCGGAAATTCTGCCGCATTCTGGGCGGCGACCTGACGGCGGAAAGCAGCCCCGGCGAAGGATCGCGCTTTACCGTCGATCTGCCGCCGAAGCCGCCGGCGGGGACCGGGTAAATCCCGGCCCCCTCTCCAGCTTAAATATCCAGACTTCGGATATAATCGCCCAGTTTCTTGTTTGCCTGCTCCATTGCCAGGCGTGTCTGTTCGGTCTCGCCAAGCAGGGCCTCCAGCGCGTCTTCCTGCTGGTCCAGCTTGGCAAGGTAACGTTTCTGCAGGTCGCTGCCATGGGGCACGCGCGACAGGTTATCGCGGATGCGCTTTTGTTCCTGGTGGATGCGTTGGCGTTCGCCTTCCAGTTCCTGCATCCGCCGCTGACGCCCATCCACCACATCACGCAGCCGCGCCATCTCGGCGAAGGCTATCTTGAGATTGGGGTCGAGCTCGCCATTTTCGGCGAAGGCCATATAGAAGTTTCTGCGCTGCCCGATCAGAGCGAACGTCTGCAAATCCGGGTGGGTCAGCACGACCTCGATTTCGGCCTTCGCGCCGGCCTCCAGCTTGTGGCGGATGCGGTACATGCCGTCGGTCAACTCGACCTCGGCCTCGGTCGGCTTGACGATCTTCCAGCCGGGCATGCGGGGATGCTCGATCAGGATTTCGCGCGCCTCTTTGGCCGGCGCCTTCAGGCGGTAAGTCGTGTGCTGTTCCTGTTCGTAGGTCAGTTCCAGGACGCCGCGCACGATGCGGCCCTTGCCGATCACCTGGGTCGACTCGATTTCACGGTCGACCAACGCCTTCTGGTCCAGCGCGAAGCTGACCAGCCGCTCGTCGCCGGTGGGCAGGGTGGACAACTGCGCATCGCCGACATAGCTCGCGCCGGCCGGACCGGTCTCGTAGAGCGTCAGCACGCCCGGCGGCAGGCCGGTCTCGCCATCGTTGGTCAGCCTGACCGAGGCCAGCGGATGACGGTCATGGGTCGAGGGCTGATAGAGCGCGACACGCTGGGCCGGAACCTCGCGGTCGATCACCGGCACCAGCAGCGACTGGCCGGACTCCACGCTGACCGGATAGGGCACGCGGAAGGTCACCTGGGTCGCCGCTTCCTTGGACGCGGCGGCGAGAATGCGCGCCTGGCCCGGCGGCGGGGGTGGCGCCATGGCCGCGGACTGCGGTGACTGGCTGGCCACCGACTTCTCCATCAGCATAGGTTCACCCGCCATATCCATGGCCATCATGCCATCAGCGACGCCGGGCGCCCTCGCGCGCTGCGAGCGTCGGAATTCCTCGTCATACTCGCCTTCGGCCAACTGCTTCATCTCGATGGCGCCGGTGTCGGGCGCGGGCAGCACGCGGCCCAGCACCTCGACCGGGATTTCCGGCCGGTCGACGTAATAGGCCGAATAGAGCGCCTGGCGGAAGGTCACCGGATTGCCCGACACGATGGTCAGCTCCACATTTTTCCATTCCTGGCCGCTCATATTTTCCAGCACGGCCCAGCCCTGCAGGCGGGCCTTCTCGGCGGTCTCGTCGGTCACGGTCAGGCGATAGCTCGCCTTCCACAGCGGCGCGGCCACCACATAGCCGACACGCACCGTGCGCTTGCCCTTGCCGCTGGACAGGATTTCCAGGGTGCGGCGGTCGCGGGTGCGGTGGGCGGAAACGGCCTCCAGCGCCCCGTCAATCTGGCCGCGCAGTTCCGGGTCGGTGAAGATTACCGAATCCGCCTCCTCGAACAGGAAGGTCTGCATGCCTTCGGCGCTCATCACGCTGACCCGGTGGCGAGTGATGACGCCTCCAAGATCGGGCAGCGCCGTTTCCTCGGGCACCACACGCACGAGGCGCCCCTCGACCTGGCGCGCCCCGGTGGCGCGAATCTGCGCGCCCGGCAGGGAATTCAGCAGCATCACGGGGGAGCTCAGCGCCTCCGGCCCGAACGGCAGATCGCGAAAGATCTGCGCCAGCGGCTCCCGCCCGGGCAGGCGGATGGTGCCGGCGACGCCCTTGTCGTCATAGACCACGATGCTTTTCAGCACATCGTCCACCTGATCGAGGCGAACCGACAGCGGCAGCGTGGCATTGCCCTCGACCTGCGCCTCATATTCGAAATAGCCCACGCCGCCGGCCGACAGCATGACGCGCTTGAGTTCCAGTTCCTGCGCCCCGGCGATCGCGGGGGCAGCGAAAATGGCGATGGCCAGAACAAACCCGGCCGCCTTCGGTTTCCATGAATTCAGCATCTTCAAGTTCCTCATTGCTTCGGGCTTTCGCCCACAATACCAGACCCGGCCGGTTAAACCGTTAAAACCGGGCCCTGCTACCGTATGCCGACGAGAATGCGCCCCGATGCCACGGGCGGCAAAAAACTGTTCGCCGTTCAGATTTCCCCCGGCAGCAGGCGGTCGTCAAAGGGGAAGGAGGTCAGGCATTCGACGCCGTTTTCGGTGATCAGCACCTGTTCCTCCAGCTTGACGCCCTCGGCCCCGCCATCCTCGCCGATATAGGATTCGACGCAGATCGCCATGCCGGGCTCGAACACGCCGTCGTACCCGGTGGCGGCGAAATCCTCCTTGCAGGCGATCACCGGGTATTCATCGGCGACGCCGACACCGTGCAGGATGCAGGAATAGCGATTGGCGAGGCAGGAGTCGGGGATTTGCCAGGACTTCTCGGCGAACTCGCGGAAACCCATGCCAGGCTTCAGCAGCGCCATGTTGGTCTGTACTTGCTCATACGCCAGACGATAGAGCCGTCGCTGTTCGTCGGTCGGGCGCGAGGGGCCGGTATGGAAGGTCCTCGACAGGTCGGCCCAGTAGCCGTAGGGCCCCACCATATCGGTATCCAGCCCCACCAGTTCGCCCTTGCCGATCACCCGGTCGCTGGATTCGTTGAACCAGGGATTGGTGCGCGGGCCAGACGACAGCAGCCTTGTCGCAATCCACTCGCCGCCGCGCGCGATGTTCACCTGGTGCAGGATCGACCAGAGCGCGTTTTCCGTTACCCCGGCCTGGGCGGCCGCGCCCAGGCGCGCCAACCCCTCCTCGGCCACCGCGATCGCCGCGCGCATGCAGCGGAGCTCGTCCTCGGACTTGATCAGCCGGGCCTGGTCAAGCGTCTCCTGGCCGTCGATGACCTCGACGCCGGCCGCCGTCAGCGCATTGGCGGCCATGGGCTCGATGCTGTCGACCGC
>CBFDDT010000132.1:0-10347 GCA_965603635.1 uncultured bacterium | reverse complement strand
GGCGACCCGGTCAATTTTTACGCCTGGTCGGCGGCGGTCGATCAGGTTAAGAGCCATGTCGCCGCCTTCGAGGCCAGCACCGGCATCAAGGTCAATTACAGCAATAACCCCTGGGCGCAGTATCGCGAAGCCGCCATCACCAAGTTCGTCGGCAACGCCCCGCTGGATATGCTGTGGGTATCCGATAGCTGGCTGCCCGAATGGGCGGAAGCCGGCTGGATCAAGCCCGTCGACGATTTCGACTTTCTGATGAAGCACAACGCGGACGCCGAGACGTTCTGCACCGATTCCATGACCTACAAGGGCCAGCAGTACGGTCTGACCTACTACACCGACTTCATGGGCTTCATGTACGATGAGCAAACCCTGAACAATGCCGGGATTGGCAAGAAGCCGGAGACCTGGGACGAGGTCACCGAGCAGGCGTTGAAAATCAAGGCCAAGGGTATCTCCGAATATCCAGTGATGCTGGCGCTTGCCCAAGAGAGCTGGCTGATCGAATTCATGGCCGCGATGGTCTATTCGAATGGCGGCAGTTTCACCGACGGCGACGGCAATGCCCTGATGCATCACAAGGACGATGGCGCGGTGAAGGCGCTGCAGTGGATCGTCGACGCGGTGCACAAGCACAAGATCGTCTCGCCCGGCTGCGTCGAGACCGGCGAGCTGACCGGCCTCAAGGCCCTCGCCTCGGGCAACCACGCCTTCGCACTTTTGCCGAAATACCGCATGCGCATGCTGAACGACCCGAAACAGTCGCAAATCGCGGGCCGTTGCAAGCAGATTCTGATGCCGAGGGGCAGCGGGCCCAAGGGCTCCCACGCCACGGTCGGCTGGATGCGCTTCCATGGCATGACGTCTTATGCCCGGGCCGACAAACAGCGGGCGGAGAACGCGGCGCGGCTGATCGAATGGTTCGGCGGCAAGGCCGATGGCGAGTACAAGTTCCAGAAAATTCTGTTCACCGACATCGGCGCCGGTTTCGGCGTCAAGCCGCTGTTCAAGGATCCGGAAGTTCGGGCGGCCTATTCGTCTTACACGGACATCAACGTGATCGAACAGCAGCAGGGTCTGGCCCGCAAAAAGGATGTGGTCACGCCCTGGTTCGGCGAATGGATGGAGACCACCGGCGCGGCCTGGCAAAAAGCGATCCTGCAGCAATCCAGCGTCGAGGATGCGCTGAAGGCCTCCGCCGAGAAGTGGGACAAGCTAAAGAAAGAGTATTCGTAACAACTTGCCCTTGCAGCGCCGGGCCAAAACCCGGCGCTGCATTTTTCTCACTACTGACGGCGAGCCGGTATGACCAGACAGGTGCCGGCGCGTTTGGCCGATGCCTTGGCGCGCCGCTTCAACTACGACACCAGAAGCGCTATGCTGTTCATCGCCCCGGTGATGGCGGTGCTGGCAGTCGTCGCGGTATTCCCGATCGCCTATTCGCTTTACCTGAGTTTCTTCAAGCTGAAGCTGACGCGCCCGCACCGCGTGCCGTTCGTCTGGTTCGATAATTACATCGACCTTCTGGGCGACGGGCTATTCTGGAGTTCGGTCGGGCGAACGGTCTATTTCAGTGTCATTTCGGTGACCGCGATCGCGATACTCGCCATGCTGATTGCGCTGCTGCTGAACGAGACCTTCCGTGGCCGCCGCATTATCAGCGCGATCCTGCTGATTCCCTGGGCGATCCCGACAGTCGCCAACGGGCTGATGTGGAAATGGATCTACGATTCAGGGTATGGCGCGCTGAACGGCCTGCTGCTCCAACTTGGTCTCATCGATAAATACCTTATATTTCTGGGCGACCCGGACAAGACGATCCCGCTAATCGCCAATGCCTTCGTCTGGAAGGAAGTGCCCCTGGCCACCATCCTGATCCTGGTGACCATGAAGTCGATCCCGGCCGATCTCTATCGCGCGTCCAAGGTCGACGGGGCGAATGTTCTGCAGCGCTTCGTGCATATCACACTGCCCTCGCTGAAGCCCGGCTTCGCACTGGTCGCCATATACGAAACCATGATGGCGATCCGCCATTTCGACCTGTTCTTCATCCTGACCGAGGGCGGGCCGGGCGAGGCATCGCATGTCTCGGCCTGGCATATCTATGCCGAGACCTTCCGGAACCTGTCCTTCGGCACTGGCAGCGCGCTGGCCTACATGATGGCGATCGTCACCTTCGCATTGGCTTATTTAATCATTCGCACGCTGGGACGTAGGATATGAGCATGAAACCCGCCGGGCATCGTTATCGCAAGCGGCCGCGTCTGCCCGATCTCGCCCATAACCTGGCGATCTTCGCCGCGTCGGTTATCCTGCTGATTTATGTGTTGGCGCCTTTCGCCTGGCTAGTTTCCTCGTCGTTTCAGACCGAGGCCGAAATCGTCTCGGTGCCGCCACACTGGATCCCGCACGAACCGACGCTGGAGAATTTCGACGCCATTTTCTTTTATGGCCAGGAGGAGGTGACCTATGAGAGCCGATCCACGGTGGACCCCGCGAGCGGCGGTTACATACCCTCGACGGCCAAGGATCTGCTGCCCTCCATGTGGAACAGCTTCAAGGTCGCGATCGCGGTCGTGATCCTGAACCTGCTGGTCGGCGTCCCGGCCGCCTACGCCATGGCCAAGATTCGATTCAAGGGACGCAACGCTTCAGTATATACGATCCTGACGACACGTGTGATCCCGGATATCGCGCTGGTCGTTCCCTTCTTCCTGGTGATCAAGAATCTTGGCCTGCTGGACAGCCTTTGGGCGCTAATTTTGACCTACCTTGCGATAACCGTGCCGTTCACTGTTTTCATCCTGGTCGGCTATTTCGAATCGCTGCCGGACGATCTCGACAAGGCGGCGCGCATCGACGGCTGTTCCCGTTTCCAGACCTTGACCCACGTGTTTCTCCCGCTGGCGGTTCCGTCGCTGGTCGCTGTTATCCTTTTCACCTTTCTGACCAGCTGGAATGAATTTCTACTGGCACTGATGTTCACCCAGACACAGGCGGCACAGACTTTGCCGATCATCGTGGCGTCCTTTACCTCGGACTTCACGATCAGCTTCTCATTCATCAATGCGGCGGGTGTCGTGGCGGTCATTCCGCCGGTCATCGTCGCAATTATGTTCGAACGTTATATCGTCTCTGGCCTGACGGCCGGCGCAGTAAAAGGGTAAGGGCCGTGGCGAGCATCCGCTTCGAAAACGTCACCAAATACTATGGCAATGTGCTGGCCGTGGATAAACTGAACCTGGACATCCGCGATAAGGAGTTTGTCGTGCTGCTGGGCCCGTCCGGCTGTGGCAAGACGACAACCCTGAACATGATCGCCGGGCTGGAGGAATTGTCGGAAGGCGATATCTGGTTCGACGATGCAATTGTCAATTTCATGCCGCCGCACAAGCGCGATGTCGCGATGGTGTTTCAGAGCTACGCCCTCTATCCGCACAAGAGCGTGTACGAGAACATCGCGTTCGGCCTGGCCATGCGGAAATATCCCAAGGCGGAAATCGACAAGCGCGTGCGCGATGCGGCGGCGCGGCTTCATATCGATCACCTGCTGGACCGCCGGCCCAACCAGCTTTCCGGCGGTCAGCGCCAGCGGGTCGCGCTGGGTCGCGCCATGGTCCGGCAACCCGCCGTATTTCTTATGGACGAACCGCTGTCGAACCTCGATGCGGCGCTGCGCGTTTCAATGCGCGCCGAGATCAAGGAACTGCACCAGAGCATGCAGACGACCTTCGTCTATGTCACCCACGATCAGGCGGAGGCTCTGACCCTGGCCGACCGGATCGTCGTGATGAAGGACGGCATCGTACAGCAGGTCGGTACGCCGGACGAGATCTATGAGCAGCCGCGCAATATGTTTGTCGCATCCTTCCTCGGCAACCCGCCGATCAATTATCTGGAGGGCGAGCTCGTCGCATCGAACGGGCGTATGGCGTTCCGGTGCGGTGGGCTGACGCTGACGCTGAACGAGAATGCCTCGGCCAAGGTAAAAGACGATGCGGGACGCAAGGTGGTGCTGGGCATCCGGCCGGAAGACGTGGACGACCGCAATGAGCCGGTCGAGGGCGGCGCTATCGACGGGTATGTGAATTTCGTCTTGCCAATCGGCTCCGACCAGTTCCTGAACATGAAGCTGGAAGGCGAGGAGCTGTTCTTCCGTGTCGGTAAGGAAACCCGCCACCGGAATGGTGAGGAAGTGACGTTGGCGGCAAATCTTGACCGCCTGCACCTGTTCGATCCGGAAACCGAGAAATCCTTGTTGTGGGATTGACGGAGAGCAACGTTGAAGCCTGCAAAGTTTGAATATCACGCGCCCGGAACGCTTGACGAGGCGTTGACCCTGGCGGCGCAGTACGGCGACGATGCCCATATCATTGCCGGCGGGCAGACCCTTGTGCCGATGATGAACATGCGCCTGGCGCGGCCCGATCATGTCATCGACATCAACAATATCGAGGGGCTGTCCTACATCCGTCCGGACAGTGGTTCGGTTGAGATCGGCGCCCTGACTCGTCATCACCAGATCGAGCATTCGCCTGAACTGATGCGGCTTTGCGCGCCGCTGCCCGCGGCCGCCCGCAATATTGGTCATTATGCGCTGCGCGAACGGGGCACCATTGGCGGCAGTCTGGCCCTGGCCGATCCGGCGGCCGAGTTCCCGTTTATGGCGATGTTGCTGGACGCGGAAATCGTAGCGCGGTCATCCAGCGGTGAGCGCGGGGTCATTGCCCGGGACTTCTTTGTTTCCGTCTTCACCACATCGCTGGAGCCGGGAGAAATCATTACCGGAGTCCGCTGCCGCGCACTGGTCCAGGGCGAAGGCTGGGGGTTCCGCTGGCTGGCGCGCCGTTCGGGCGACTACGCCATGGTCAATGCGGCGGCGACCTTGGCGCTGGATGGCGCCGGGAGGGTCAGTCGGATTGCCATGGCACTAGGCGGTGTTGGCGCCACGCCGATCCGGTTGACCACCCTGGAGCAATCGGCAAGCGGCAGGGAAACCAGCGGCGACTGGGCCGACGAGATCGCGGCGGAGGCGGCTGCGCAGGTAGAGCCGGAGAGCGACAAGCATGCCTCGGCGGAATACCGGAAAGAATTGATCGAAGTGCTGCTGGGCCGCGCGCTAGAGGATGCGCTGGCCCGTGCACAGGGGCAGGGGGTGGCATGAGTAAAATTGTACTCCGGCTGACGGTCAATGGCGAGGCGCGCGAGGTTTTCGCCGAGCCGCGCAAATTGCTGTCGGACGTTCTGCGCGAGGATTTGCAGCTGACCGGCACCCATGTGGGGTGCGAACATGGCGTCTGCGGCGCCTGCACTGTGCTGGTAGACGGCAAACCGTCACGCGCCTGCCTGATCTTTGCGATCCAGATGCAGGGGCGAGAAATAACCACGGTGGAAGGGCTGACGCCGGAGGAGGGGCTGAGCCCCTTGCAACAGGCGCTGCAAGACGAGCACGGGCTGCAATGCGGCTTCTGTACGCCCGGTATCATTACGACATTTGAAGCATATCTCCGCGAAAACCCGGACCCGTCCGAAGAGGAAATACGCGAAGTCCTGGCGGGCAATCTCTGCCGCTGCACCGGTTATGGAAACATCGTGCGGGCGGTGAAGAAGGCGGCCCGGATGCTTCGCGAGGGGGCAGTGCGATGAGCGGCGTTAAAGCGGAAGATACGAAACGCCATGACTTCGACCAGATCGGCAGGCCGATCCCGCGCAAGGAGGATGCCCGCCTGCTGCGCGGCAAGGGAACCTATGTCGACGATATCGAGGTTCCGGGCGCGTTGCACGTTTGCTTCGTGCGCTCGCCCTACGCGCATGCGCGTATTGCCGGCTTCGACCTGGACGAGGCGAAAGCGATTCCCGGCGTTGTAGCGGTCGTCACCGGCCATGAGATCAACCAATGGACCAACGACCTGAAACTGGCGCCGTCGATCGAAGGTCTGCAGCCGACCGGGATGACCACGCTGCCGGTGGACAAGGTACGCTTCCATGGCGATCCGGTCGCCTGCATAGTCGCCACCGACCGCTACGTGGCCGAGGATGCCGCGGAGTTGGTCTATGTCAATTACGAGGTCCTGGACGCGGTCGCGAGCTACGAGGCTGCCCTTGCCGAGGACGCACCGCTGGTCGACGAGACGCTTTCGTCCAATCTGGTTTCGCACCAAAAATTCGAAGCCGGCGACATTGCGCGGCGCAAGCAGGAGGCGCACCGGATCATCGAGGCCAGTTTCGCCATGCAGCGCATGACACATCTGCCGATCGAGACCCGCGGCTGCATCGCGGTTTGGGACGACGGACGCGAGCATCTGACGATGCATATCGGCAGCCAGGCGCCGCACCCCATGCGCTCGGCGCTTGCCGGGCGGCTCAGGCTGGGAGAGCAACAGGTCACCGTCTCTTCGCCGGATGTGGGCGGCGCTTTTGGCCAGAAAATCATCATCTATCGCGAGGAAATTACCGTCGCCGCCCTTGCCCGCCATCTGAAATGCCCGGTGCGCTGGCGCGAGGACCGGCTGGAGAACTTATCCGCCTCGCTGCAGGCGCGCGAGAATACGGTCCATACCCGCGTCGCCGTCGCGGCCGACGGGCGCATCCTTTCGCTTGAGGCTGATATCCAGGAGGACTTCGGCGCTTACTGCTTCTATCCGGCGAATTATCTGGCGCGCGTCATCGGCATGATCCTGACCGGCCCCTACCGTATCCAGGACTATGCCTTCGAGGTAAAAATCGCACTGACCAACAAGTGCGGCGCCGGGCCCATGCGCGCGCCCATGGCGATTACCAGCCTGGTGATGGACGGCACGCTGGATGCGGTCGCGCGGGAGCTCGATCTGGACCCGGCGGAGGTTCGGCGGGTCAACATGCTGCAACCCTCCGATTTTCCCTACGTCATGGCGACCGGCGAAAAGATGGAGGACGTGACGCCCAGCGAGTGTTTCGAGCGCGGCCTCAAGGAAATCGATTACACGGCGTTCCGCAAGCGCCAGGTGGAAGACCGCGAGCGCGAGCTCTACCGAGGCATCGGCATCTGTAACGTGGTGGAATCCACCACCTACGGTTCCGCCTTTTACAAGGCGGCCGGGATCCCGGGATCGGGCCATGAGGCCGCCTGGGTCAAGATCGAGCCTTCCGGCGCAATCCGCGCTTCCGCAGGCCTGATGAGCACCGGCCAGAGCTACGAAACACCTTATGCCCAGGTGGTCGCCGAAGGGTTGGGCGCGGACACGTCGCAAGTGGACATCCTGCTCGGCAACACCGATATCGCGCCCTATGGCATGGGCGCGCGTGGTAGCCGCGGTGCGACAGCCGGCGGCGGCACGCTGTTCCTGACGGCGCTGGACCTGAAAGCGAAGATGCTGGACATCGCGGCGGCGCTTCTGGGCCTCAACAGCGCGAGCGAACTGAACATCAAGGGCGGCAAGGTCTTGCGCCATGTTGGCGGCGAATGGACCGAAACGGGCCTCGGCATCGCTGACATCGCCCGTACCGCCTATCTCGACCCGCTGAAACTGCCCGAAGGCATGGCGCCGGGTCTCGAGATGCACCGCACCTGGGACCCACCGCAGATGACCTACTCGAACGCATCGCATTTCTGCGAAGTTCAACTCGATCCGGCGACCGGCGAAATCCGGATCGACCGCTATCTCATCGTGGAGGACTGCGGCACCGTGCTGAACCCGTTGGTCGTCGAGGGCCAACAGCAGGGCGCCACCGTTCTCGGTATCGGCGGCGTGCTTTTCGAGCATATGATCTATGACGAGAGCGGCCAGAACCTTTGCGGCACGCTGGCAGACTACATGGTCCCCACCGCCTGCGAGGCACCCGAGATCGAAATCATCGGCCAGCACACGCCAAACAAACGCACTCCCGCCGGTATCAAGGGCATGGCGGAGGGTGGCGTCATGGGCGCCATCGGCGCGGTAAACAATGCGGTCAACGACGCGCTGCGCCCGTTCGGCGTAGTGGCGGACCGGCAGCCTCTATCTCCGGATTACATACGGGGGCTGCTACGAGAGAAGGTGTGAAGTCCCGTCCTCCAAGGCCGAAATTATTTCAATGGGTTATGTGCAGCTTCGCGTCATCGTCCGCCCTTACTTCGGTCAGGTTAACGGAAAATCCAACTAAGTGCTCGGGCTGGATTACGGGCAAAGGGCCAGATACTAAATCCTGTCTCCTTAGTGGCCAGACAGAACGTAACCCGAGGATAATTCGATCTATGCATCGCTCTAGGACAAACGGGCATTGGTCATCGACGCGGTCCTTTCCTAATTTGATTGTGGGGAGTTTCAACGCTCCCCGGCAATCATCTGCAATAGCTTTCAGGTTTTGGCTCCCGCAATGGATATCTTTGATCTACCTACTCCCAGCCTGGTCCTCGACCGAGCAAAACTTGTCAGAAATATCAGGCGCATGGCGGAGTCCGTCGAACGCAATGGAGTGTTTCTTCGCCCACATTTGAAGACCGCAAAATCCATTGATGTGGCCCGCTTGGTTCTGGAAGGCCAAAAGGGCGGGATAGCCGTTTCTACACTGAAAGAAGCCCAATACTTCGCCGAAAACGGCGTTCAGGACATCCAGTATGCGGTGGGCATCGTCCCGGACAAGTTGGAGCGTGTCGCCGCCATTCAAAGCACAGGCGCCCGCATCACCCTCATCACCGACAGCGTCGAAGTGGCCCGCGCCATCGCCGCCAAAGGGTCGGAACTGGGATCGGCGTTCCATGTGCAAATCGAGATCGATTGCGGCGAGGGCCGCTCCGGCGCCCTCCCCGATAGGCCGGAACTTCTTGAAATCACGACGATTATCGATCAGGCTCCGCACGCAAACTTCGCCGGCGTCATGACCCATGCCGGCCACTCCTATTCCTGCCGCACCGTTGTGGAGGTGGAAGAGGTGGCCGAAGCTGAGCGCGCCGCCGCCGTGAACGCCGCCGAGCGCATTCGCGAACTGGGAATTGTATGTCCCAATGTGAGTGTGGGCTCTACACCGACCGCGTTGTACGCCCGGTCGCTCGAAGGCGTGACGGAAACCCGTCCCGGCGTATACATGTTTGGCGATATGTTCCAGGCACAGATCAACTCCTGCGAGGTTTCGGACCTTGCCGTGTCCGTTATCGCTGAAGTCGTTAGCCACCACGAGTCGTTGAACCGCCTGCTGGTCGACGCCGGGGCGCTGGCGCTATCCAAGGACCGCAGCACTGAAAACGTGCCCAACGACGTAGGCTTTGGAATGGTGGCGGACATCGACGGCAATCCGTTCGTGCCTCAAATGCAGGTAGCGCGGGTCTATCAGGAGCACGGCCAAATCGCCCTGCCGTCGGGGAGGTCCGTGGACGATTTACCGATTGGCACACGTTTGCGCATCTACCCCAACCATGTGTGCATGACCGCCGCGATGTACGAACAATACCACGTCGTTGACAGCGAAAACGGTGACGGACGCGAAATCGTCGCAACCTGGCCCCGGATCAACGGCTGGTAAGGCGGATATCAAGCGCGGATCAAATCAGTACTCGACCGAGGCGCCAAGCCCCTTTTCCTCGGCCAGGCGTACGGCGAGCGCCGCCACCACCAGATCTTGCAAAGACACCCCGGTGCCGTCGAAGATGGTGATCTGTTCGTCGTTCTTGCGGCCGTCACAAATGCCTTCGATGACTTGGCCGATGCTGCCGCGGAAGGACGATTCGGTGATCAGGCCACTGGCGTAGGCGTGCTGGAATTCGCCGATGGTCATGGCCTGCTCGGCCTCGTCCACGAACAGGGCGCCGGCGGCGACCAGTTGCGGATCCAGTTCCTGCTTGCCCTTGGTGTCACAGCCCATGGCGCTGATGTGGGTGCCGGGGCGAACCCAGGCCTTGTCCACCAACGCTTGCTGAGACGGCGTCACGGTGATCAGCACATCCGCCTGGCCAGCGACCGCTTCACGCTGGGATTCTGCGACGAATTCAAGTCCCAGATTGGCAACCGTTTGGCCAAATTTGGTCAGATTATCCACCGACGGGTCCCAGGCATGGACCTTGGTCAATCCCCGCACCGCCATGGTGGCCTTGAGCTGGTATTCGGCCTGAATGCCGGTTCCGATGATGCCGAGCACGTGGGCATCGGGGCGGGACAGATACTTGGTCGCGATTGCACTGGATGCGCCGGTACGCACGCCGGTGAGGTAATTGGCGCTGACCAGGGCCGAGGCGCGGCCCGTTTCCGGGTCAAACAGCAGAGTCGAAGATTGGTGGTTGCTCAGCCCTTTTTCTGCGTTGTGCGGCCAGTAGCCGCCCGCCTTAAGTCCCAGAATGGGCGCGCTGGTGTCGCAGCCGGTCTTCACGCCGTAAACGGCGTCGCGATAGCCCACGACCTCGCG
>CBFDDT010000131.1:0-10464 GCA_965603635.1 uncultured bacterium | reverse complement strand
GCTCCACCGGGTGAAGGAGGCGAGATGGAAGGCGGCGGCGTGGCGCGGTCCGGCGGAGGGCCGGAGAGTGGCGCCCTGGCCGCCCCGGGGCCTCTGGATGGCGCCACCCGATGAGGGCGACGGCCCGGCTCCACCGGGTGAAGGAGGCGAGATGGAAGGCGGCGGCGTGGCGCGGTCCGGCGAAGGGCCGGAGAGTGGCGCCCTGGCCGCCTCGGGGCCGGGCAGGCCGGCTGTGCCCCGGCGTTTTTCAATTGTCAGCGACCAGACCGGGATGTCCTCTCGTTGGCCGTCCGATATCGGCCGCGGCCAAATATCCTCTGCATCGTCCAGCGGAATGCGTTCGTTGTCACGCAGAATGTCGCCATGGGCGAGAAGCTGCCGGCAGATCAAAAACCCGCGCGCGACCGCGTCGTCTTTCGCCAGGCCGGTGGCCTTGAATTCCATCTCGAGGCCCAGAAAATCGCTCAGGCCGGTGCTCATAACATATGGGGATTCCTTTGGCTGGACGACCTGTAGCCAAATGTCCAAGGGCATCTCGCCCGACATCAACCCGCCGGCAATATTCTGAAACCGCCTCGGCTCGGTAACCGTTCCACCGTTTTTCCAGTAGATGCCGAGCACGGGAACCCGGTCGACGACCGCCGCGCATAGCATGGTGGCGATGCTGGCCGCATCCACCCTGCCCGCGACTGTCCCGCCAGAAGGTGAAATCAATTCGACGATAATCTGCGCCCGGTGACCCGACAACTGCTGGCCGGCGCCGGGCCAACCGGCCGCCGCGCGAACGGCGGCGTCCAGGATGGTGGGATATATGGGCTGATTCAGAACGCTGATATTCGCCACCATGTCGCCGATCCGGATTCGGCATCCCTCCTGATCCGGGGCCGCGTCGGCCGCGGGCTCCACGGCCTCGGCCGGCGGGCCCTTGTATGACGGAAACCGGCGGCCCATCAACGCGACGATTTTGCGTGCATCCAGGGCAACCGCCTCGGTCACCGCCAGGATACCCATGAATTTGCAGGGCGTTTCCTGTTGCTGGCCGCCGGAAGGCGCGGCGCCCGCTGGCGCGCCACCGTCGGGAATCCCGGCGGGGGCTGCTTTTACTGTATCGTTTTCCGCGGTGAGTTCGATAACCGGCAGTCCCGACCGCCAACCCCGCGGTGAATAGCCGGCGCGCACTTTTATCGACGAGCCGAGATCAATCACGGCGCCGTCCCGTGGAGGGCCATTTTTCAACAGAAGCAGCACGACGCTGAAGGCAAGCGCGACAACCGCGCGCGGCGGCAGGACAGATGGATTGATCTCTATGTCCCGGCCGAAAATCGGCTTCAGCCCGAAACTGGTAAGGCCATGGGTCTTCTCCCCCGCCGCGGTAGGCGGTCCTTCCGATACGCTGACCTGCATCCAAATATCGAGAGGCATTGGTCCGCCCGTCACCTGTTGAGCCAGCGCCTGGAACGCGGTCGATTCCGTGACCGTCATGCCGGTGATCCAATTTACGCCGATGCAAGGCAACATCGCCGCGAGCGCCCCGGTTACAAGGGTCACGGCGACCGCCCCATCCACTGCGCCCTGCCAGTCCTTGGCTTCGGTTACCGTGGCGACGATGGCGTGCGCCTGGTGTCCGGCCAGGCGTTCGCGGGCCTCCGGCCAGTTCCGGGATGTCGCGCGGTCCAGCGAATCCGCCGGGATCGGCTGGTCGATCCACATCACGGTTACCACGGTATCAAGCATGCGCAGCATCAGCGGGGATTGACCGTCACCCCCCTGTTGTTCGGGAGACAGATTCGTTAACGACAGATCGGCATCCAGGAATTGTCGGGCCATTTGTTCGCCGAGCGCCGCCTGCGTAACAACGGCCGGTCGCTCCAGCGCCAGCATTGCGATAAATCTGCCGCTCATGTTGTCGCCCCTTCCTCTCCGGCCCCGCAAACACGGGCCCGACCCTTTTTGGTTACACGCTCAATTCGCATTCTTTGGCGAAGATATTGAAGAATTGGTTAAACGCGTCGGGGGAAGAAGCAAATTTTCCCTACCCCGCCTTCTGCTTCCTCTCATGGAACACGAAACCCAGCATGTTCATCAGCAATTGCGCGGACAGCATGGTGGTTATGCCGCTGTGGTCGTAATCCGGGGCGACCTCGACCAGGTCGATGCCGACGAATTCGCCCTGTTTCGACAGCCCCTGCATGATTTCCAGCACCTCGTAATAGAGGAAGCCGCCATGGCTGGGCGTGCCGGTGCCGGGCGCGATGGAGGGGTCGAAGCCGTCGATGTCGATGGTGCAGTAATAGCGCACGCCCTTGGGCACGCGCGCCAGCACGCCCTCGGTCCCCAGCCGCCGTACGTCGCGCACCGACAGAATGTCGGCGCCGGCCTTGCGCGCGTCGTCGTAATCGGCGCGGTTGGAGGACGAGACGTTGCGGATGCCCATCTGGGTCATGCCGGTGACGTGGCTCATTTCCGCGGCCCGGCGCAGCGGGTTGCCGTGGCCGTAGCGAACGCCATGGCGTTCGTCGACGAAATCCAGATGGGCGTCGATATGGATGATATGCACCGGTTCCTGATCGTCGAAGGCCTTGATGATCGGCGCATGCACCGAATGATCGCCGCCCAGAACCACCGGGAAGGCGCCGGCCGCCAGCATCTTGCGCACGCCATATTCGATGTTGGCGTGGCTTTGCACCGTATCAGTATGGATGATGTCGGCGTCGCCGATATCGGCGATGGTCACCTCGCCGGCCGGCAGATAGGTGATGTCGTCCTCGAAATCGTAGGCCCCGGAATGGCCGAACGAGAACAGGGTGGAGGCCTCGCGGATGCCCCGGGGGCCGAACCGCGCGCCGGCGCGGTATTGGGTGCCGCAATCGAACGGCGCGCCCATCACCGCAATGTCGGCGTCGATGGCGTCCCAGTCGGTCACCGGCGGCGCCTTGGCGAAAGTGCTGTGTCCCACGAACGGCAGGTTCAACCGCCCGCCCTTGTAACCGTGACCCGCCATAACCTGTCTCCCTGGCCGCGTTTCGATGCAGCCAGCCTAAACTGGATTTCGGATGGGAAACAGCGGCGAATTCAGGATTCGGCCGGCGTTCCCGCGCGCCGTTCCCGCAGGATCGTCCGCGCCATATGGAGAAGAAGGACAAACTGGACGCCGACCAGCACCAGATACCCGTATCCGGCCCAGTTGTGAAAGATAATATTGGCCAGCCAGTTCTGATCGAAAACGAACAGATAACCGGCCCAAACCGTACTGACGAACAATGCGCCCGCCGGCACGATGGAACCGGTGGAAGGACCGCCGATGAACGACAGAAACCCGACAAGCGCAAAAAGAACCAGATTCACGCCGAAGAATATCCGCAGTTCGCGCTGCAGACCGTGAACCGTGTCGACATAGTACCCGCCGACGAGGGCGCTCAGCGTTCCCTCTTCGAGCTTATACCCCATCAGCTTGCCTTTGAGCGCCGCCTCGAATTTGGCATTCACGCTGGCGCGCGCATCGTCATAGCGGCGCATTACTTCCTGCAGTTCGGCATCGGTCATGCGGCAGACGCAGAATTCAGCGATCTGCGTCCTGATCCGTTCGGAAAAATCGGCGCCCAGCATGCGGCCTGCGATCTCTTGCGATTTCTCAGCCAGCTTGTTGCGGAGCGCCGCCATCTTGCCGTCGCCCTCGGCGGGCTCAACGGTCATGAGATCCCTGATCTTCGCCTCAACACGCGGGACAATTTCGGCCTTGGCTGTTTCCTCAAGTTCTCCAGCCCCGACAGTGACCAGAACCAGACCGCCGGCGGAGGCCAGAAAGCCCACCACCGACATCGCCAACAAACCCTTCCGCAGCCATTCCATCCCAAGCCCTTCCGTTTCAGTGCAGCCTGTCGTTAGTCTGAACTTTGGATTGCGAGGGGCCGCATTCAAGATACCATTAGATGCAATGCGATCTAATTCGGGCGCGAATCCTTACCGCGCGCAGGCCGCCAGCCGCCCGATATCCTTCATGCGAACCACCGCCATGTTGGCGCGGCGTTTGATGCGGGTGGTGGGGTTGGCGGCCGACCAGCGGCGCGGATTGGGAAGGATGACGGCCAGCAGGGCGGCCTCGCGCCGCGTCAGCCTGCCCGAGGATTTGCCGAAGTAGTGCCGCGAGGCGGCCTCGACGCCGTAAATGCCGGGGCCCCACTCGATGACGTTGAGATAGACCTCCATGATCCGCCGTTTACCCCAGGCCCATTCGATCAAGAAGGTAAAGGGCACCTCCATGCCTTTGCGAACGAAGGTGCGGCCGGGCCACAGGAAAACATTCTTGGAGGTCTGCTGGCTAATCGTGCTGCCGCCGCGAACGGCCCCCTCGCCGCGCGCCTGATCGGCGGCGGCCTCGAAAATAGCGGCCCAGTCGAAGCCGTCATGCTCGCAGAACAGATTGTCTTCCATCACGATGACCGCGGCCGGCATATGGCGGGAAATCTTTTCCAGGGGTTTCCACTCATGGCGGATGCCCTCGCCCTCGAAAAGGCGGAAGACCATCAACAGCGTGCCCGGCGGCGCGAAATCACGATAGACCAGCACCAGCGCCGGCGGCGCGGTAATCGACAAAATCAGCAGCATGAACGCAATACGAAACATCCGGCGCAGCCAGACCCGGGGATCCCAGAACGGGTCGCGCCAGAAAAACAGGCCATAACCGCCCCTTTTACTACCGAACCGCCGCCTGTTGCGACTACGCCAGAACAAACTCTCCTACCTCCGGTAACCAAATTACATTACCGGCGTCAGCAGCGCCCCACCCCTCGCGGCCGCCAGCCGAAACCGCCATTCTCGGCGGAAAACATGTATGAGCGGTTAACCGCGGGTCAAACCGTCGGGCGATCGATGAAACCGGGATCGTCCGGCGATTCGTCCTCATACTCGCGGACACTGCGAATGCGTGCTTCCTGCGGCCCCTCGGCGCAGGATTCGACCATATGCCGCACGGTTTTTTCAGGCCCGTAGAACAGCGCCTCAACCGTACCCTCACGCCGGTTGCGCACCCAGCCGTCCAGGCCGCGCGAATTGGCCCATTCCTTGATCCACCAACGAAAGCCAACGCCCTGGACGCGGCCCTCAATGACGACCCTTACGGCAATATCCTTTGGTTTTTGTTTTGATTTTGCCTTAGCCATCCGCTGTTTCGAACTCCAGAATCTTCTCGTCGACCGCCAGACTGGCGCCCGCGGTGGCGTGAATACCGGCGACCGTTCCGTCGCGCTCGGCGCGCAGGATATTCTCCATCTTCATCGCCTCGACCACCGCCAGTTCCTGGCCGGCCTTGACCTCCTCGCCCGCCGTCACGGAAACTTTCACCAGCAGGCCCGGCATGGGCGACAGCAGATAACGCGACATGTCGGGCGCGACCTTCTCGGGCATCATACGATGCATCTCGGTGCCGCGCTCGGTCAACAGTTTGATGTCGGCCTGGCTGCCGGCGTGGGTCAGACACCAGGCAATGCCATCGCGGTCGATCTGGATACAGACGGGACGCGCATTCACCTCGCCACGGAACATGGTCTCGCCCGGCCGCCAGTCGCCGCGAACCGCATGGGTGTGGCCGGAAACCGCGATGTCGGCGCCATGGTCGTTCAGCACCGCGGTCAGCGGAAACTCCTCGCCGGCCATCAACGCCACCCAGGAATCGCCAACCTGGCGCTCGTGGCGGTGCATCTGGCCCGATATCGCGGCGGCGCGCTCTTCCGTCACCCGGTGCAGGGTCGCGGCAACCGCCACCAACAGGCCAGGGTCATCATGCAGCGCATCCTCTGTCCGGAAGCCTTCCGGATATTCCTCGTCGATGAACCCTGTTGAAAGCCGGCCTTCCGCAAAACGTGGATGCGCCATCAGGGCGGCCAGGAAGGGGATATTATGCGAAACGCCACGGATGTAATAGGCATCCAGCGCGCCCCGCATGCGCTCGATCGCCTCGCCGCGGGTTCGCCCGCCGGCGATCAGCTTGGCGATCATCGGGTCGTAATACATGCTGATCTCGCCGCCCTCGTAGACGCCGGTATCGACCCGCACGTCGCCGGTTTCCTCGGGCGGCCGATAGCGCGACAGCCGACCGATCGAGGGCATGAAATTGCGGAACGGGTCCTCGGCATAAACGCGAGCCTCGACGGCCCAACCTTCCAGCTTCACATCGGCCTGGCCGAAGGACAGCTTCTCGCCGGCCGCCACGCGGATCATCTGCTCAACCAGATCCAGCCCGGTGACATATTCGGTGACCGGGTGTTCGACCTGCAGGCGGGTATTCATTTCCAGGAAAAAGAAATTGCGGTCCTTGTCGACGATGAACTCCACCGTGCCGGCCGACCGGTAATCCACCATTTTCGCCAGAGCCACGGCCTGCGCGCCCATCGCGGCGCGGGTCGCCTCGTCCAGGAAGGGTGACGGGGCTTCTTCGATGACTTTCTGGTGCCGGCGCTGGATCGAGCATTCGCGCTCTCCCAGATGGACAATATTGCCATGCCCGTCCGCCAGTACCTGAATTTCGATGTGGCGCGGTTCCTCGATATATTTTTCGACGAAGACCCGGTCGTCGGCAAAGCTGGATTTCGCCTCGCTGACGGCGGAGTGGAACCCCTCCTCGGCCTCGGCATCGTTGCGCGCCACGCGCATGCCCTTGCCGCCGCCGCCGGCCGAGGCCTTGATCATCACCGGATAGCCGATCTCGCGCGCAATTTTTACGGCTTCCTTGCCGTCCTTCAGAATGCCCATATGGCCGGGCACCGTGCTGACCCCGGCTTCCTGGGCCAGCTTCTTGGACTCGATCTTGTCGCCCATCGCCGCGATGGCCTTGATGCCGGGGCCGATGAAGGCGACTTTCTCTTTCTCCAGCGCCTTGGCGAAAGTGGCGTTCTCCGACAGGAAACCATAGCCGGGATGAACGGCCTCGGCGCCCGTATCGCGAATCGCCTTCATGATATTGTCGATAACCAGATAGCTTTCGGCCGAAGGCGCCGGCCCGACCAGCACGGCCTCGTCCGCCATCTCCACATGCAGCGCGGCGGCGTCGGCCTCGGAATGGACGGCAACAGTCGCGATGCCCATGCGCCGCGCGGAGCGGATAACGCGGCAGGCGATTTCACCCCGATTAGCGATCAAAATCTTGGAAAACACAGTCCCTGTTCCCGGAAACGCTGTTGTTATGCAGGAGGATTACACAACGGCGGCCCTCGCCTCCGCTGCACTGCAACAATCCCGAAATTCTTTCTACAACGCCCGCCTTCCAACTGCAACATCCGCGCGGTTTGGTCGTTCGGCCGCGGCGGCGTGGCCACCCGAATCCAGGTCAGGAAGACGCAACGTGGCCGTCGCGCCCTGGCCGGGCGCACTTTCCATCGCGATAAGACCGCGCAGAAGTATGGCGAATCGGCGGCTGATGGCCAGTCCCAATCCGGTACCGCCATAAGTCTTGGTAACGGAACTGTCCTGCTGGGTAAATTCGCCGAACATTTCCTCGACGCGGGTGTTATCCATGCCGACCCCGGTATCGCGGACCCTGAAGACCGTCCAGTCCCCACCGTGCGTCCGTTCCCGCCATACGACAAGCTCCACCCGGCCGCCTTGGGTAAACTTGGCCGCATTGCCCAGAAGATTGATCAGTATGCCACGGGCCTTGTCCTCGTCCGAATTCATCTGGCCCAGGCCGTCGGGACAATCGATAATCAGTTCGTTGCCATTCGCCTTGCATTCCGGTTCGACGGTTCGTGCCGCTTCGCCGGCGAGCGCCTGGATATCGAATGACCCGACATGCACTTCCATCTTGCCGGCCTCGACTTTCGCCAGATCCAGAACGTTGCTGACCAGTGACAGCAGGTGCCGGCCGGAAATGCCGATATCCATGGCATATTCGCGATAACGCGCCGGCGAGACACGCCCCAGAACCTCGTTTGCGATGATTTCTGAAAAACCGATGACCGCGTTCAACGGCGTTCGCAACTCGTGGCTCATATTGGCGAGAAAAAGCGATTTCGCGCGCGAGGACGCTTCGGCCTCGTCCCGGGCCACCCTTAATGCGGCTTCCACTTCGGTTCTCTGGGTAATCTCTTCAGTCAGGGCGGTATTCTTTTGTTCTATATCCTCATATTGCGCCGTGACGATCCTGTCCGCGCGCCGCATCACGAAAACCAATCCACCGTAAAGCAAGGCGAAAAGGCCTAGCAACCCGGCCAGCAATATGCGCGAGGTATGTTCGATCGCGATTATCCGGTCGGTAACATCGATATAGAGTTCGAATACACCCTCCACTTTGCCATCGGCGCCGTGAACAGGCAGATAACTCTCGACGACATCGCGGTTTTCAACATACCCGCCAATGCCAATGAAACTTTTCCTGTGCGATAATTCGTTGGCGGGCTCGCCGCGGCTGGCCCGCGCTACAAACTCTGGACTGTCGGTCTTGAACTCCCCGATCTGGTCGAAATCGGACGAATAAACCGTCAATCCGGCGATGTTGTATATTTTGATCTTCAGGATCGGCAGTGCCTCTACCAGCGGCATCAGCGTTTCGTGGAGCTCCGATGTTTCCGAGCTGAATATCACGAGCTGGGGCGGCCGATCGGATGCGGTGCGCACATGGGGAGCGAAACGGGTCCATATCACGTTGGCGATCGAGCGGGTCAGAACCGCGCTCTGATTCTCGGTATCCCGTATTAATTGATCCACCGTCGTCTTGCGGTAGAGGAAGGACAAGGCAACCGCGACAACCAGCAACGCAACCGCGCTGGTGACAGAAAAATATCGGACCAACCTGAACATCCCGCCGCAACCCCGTTTTTGCCCGGCACAACACCGATGGTCGGTGCCAGAGCCGGTTTACAGTAAATTATCCCTAACATAAGTACGGTTTTAGAGGTACGTTTATTCCTGAAAAACGCCGCACCTGGCGCCTTGGTGCCTCAGCCGCCTTCCCGCTTGCGGTAAAAGGCGATAACGCCGTCATCGAACAGCTTTTCGTAATCCTCGGCCCGATCCAGCGCGGCGATGATGGGCCAGGATTTACGCATCATCACACTGTCGGCGCCCCAGCGGTCCAGAACCTCGCGCCAGTCCCGCTCCACTCGCATGACGGCGGCGGATTCGGCCAGGAAGTCCCCGCCGTAGAAATCGAAACGCGGATCAATGAACAGCTTCGCCTTCGGATCGACCAGCAGCAGGCAGCTTCCCGATGTCGGGTCGTTGAACATGCGATCATCCGGCCGGCGCAGTTCGGCGATCTTTTCCAGCCCCGGCATCAGTTCCTCGCACAGGCCCGCCCGTTGCGGCGCCAGATTATGGGGGATGGCCACCGTCATAACGACGCCGAACAGCACCACCATGGCGACGATCATGGTGCGGAATTCCTCGGCCGCGCCCAGCACGGGATGCAGCGAGGGGTGGCGGGATTTCATGTCGGTCCAGACATGATGCAGCGCCTTGGGCAGGATCAGCACGAAAAACAGCGCCGGCCACAACACGAGACGCGCGGCGAACAGGCTAATCGCGGTAAACAGCACCAGATGCATGATTTCCTGCGCCGTCAGGGCGCGGCGCGAAAAGGTCAACGCCACCATGAAGCCGCCAACCAGCAGCATCAGCAACTGCCCCTGGGCCCACTGCATGTTGAGCGCCTGAAGCTCATCGACATTCGCGGTATGACTGGCCTGGGCGGAAACGTCGATGATGCGCTCGTAAATATGCAGGCCGTAGGGATTCAAAAGGCTGGCGCCGAAGGCGAGCCCGATAATCGCGAGATAGACGGCCGGCGCCAGTGGCCGCCCCTCGATTTCCGGATCGGCGGGATCGAAGGTCCGCAACTCGTACTTTTCCAGAAAATCGCCGGCCAGCATCAGCGCCAGCGATATTATGCCGAGAATCACCCCCATATGGATGTTTCCCCACAACAGATACATCACGCCGATAACTGCAAACCCGCCGTAAAAAGTCTCGCCGCGGCGCATCTTCGCCAGCGTGATATACTGGATCAGCAGGAACAGCGTGGTCATCAGGCCGGGGCGGATCGACATGTTGATGGTGATGATAATCAGCGCGATCGACCCGACGATTACCGTCAGCACATAAGGCACGCGCCGCGGCACGCCGCCGAACAGCGGGATCAGCAAATACATCGCCACCACCAGCAGCATGAACAGCCGGATCAACCAGTCGATGCCGACGATCTCCACGATCCCGGCCAGCCCGACCTCGAACAGCCACTGATACTGAACCCATTCCACCTCGCCATGGGTCCAGGAGAAAATATCGGTCCCCGGCAGGCCACCCTGGGCGATCACCGCGCGCCCGGATTCAAGCAGCCACGGGTAATCGACGGTAATGGCGTCGCCCATCATCGCTAAGACGAAGTTGTTAACCCCCGGCCCGATGGCGATTGCCATGACCAGAAGGGACGCCACGGCCCAGAAAAGCTGAATCAGTCGTTCACGCGTCATCGAT
>CBFDDT010000130.1:0-10796 GCA_965603635.1 uncultured bacterium | reverse complement strand
CTTCAGTCTTTGCCTCCTTGGTGTTCCTGCTACCTCGGCTTGCGCGGCGGGCGCGGCGGTATCTCGCAATTCCTCCGGCGCGGACTGGCCCGCGCGGTACAGGCGCACGAAGGCGGCAGCGACTTGTTCGGCGCGGTGATGGGCCAGAAGCTCCTTGGCGAAGACTTGCTCGTCCTCCTTCAATGGTTCGCTCAGGGCTGGATCCGCGAGGATGCGCTCGTCGTCTCGCCGCATGATTTCGTCGGCGGACGGAGGCTTGGCCCACGCGGCTTTGACGTTGGCGCTTTGCAACAGCCGCTCGGTGCGCTTGCCCGCGCTTTGGGGCACGATCAGGACGCTGACCCCCTTGCGCCCGGCGCGTCCGGTTCGTCCGCTCCTGTGCAGAAGGGATTCGCGGTTTTTCGGAAGATCCGCGTGGATCACCAGTTCCAGATTAGGCAAGTCGAGGCCACGCGCCGCCACATCGGTGGCAATGCATACCCGCGCGCGCCCGTCCCGCATGGCTTGCAGGGCGTGGCTGCGCTCGTTCTGGCTCAATTCGCCCGACAGCGCCACCACAGAAAGGCCCCGGTTGGTGAAGCGGCTTGTCATGTGGTTGACGGTCGCGCGGGTGGCGCAGAATACGAGGGCATTTTTAGCCTCGAAATACCGCAGCACGTTAATGATGGCATTTTCCTGGTCGTGGGGTGCGATGGTGAGCGCGCGGTATTCGATGTCGAGATGTTGTTTCTGTTCCGCCGAGGTGGAAATACGCACCGCATTGCGCTGGTATCGCGCGGCGAGGGAAGCGATTGAGCGCGGCACGGTGGCGGAAAACAGCAATGTGCGCCGTTCGGCCGGCGCGGAGCCGAGGATGAATTCAAGGTCCTCGCGAAAGCCCATGTCGAGCATTTCGTCGGCCTCGTCCAGCACCACCGCCTTGAGTTCCGTCATATTTAAGGATCCGCGCTCGACGTGATCGCGCAGTCGCCCCGGCGTCCCGACGACGATGTGCGCGCCACGCCCCAGGGCCTGGCGTTCGGATCGCATGTCCATGCCTCCGACGCATGAGGCAACGGACGCACCCGTCAATTCGTACAGCCATTCCAGTTCACGCTTGACCTGCAACGCCAGTTCCCGGGTCGGGGCGATCGCCAGCGCCACGGGCGCGCTCGCGCGGGCGAAGCGGTCCGCGCCGCCCAGCAGCGTGGGTGCGAACGCCAGGCCGAACGCCACGGTCTTGCCCGATCCGGTCTGGGCGGAAACCAGGACATCGGCGTCACTGAGTTCGGGAGCCAGAACCGCCTGTTGCACTGGGGTAAGTTCGGCATAGCCGCGTTTGCTCAACGCCTGACCAAGCGCCGGAATGACGCCTTCAAATTCTGTCATGTTTAGTCTTTCGGATTGCGAGTTTCATGCGCGGGTAATGGGTTCGGAGGCACATGTCGCCGCGATTAGCGGCGCTTCATATCGGCGGTGTTGTACTTCGTGTTGGCTGTATTGTACAGAGGGCGCGGCCATGCGCCGGCGGGCCTATCGCAAGCGGCCTCTATAAATCATCCACACCCATCGCAACCTTGACCTTTTGCGCAAGCTGCGCGCGGGTGAAGGGCTTGGTCAGAAGGTCGGCGTCTATCACTTTTCCCCGGCCTTCGCGGTCGCGCCGGATTACGTCCTCGGCATAACCCGACATGAACATCACCCGAAGATCGGGCCGCTTCACCAGTGCGGCCTCGGCGATCGCCGGCCCACTCATATCGCCGGTCAGCACTACATCCGACAGCAGCAAATCGATATGCCGGTCGCTGTGTATCAGTGGCAGGGCGCTTTCGCCGTCCTCCGCCTCCAGCACGGTGTATCCCATGGCCGACAACAGCGTCACGGTCAGGCGGCGTACGTCGGGGTCGTCCTCGACCACCATGATAACGCCACCCTGCCCCGCGGGCTGGCAGAGTGGGCGGCAGTCACGGCCGGTTGTGTCACCCGGTTCGGCGCGCGGCAGGTAAATTCTGACGGTGGCGCCCTTGCCTTTTTGGCTGTCGATGGTCACGAATCCACGGGACTGGGTTGCAAACCCGTACACCATGCTCAGCCCCAGACCACTGCCCTCGCCGAACGCCTTGGTGGTGTAAAACGGCTCGAAGGCGTGTTGCAGAACTTCGGCGGGCATGCCTTTCCCCGTATCCGTTACGGACAGCCGGATATATTCGCCGGGCGCGGCGTCGTCGAATTGCGCTGCATTCTTTGCCGACAGGGTGACATTGGCGGTTTCGATGGTAAGGGCTCCGCCGTCGGGCATCGCATCGCGGGCATTGATGGCGAGGTTCAGTATCGCGTTCTCCAGCTCCCCGGTATCCACTTTCGCTAGCCATGGCTTGCGGGGTGATTTTACCTCGATGACAATTGTTTCTCCCAGCGTTCGGGAAAGTACGCCGGCCGTTTGTCTGGTAAGATCCGCAAGATCCACTGCCTCGGGGCGAAGTGGTTTTTGGCGCGAGAACGCAAGCAGGCGCTGCGTCAAATCGGCCCCGCGTAGCGCGGCGTCCGTAATCGCGCGGACCGCCGGGTCGGCATCGCCCAGTTTGTCGCGGACAATTTCCGAATTGCCCATGATGACCGCCAGCAAGTTGTTGAAATCATGCGCGACACCGCCGGTCAGCTTGCCGATCGCCTCCATCCTCTGGGCATGGCGCAACTGTTCCTCGGTTTTGATGCGGTCGGTGACGTCGACGACCATCGAGAATATCCCCCGGACATTGCCGTGCGCGCCGAAATGCGGGACATATGTGGCGTCGACATGGCGCGTCGCGCCGTCGGGATAGGTCAGGGTCTCCTGGAAGTGTATGGTTTCGCCACTCAGCGCGCGGTCTATGCGCGGTTTCATCTTGGCGAGGCCGGCCTTGCCGATCAATTTTCGTAAGGGTGGGCCGATAAGCTCCGATGCCGGACGTGCGTACCAATTCTCCGTCGTTTTATTGACGAAACTGAATGTCTTGTTCTGGCGAATATAAGTGATGAGGATCGGGATGTTGTCCGTCATCAAGCGGATTTGTTCCTCGCTGTCGCGCAGCGCGCGCTCCGCCCGTTGCCGCTCGATCACCCGGCCCAGGATGGTGCCGGCCTGAACGGCGACATCGACAAGGTCGTCGTCCCGTTCGCGGGTGTCGCGTGAGAAGAATTCCAGTACAGCGGCGACTTTTTGCCCGACCAAGACCGGGAAGGCAAAACCGGCGGTCACCGCGATATCGCCAGCTATCTTGGCGCGGGGGAAATTCCTGTCCTTGTAGACATCCGTAACCCAGGCCGGTTCCCCACTCTTGGCGACCCGGCCCGGCAAGCCTTTCCCCGGTGCAAAGCGGGCATCCGTGGTGGCCTGTCGGAACGCGGTGAAATCATCCGGATTGTCCGCCCACCACAGTCCCGCCGGCGCCATGTCGCCGGAATCGTCGTCGGCCAGCACGAAAACCCCCGCCAGCTCCCAGCCTCCGTGCTTGCTTATGGCCTCCAGGCATACCGCCATCGCTTCTTCGGCTGACGCCGCACCGTTCGCCGCCGTTGCAATCTGGCGCAATAGGTCGCCGGACCGCATGGTCTGGCGCAGGGCGTTCTCGGCTTGCCGGCGTTCGGTGATATCCAGGAGTAATGCGAAAAATCCGCGTACCTGTCCGTCTTCGCCGAAATCCGGAATATAGGATATATCGAGACTGCGCTCTGACCTGCCCGGGAAGAGTCGAATTTCCTCGAATCGCACGCTCTTGCCCGTCAGCACGGCCTCGTACCTGGGCCGCAGGATCTCAAAAGCCTCTTCGCCAATCACGTCCCGGGCGTGTCTATCCACGATCTCCGCCGCGGGGCGGCCATACCACTCCTCCGCCCGCCGGTTTGCGAATTGGTAGCGAAGGTCCTTGTCCAGATATACCATGAAAGCGGGGATATTATCGGTGATGGCGCGCAGTTGTTCCTCGCTCTGGCGCAACGCTTCCTCGGCTGCCTTGCGCTCGGTGATATCGGTAAACAGTGTGAACCAGCCCCGCACCTCGCCATCGATGTCGAAGTCCGGAACATTGATGCTATCGACATAGCGTGTGACGCCGTCGGGGAAGGTTCTGTTCTCTTCGTTCCTGGTGGGTTTTCCCGAAAGAACCTCTGTGATTCGGTGCTTTATCCGCTCATATCTCACCTCGCCAAGCAGCTCGATCGCACTCTTGCCGATGAGATTTTCCTTGCGGTTGCCATACCATTCCTCGACCGTTTTGTTCGCGAACCGCAGTCGCGTATCCTTGTCAGAGTATGAGATGAAGGCGGGGAGGTTGTCCGTGATGGTGCGCAGTTGCAGTTCGCTCTGGCGCAGCGCCGTTTCGGCCTGACGCAGATGGGTGATGTCCTGCACCGAGCCGAAGGTGCGGGCTTGTCGGCCGTTTTCGTCGATAATGGGTTCGATGATTTCCCTGAAATGCCGTATTTCGCCCTCGGCGTCATAGACTCTGTATTCTGCCTCGTAAGGTGACGCGTCCGCCAAGCCCTCGCTGACGGTTTTCTCCAGCCGGGCCCGGTCGTCGGCATGTACGAATACCGCGAATTTTTTCTCCGTTCCGCGCTCGGCGATAAATTGTGCGGCCGACATCCCGAAAAGCGCCGCCAATTCGTCGGAGCAATCGATGCAAAGCCCCGTCACTTCATCCCAGACATACGTGCCCATCCGCGCCAGCCTTTGCGCCTGTCTTAACTGGCTTTCACTCTGGCGCAGGGTTTCTTCGGCCTGGCGGATATGGGTTATGTCCTGAACCGTGCCGAACGTGCGAACAATCTGTCCGTCCTTGTCCATTTCCGGCTCGCCCATCTCGCGCAGATGGATGAGTTCGCCGTCGTCCCGCAGCCATTGATATTCTATATCGTACGGTTTGCCTGTTTTCCGCGCCTTCTCGATCACCCTTTCATAGTTCTCCCGGTCATCCGGATGGACCTGGTGTATCAGTTGATTGGAGCCCGTGGTCAACTCAATGAACCTGTCCGTGGTCATTCCCAGCAGCGCCGCCAACTCGTCCGAGCAATATTCGCAACTATCCGTGGATTCGTCCCACACGATGGTGCCAATGCGCGCCATTTTCTGGGCCTGGCGCAATTGGGCCTCGCGTTCCCTCAGCGCCGCGTCGGCTTCTTTTCGTTCGGTGACGTCGCGCATGATGACGGTGAAAACAGGCCTTCCGTCACCCTCCAGTCTGACGATGGACGCCTCGGCCGGGAATTCGTCGCCGTCCTTGCGCAGTCCGTAAATCTCGCCGCGCTCGTTCATTAGCCGGCTGGTTTCCGTGGCCCTGTCGAATTTCGCCATATGGCCCCGGTGACCTTTACGGAAACGCTCGGGTATCAGGATGTCGAGCGGCCGGCCGATGATTTCGCTGGAACGATAGCCGAACACCGCCTCGGCGCCGCGATTGAACCGGCGGACCATGCCGCGATTGTCGATGCTGATGATGGCGTCCGCCGAGGCGTCCAGAATTTCGGCGATCTGCTTGTATTGATTCGCCAGCGATCTGGGCTGTCGGAAATCCCCGCGGGTTATGGCATCACTTGGCCCGGGCGGCGGGCTTGCCTCGCCCAGAGCCGGTGTATCGGCTCTGTCTTCACGGTGTAGAGCGGATTCACGCGATTGATCGTGAGTGCTATCAGTCGCGATTCGCTGTAGCGCGGCGCGCAGCCGCCCGGCCTCGGCTTCCAGCTCACGAAGCCGCTGCCTGAGTTGTTCTTCGTCTTGCGGCGTCAGGGTTCCGTCCCGCGACTCTGCCACTCTCAGCCCCTTGTAATTTTCGGGAAAGCTTGAGGTGCATACGCACCCGCTAACCCATTCCCGCCGCCAGTGAGGGCAGCGCGAGGCCACGAGGATACCCAAAAAAGGTTAACAGTTCCGCATCATGAGGCTGATTCCGGCGTGGCAATCCGTCGCTGTATCAAGGGTTGCACGCCAGGGCGCGGCCTCGCGTCAGGCCCGTTGCCGGGTCACAGATGGCTCAATTCGACGTCCTTGCAGGACTCCCCGAACTGGCTGAGGGCCTCCTCCAGATAATCGCCAAGCAAGGGTGCGCCCAGAAGATATTCGGCGGTATGGCCATGTTCGTCGCGGGCCCGGATCGCCTCGGTGCGTGCGTCTTCCCATTCCGATGTGTCGTAATCCCCGCGGCCCAGCCACATCAGCGCGACCAGGTCGATCTGCTCGTCTTCGTTCAACTCTTCGACGAACAGCTTGATTTCCTGAAGGGTGGGGTCTTCCACGAAGTCCCGCGGCGTATCCCCGGTTTCGGAATCGGCGGCCCCGCTGTCGGGGTCGGGTTCCTCGACGCCGGTCTTCACGTCGAACTCACGGGCCTTGACGATCAGGAAGCAGACCTTGTCGGTATTGATATCGGGCATCGCATTGCTCTCCGCCGCTTAAATAATTCGCCCAAGCGTGGCGTGTTTAGGCCGGTCCGGCATTGAGATACGTCAATTAGTCACTTTATTCCGGCTCTGGTTCCATCGGATCGAAATCCGGCGGTATTTCCTCCCAGTCGGCTGCATCCTCCGGTGTTTCCGGGTTCAGGGTCACCGCCACGGGCGATGCGCGTGGCGGCATGGATACGAAGAGTCCCTGATCTTCCAGCGGCGTGGCGGCGCGGCGCGTCATGCGCCACAGGGCAAACAGGCCTATGCAACAGTTGATCAGCGCCAACCACAGGAAAAACCCGCTGGCGCCGGCAAAATGCATCGCCACGGACGCGCTGGTGGGGCCCAAAATGGCTCCCAGGCCGCTGACCAGCACGAAGCCGCTGCTGGCCGCGACCATCTGTTTGGGGTCCAGATAATCGTTTAGATGGGCGGCGCAGAGCGAATACATCGGCAGGCTCATGCCGCCAAACAGGAACGCCAAGATCAGCAGCATCCAGATCGGCAGCCCAGGCGTTGTTCCCGCGATCAGTGCGGCCAGCATCGCCAGCACGGTAACGCCCAGGATCACTTTGCGCCGGTCCAGCATGTCGGAAATCCGGCCCACCGGCCATTGCAGCAACATTCCGCCGAGCAGGATAAGGCCCATGAACAGCGAAATCTCGGCATTCGTCATGCCGGCGACCGTTCCGTATACGGCGCCCATTCCGAAAATGGTGCCGTTGGCCAGGCCGGTGCCGAGGCCGCCCACGACGCCGAGCGGCGAGACGCTGTATAGTTGCCGGAGACCGACCGGCGAGAGCTCATCGAATGTCGGCGCCGACGCCGCTGTCAGCGAGATCGGCACCAGGGCCAGCGACACCAGCACCGAAATCAGCACAAAAAGGACGACACCGCCCGGATCGGCAATGTTTAGCAGGAGCTGCCCCGCGGTCATGCCGCCGAAGCTCACAACCATGTAGATCGATAGAATCTGACCGCGGGTCTCGTTGGTCGCGCGGTCGTTCAGCCAGCTTTCCGCCACTACGTAAAGCCCGGCATAGGAAAAGCCGGTCACGACGCGCATAACCCCCCAGGTCCAGGGATCGATGAACACCGCATGCACCAGCGCCGATGCCGAAGCCAGCGAGGCCAGCGCGGCGAAGACCCTGATATGGCCGACGCGCTGCACAATTTTGGGCGCGATCGTCGAACCAATCAGGAAGCCGATGAAATAACCGGTCATGACGAAACCGGTTACGGCGGTGGGAAACCCCTCCATCGTGGCGCGCAGGCCCAGCAGCGTTCCCTGCAGCCCGTTTCCCAGCATGATCAGTGCCATGCCCAGCAGCAATGCCCATGCCGCCATAAGTGCCGAATACATGGGCCTGTCTCCCCAAAAATGGCTTAAAGGAATGAATCGCTTATGCACCACATTGGCGCGGCCGGGAAATGAAAAATTTCCATGGCCGATATGCAGAAAATGGATAGGGAATAATCAGCCGATTGCGCTGTATATTTCATTGAGTGCGACAGATGGGAGAGGCGGTCGATTGGACAGTTTCCTGTAACAGCTTGATCGGTGGAGTCCAAACCTGCGGCGTTACGCGCGGGCGTTGACGCGTAATGCCGAACAGGCGGACGATCTGGTCCAGGATTGCCTGGAGCGGGCGCTGTCGCGCCAGCATTTGTGGAACGAGGACGGTAACACGCGGGCCTGGCTGTTTACGATCATGCACAACATTCACGCCAACGATACGCGAAAGCGTGCGGCCCGCCGCTGCTATTAACCTTTCCGAAAAATCCAGGGCGTAGTCTACCCGAGATGGTTGAATGACATCAGGGTGGGCGTTGGCGCGCCCGCAATTCTGCAATGCCACTTATCAATACCGTTATTTCCGGTGTCGGCTTCCTTCTCGTGATCTACAGCGCGCATTGGTTCTTCCAAGGTGATTCCGAAACGAGTGAAAAGGGCCTGGCGATCATGTTCGGGATTGGCGTCCTGATGATGCTTGTTACTGGCGGGCCGTCGCTGCTGGGACCCTTTGTCGATTGGAATAACGGTGACCCGGTCGTCGTCCGCCACTAATCTTCCATCCAGGGCCGCTGTTATTTGGCGGAGCCCCATTGACGGCCCCGGTTCGGCGCGGCAATGATCCCGCCTCTTGGGAGGAATCATGAATCTGGCTTCGTTACTGGACCGCGCAGGGCGTAGCTTCGCCGACCGCCCGGCGCTGGCGCTGGGCGAGCGGATCGTTTGCAATTATCGGTCCTTGGCCTGCCGCGTGGCCGTGCTGGCCGCCAATTTGCGCGGACGGCTGGGACTGTCGCCCGGTGACCGGGTGGCGCTGGTGATGAAGAATTGCCCGGAATATGCCGAGTTGATGTTCGCCTGCTGGCATGCGGGGCTGGTTGCCGTGCCGGTCAACGCCAAGCTGGCGGCGGCCGAATTCCAGTATATCCTCGATCACAGCGGCGCTCGCGCCTGTTTCACGACATCTGATCTGGCCCCCACACTGGGCGGGTTGACCGGCTCACGGGCCGTTATCGAGATCGGCGGCGCGGAATGGCGGCGGCTGGGCGATGGCGACGGCATGGGTGTCGCCCCCGTCGATCCCGACGATGTCGCCTGGCTGTTCTACACCAGCGGCACCACGGGGCGGCCCAAGGGGGCGATGCTGACCCACCGCAACCTCTTCGCCATGAATTGGGGATATTTCGCCGACGTGGACGCCATCGCACCCGGCGACGCCATCCTGCATGCGGCGCCGATGTCGCATGGTTCGGGCATCTACATGGTTCCGCATGTGGCGGCCGGCGCGCTTCAGGTCATTCCCCAGTCTGGCGGTTTTGATCCCGACGAGATGTTCCGTCTGTTCGCCGCCCACCGGGGCATAGCCATGTTCGCCGCCCCAACCATGGTTCATCGGCTGGTCGCGGCAGCCAAAACCGCCGCCCCCGACCTTACGGGCCTGAAGACCATCGTCTATGGCGGCGGGCCGATGTATGTCGAGGACTGCAAGCGCGCCATCGATGCGCTGGGCGACCGGCTGGCCCAGATCTACGGCCAGGGCGAAAGCCCCATGACCATCACCTCGCTGGCGAAACACCGCTTCCCCCGGGCGGGCGAAGCGCGGTTCGAGGAAAGGCTGGCCTCGGTCGGCATGCCGTTCGGCATTGTCGATGTGCGGGTGGTGGACGGCGATGATAGCCCGCTGCCGCCGGGCGAGGCGGGCGAAATCCTGGTGCGCGGCGATTCCGTCATGCGCGGCTACTGGAACGACGAGGAGGCCACCGCCGAGACCCTGCGCGGCGGCTGGCTGCATACCGGCGATATCGGCGCCTTCGACGAGGGCGGCTATCTGACGCTGATGGACCGCGGCAAGGACGTCATCATTTCCGGCGGAACCAACATCTATCCGCGCGAGGTCGAGGAAGTGCTGCTCGAACATCCGGGTGTCGGCGAAGTCTCGGTCATCGGCAAACCCGACCCCGACTGGGGCGAAAGTGTGCTGGCCTTCGTGGTCGCCAAGCCTGGCGGCGAGGTCGACGAAGCGGAACTCGACAATCTCTGCCTCGCCCGCATCGCCCGCTTCAAGCGGCCAAAGGAATACCGTTTTCTCGATGTTCTGCCCAAAAACAATTACGGGAAAGTGCTGAAAACCGAACTGCGGCGGCTGATCTAACAGCTTTCCAGGGTGGTCTCGATGGCGATCCGGATCGCCTCGATCATGGTTTCCAGCGGCAGCGAGGCGTCGTCTCCGGCCTGTTCCGGCAGAAAGGGCAGGTGAATGAAGCCACAGGGCGGCGGCGGGTCGCGGCGGGCGGTTGCCGACAGCGCATGATACATTGCGGCGTTGCACAGATAGCGCCCGGCATCGTCGGAGCCGCGCACGGGTATGTTCCCGGCCCGCAGCCGGGCTTCGATCTCTTCCAGGGGCAGCGTGCCTTGCAATGCGTCGGCGCCGCCCTCCGTCACCGGTCCTTGCAAAACTTCGCCTGCATTGTCCGCGATCTCGAAATCGAGGGCGTTGGCGGCAACCCGTTCCAGCCGGATCGCCCACTCGCCGGGGTCCAGCCCCAGGCAGATCACGGCGCGCGGCGATGTCTCGCCGATCAGCGCCTCGATCCTTTCGGCCATTCCCGCATTGACCACGGGCAGAACGCGGGCGGTGACACGCGCCGCCGCGATCGTCGCGCCGTCGAGAGCGCGCACGATTTCGGACGATGGATTGATCGCATGTCCGCCATAGGGTTCGAAGCCGGTCAGCAGCATGCCCCCGACCTTAATGGAGGGAAAACCGGGCGGATATGAAAAATCCGGCATTTGATTTTTTTTCTCCGACGGAATCCCGTCTGCCGCCCCGTTAAAGGGTCATTGAATTACCGACCCCTTGGAACATTACAGGAGATAGACA
>CBFDDT010000129.1:0-10810 GCA_965603635.1 uncultured bacterium | reverse complement strand
CCCGAAATACCGAGGCCGTTGGGGGCGTTCTTCGGTTGGACCTTTGTGATCGGCGAATGCGCCGCGATCTCCCTGGCCGTCGCGGTGCTGATGTTATGAGCGGGCCGCGCTGCGAGGATTGCCGGTTTGCGTGCGCGGCGGCAGCGCCGGGAATGTTCCTTTGCCGCCGCCATCCGCCGCAGGTATTCGACCGAGGCGATACGGGCCTTTCCAAGTTTCCGCACGTCGCGCCGGATCAATGGTGCGGTGAGTTTCAGGCGGATTGCCTGGCCACTCGCTCCCTGAACGAAAAGCTAGTGCATTTCGGCCCGCTTCTGACGGTCGCCAGGGCGATCATGCGCGAAGCAACCGGCCTGATTGATCCGGCCGAACATCCCGACACGCTCAAATCATTGTGTCGTGTCCTGGGCGAGCTAGAGGGCGTGGCCGACAGCACGGGCTTTACAAAGTGACCTACCCAGGCGGAAAAAACGGCGCGGGTGTTTTCCAGGCAATAATTAATCAGATGCCGCCGCATCGCCGCTATGTGGAGCCTTTCGTGGGCGGCGGCGCGATCCTGCTGGCCAAGCGGGCGGCCGAAGAAACCCATATCGCGGACCTGGACGGCGAATCCCTTACCGCCATTTGTGATGAGGCCCGCCGGCGCGGCCTCACGGTCCAGGCGCATGAAACTTGCGGCATCGCGATGTTGCAGAATTTCCAGGGCGGCCCCGATGATCTGGTTTACTGCGACCCGCCCTATATGTGGTCCACCCGGACCCGGAAACGCATCTACTCACATGAAATGACCGACGCGGACCATGCGCGCCTGTTGGCGGCCGTCAAGGGCCTGGACTGCATGGTGATGCTGTCCGGTTATGACAATCTCATGTACCGGGCCGATCTGGCCGACTGGCGGCGCGTCGATTACATGGCCCCGACCAGGGGCGGCCCCAGGCTCGAATGTCTGTGGTGCAATTTTCCGCAACCAACCACCCTGCATGACTACCGATATTTGGGCGACGGTTTCCGCGAGCGCGAGCGCATCCGCAAAAAGGTGGCGCGGGCGGTTTCCAACTTCGCGGCCATGCCCGATCTGGAACGCCGCGCGATCCTCTCCGCCCTGGTCTCGCTGGAAACGGCGGTGATCGATCACGCATCGCCGGAACCGGCGCGGCCCGATTCGGGCATCGCCAGGGAAGGCGAGGGGGCACACGCATGATCCGGCCGCGCTGTCTTCTGCTGGCGGTCGGTTTTACGGACCTAAGTTGGACGTTTTGCGGGGGGGAATTTGGACGCCATGTACTCGCGGAATTTTACCGCCGGGGTCGACGCCTCGCGCAACTCGCCGGAAACGTTGTCGACAACCAAGAGCGTATCGCCCCAAGTGCTGGTCGAGACGGCGATCACGCCGGGCGCGTCACAGGTCTGGTTGCGATAAGGCCAGTCTGCCTCGCAGACCTCGCCATCCGTGTAAGCCGGCAAATTGATCGCGCCGACCAGGGTGAGCGTCACACCGAGGGCAATGGGTTTCTTCCCGTACATAAAGTAATATATGGGCATCAATCGCCGCAATCGCAAGGTCTGGCGCGATGAGGTATCGCATTCCCCAGGCCGCATATGCGGATAGGAGACTCAGGGGCACCGACTTGCGCGTTCTGCTGGCCCTGGAGGACTACACCGACCCTAAAGGGCACTGCTGGCCTTCCCAGGGGCGCATAGCGCGAGATTTGGAGATGCAGCGGCCTCATGTGAACCGCGCGATTACCAGGCTGGAGGAATTCGGCTACCTGGTACGCGCCGGCCGATCCGGCTACCGCTCATGCCGATATTTTCTCACGGTGCCTACGTCCTGTACCACAGATGGTACACAATCCTGTACCACGGGTGGCACACAAACCTTACCAGGTAACAATCTCCCCCCTGTAGTCCCCCCCAAGGGGGACGTTGCGGAGCCGGCTAACGCCGGCAAGTCGCCCAGGCGGCGGCCCAGGGCCGCCAGGAAGCCAAGAGAACGCAGCGGCGGCCCGGCGGCCGCCCCCCCGACCCCCCGGCCCCCTCCCCCCGTAGCGGGGGCAGGGGGAGCCATGGTCCCCGCTGACATCCAGGGCGCGGCAAAGGCCCTTGCTCGGCAAGGGGTGAAGTGTCTGAAATCCAAGGCCGAGCGACCTCGAGGCCCACCGGATACGGCGATAGTACGCGCGCTCAACAGCGGCCTTCTAACCGAAGAAATGGGCATTTGCCTTATCCGTCGCGAGATGGAGATAGGCGAGGCGGCCGCGCTAGAGGAATTCGGATTTACAGCCCGAGGCTCACCGAAAGGAAAACCCCCCGATGCCTGACCAAATCACCATTACCGACCTAATGGCGACCATTGGCAAAATTACCACCGCGCCGATGGGCCTGGGCAAAATGACCCTGGCCGAACAGGCGCTATGCCAGGCCGGTGCGTTGTTCACGGCTTATGATCGCCAACTCTCCGAACAGCGCGTCACAATCGAAAACCAGCAGGACCGCTTCGGCCGTCTGCATAACCGGATCGCGGGCCTTGAAGCCGAGGTGGCGCGACTAAACCGAGGAGTGAAAACTTGACCAAACAGAGAAAATCAGTGGACGGCGCGGCGATCCGCGCGGCCCGCGAAGCGGCCAGAATGTCCCACCATGAATTAGCGGATCGCCTGGGCATCGGAGAGCTTTATCTCCGCAACATTGAGAGCGGCCGCTTTTCCAATATCCGCGCCGATGTTGCGGACACGCTGGCGGCATACCTGGGCGGGGCGGTGCGGGGCGTTGCGCCGGCCGATCCGCCGGCCGAACCGGAAACCCGCTTGCGCCGCGTTCGTGGCCGGCCGCGTAGGATGCCGGTATGAGTTTTGAGCCGGGATCCATCGTCGGGCATATCGCCTGCCCGTTTTGCCAAGCCCAGGTGGCCTGTACGACCAACAAAAAGAAGAACGGCAACCTGTATTTCATGTGCGACGGCCGCGCCGATCCGAACGGGCAAGGCTGCATGACCCGCTGCTTCGTCGGTGCCGGCCCGTCCAACAATATGAAGGCGGCCGCCATGGCCGCGACCGATCCGAAAGAGGAAACCGAGAATGCTACAGACAGTCAAACCGATACAGTTTCAACCGTGCAGCCCGAAGGCGAACCCGGCGGCCAGCCCGAACCCGTCGAGCAGTCGGCCGACACCACCGGAACCGGCGATGATGCCGGCGACGGCGACGGCGACGGGGGAGGGACCGACCTCGGATTCTGCCAGGTCTGAACCCGATTGGGATAACGTCCTGCAATTTACCGGCGCCGGTCCCGGCGATGCTTCAGGCGCAGCTGGCCCCGCCGGGGATGGCGAGGCCGGATTCGTAATGTCCCAGGACGATTTCTTTACCGCGTTCCGGTTCTTGTTCGATCTGCCCAATATGGCGATCAAGCCGCCCCTGGAAACTCTGCCGATCGCCGCCGACGATGCCCAGGCCCGGGCGGCGGCCGATGCGATCTACAAGACCTGTCTGGAAGTGGCCTGGTTGCGATGGATACTCGCGCCCGAGAATGAATACGTGCAGCGGGCCTTTGTGATCGGCCTGTTTTTCGCGGGCAAGGGCAAGATGGTGCGCGCGGAACTTATCGAGCGGGGCAGGGCGCGCCAGGCCGCCGCCGAACCGCCCAAACCGGCGGCCGCGCCGGAACCGCCCAAGCCGGTCAATCAACCCGTTGTGGACCCTGGACCCGACCCGGAGGACGGCCAGGTGATCGGCCAGACGGCGAAAGCGGCATGAATAGCCCGAACATCAGGTTTCAAAAAGACGCGGCCCTTAGCCTGGTAATCGGCCGCCGCGGATCGGGCAAAACAACGATGGTCAAACAGTTGATCGCGTCCAAGTCGGCCCTGGTTGTGTTCGATCCCAGGCGCGAGTATGCGGCCGAAATCGGCGCGACCCAGGTTGAAACCCTGCCGGCGATGGTCGACGCGATCCGCGCGGGCTGGCAAAGCGGCTTCAAGGTGGCCTATGTCCCCAAGGCGGGCCAGGAACCGGCGGAACTGCACGCGGTATGCTCTGCCCTTTGGGCGATCCAGCGGCCCTATGAACTTAGCCAGGATTCGCGCAAGCTGTGTCTGGTTGTCGATGAGATGAGCCTCAGTTATCCGACCTATGCCTTGCCGGCCGATCTGGACGGCATGCCCAGGATCGTTAACCAGGGGCGGCATGTAGGCATTGAGGTGATCGGCCTCACACAGAAGCCCGCGAACATCGCCGCGACCTTCCGAGAGCAAATCGAATACCTCTATGTGTTCGCCATGACGGCCGGCCCGTCGCGTGATTGGGTCATTCAGGAGATCGGCCGCGAAAGAAAAGACCAACTCGGCGGCCTGGTCGCGCACCAATATATATATATAGAGAACGGATTGTTTCAGGGGATAAAAAAGACGGTTTTACGGTAATTCCTGCTTTTTCCTATATATATAATATATCTATATAGGATTTGCTCTTTCCCATTACTTACCCCCACCCTTGGCCCCGTACTGAACGCGGGGCCTTTTTTTATGACCGGTATGACAAAAAGCATTCTTATCGGCCTGGCAACCCTGGCGGCCTGGGAATTTGCCGTCAAACCCGCGCTCTCGAAATTCTTAACCAGCAACAACGAGGCGTGACCATGCCGAATATCAAGACAGCAGCTACCGGGGCGGCCATTGCCGGCATCGGTTTCATTGGTGCCGTGGCCTTCCTGCATTGGGCCAGGGCCAACGACATTCAGCCGTTCGCCGAATGGACCGAGACTTTCCAGGGCCTCTAAGGGCCTCTGAAATTCAACCCTGAAACACAGAGGATTTAGAGCATGGCTCGCAAGCGTCTCACTCTGCCGTCATTCCAGGCCGTCGCGGCCGGCCAGACGGCGGTTATCAATGTTCCGACCGTTGGCACTTATCACGCCATCGTCATTAAATACCTGACGGCGACGGCCGGCCTGGCGACACAGGCCAACGTCGAGGCTGAGATTGATGAAATCCGCCTGAAGGTCAATGGCAAGGTGCAGCGTACCCTTTCGGCGCGCCAGCTTTTCGATATCAATTCCTACCATGGAATTGCGCCTATTCCCGGCGGCGCGGCCGGCGTTCAAATGCCCTTGCCGATCTACTTTTCGGAACCCTGGCGCCGTTCGGTCCAGGGCGAGGATTTGCTCGCCTGGCATATGGGCGATGTGGAGACCTTTCAAATCGAGGTTGATATTAACGCGGCCGCCGCCGGCCCGACCCTTGTGGCCCTGGCGGATCGCGAGGAAAGCCCCGTCGATAAAACCGGGCGCCCGGTCCCCATGGGGCCAATTGTCAAGCATAAGCGCTATGTGCTGCAACCCTCGGCGATTGGCGTTTACAACGCCCATGACCTGCCGAAAAACGACAGCTATTTCGCCATGCACTTCGACAGTACCGATATCGACGCCATCGACCTCACCATTGATGGCGAGGATTGGTTCGATGGCGTCTCGCGCCTCGACCTGGCGCAACTCTATGCCGATCAGGGTTTCGTGCAGAATGCTGACTGGACGGTGCTGGATTTCGCCTCGACTGGCCGGATCGCGCATGCGCGCCCGATGGTTGGCGGCAACGGCATGAAGGTGAAGGACATGCGCCTTGACCTGGACATGGCGGCGGCCGGCGCGTTCGACCTGGTAACCGAAACTTTCGGCCTCCGCGACTAAGCCCAGGCCGCAAAAAAAGGGGCAATCCATGGATTGGCTATCGACGGTTTGGAGCGAGTCCAAACAGATCGCGGCGGAATGGGTCGATTACGACAACTTCCAAAGCGAACTAGACCAGGAGCGGGCCGTGCAGCTTGCGGAAATTCAGACAACGGCGACCGCGCAGCCGGTTGCGCCGTCCGGGCCTGGCGCGCTTGCCCAGGTCCAGCCGTTCCTGCCCTGGATCGCGGGCGGCGTCCTGTTGTTCATGTTCGTGCCGAAGTTTTTGAAGTAGGCCCGGCATGGACCCCTTAAGCCTTGCGGCGGCGGGTGCCTCTGCCCAGGGCGGCGGCGGCGGCGGCGGCGCGTCCATGTACGATGCCGGCGATATGTCGGCGGAATCGGAAACCGGCGACCAGCTTTTTACCAGCGCTTTCAACTTCAAATCGTCGTCGTCGTCTGGCCTTTCCAACAACACGACGCCATTGATCGCACTGGCGGCCGTTGGCGCGATTGCCCTGGCGGTGATTTTCAGGGGAGGGCGGTAACATGGGCTGGACGCTTGGCCGATCCACCACTTCAACCAGCAAATCGGAGCAATTCGATAACCGCATTGCCGCCGATGGCGCGTCAACGGTTATTCGTGTCGAGGATGGCAGCACAGTACATCTGCAACAGGGCCTTTTGCCCGATACCGAAACCGGCGGATGGTCCGCGCCCGAAGGCGGCATCGCGGACATTTTGCGAATGACACAAGAGCAGGGCATCGCCGCGCGCGAGGCCGTGGCCGGCGACGGCCAGACCATGCAGACGGTTATGATCCTGGCGGCGGCCGGCCTGGCCGCGTTTTTCATACTGAAAAGGTAGACAATGGGAAATCAGCCAGCCTTGCGCCTATACAGCTATGCCCTCGCCGCAAATGGCGAGGAGTATTACGCAATCGACGGGGATTATGTCGCGGTGCTGGACGCCACGGGCGCTTTCCAGGTGCGATTGGACGACAACCCTTATACCGACTTCGCGGCGGGCCTCAAGGTGCGGTCCCCGGCCGGAACAAAGTTCAAATCCTTGCGCGTCAAGGATACCAGCGGCGGCGCGAACGTGATTTCGTTTATTGTCGGTTATGGCGATTTCGAGGATGCGCGCCTGACCCTGACGGCGGCCGTTTCCCTGGCAAATTCCGCGAACCTGGTAACGGCGGCGGACGTGACGCTAGGCGCGGCGGCGGCCACATTGATCGCGGCCGCCAGCACTGCCAGGCGTGAAATCATCATTCACAACAATACCGGCGCGGCTATCCGCGTGGGTGACGCCGATGTGGCCGCCGCGCGCGGCGTGGAGATCGCGAACGGCGCGGTCCTGACCCTGGCGACCGGCGCGGCTGTCTATGGCTTTTCGACGCCTGGCGGCAACGTGTCGTTTACTGAGGTTCGCGACTAATGGGCAGCAGGGTTTTCATACCTGTAACGCCGGGCCTTGTCCCGCTGCATGAAACCGTTGTGGGTTCGGCCGTGGCGTCGGTGGATATTACAACGAACGTGGATTGGACCGCGTACGATAAATATTTCTGCACCTTCAAGGAAGTGAGCCACAGCGACTCGACCAGCCCGCCCAGCGGCTCCGTCCTGAATTGCCGTTTTTCCAATGACGCGGGCGCGACGTTCAAATCCGGCGCGTCGGACTACGTCGGGTCGAACTCGGAAATCCAGCTTTCGGAGGTCTACAAGGGAACGACCGGACGGGCCGATGGAAACTTCATCCTGCGGCCCGATCCTGGTCTTGTCTTGACCGGTAGCGCCGCTGCGGGCGTCAGCGCCAGCGGCTTGCCGGCCCTATACGCGCCCATCGGCGGCTGGGATTATTCGTTCGGCGCGCTGGACGGGCTGCAATTTATCGTGCCGGGCTACAACATCACGGCGGGAACATTCCGCATTTATGGAGTGATCAGGCCATGAAAAAATACCTGAATGGCAAGCTTGTGGATATGTCGCCCGAAGAAATCGCGACACGCCAGGCCGACGACGACGCTTGGAACGATCCGGCGGCGGTGGCGGCGCGGGCGGCCGACCAGGCCAAGGCGGAGAACGCGCTTTCTCCCGCCGAATTAACGGATTTGTTTTTGAACAAAGGCCAGATTACCCAGGCAGAAATCGACGCGAGGAAACCGGCATGAACAAGATGAATAAGGCGATCCTGGGCACGGCCCTTATCGGCCTGGCCTACCTTGCCAGTAAGAAAGTCCTGGCGTTCCCGTCCAGCCTGGGCGCGCTCTCCGCCGGCCAGCTTTCCTTGCAGGAAACCAGTGAGATTGTACGCTGGACCCTGGCGAGCGACAATTTCCCGAACGTGACGCCGCTGATGTTGGGCACCGTGATTGAAATCGAGAGCAGCCGTAAGCCGTTCGCGATCCGGCCGGAACCTCGCATAGAGGATTTTTCCGTTGGCATGACCCAAACGCTAACCAGGACCGCGCGGGTGCTGCACGATAATCTTGGTTTCAACATGCACCCAAGGCCGGCCCCTCTGAACCTGGACTATCCGGCGACCGATACGCGGCGCGTCTCCGAAAGCCCGGCTAAAATCCTGTTCGATCCGCGCGCCTCGATCTATTACGGCGCGGCGGCCTTGCAGGATATTTACTGGTACAGCACCAGCCAGGAAAAAACCGACGAGTGGGTTATCCGCGCCTATAACGGCGGCCCGCGGTATGGCCCGACTTCCAGCGACACCGTGAACCATTGGGCGAAATACCAGATCGCCGAAGAACAGGTCAGGCCCTACTACACGGGCGGCGTTTCAATCGGATAGGAGTTAAGACCATGAAGGCAAAAGGACGCACGGCCTCGGGCCGGATCAAAAAGGGATACCGCCTCTCGAAAGGCGGTTCGGTGGTCAAGGCCGGCAAAAAGCGGCGCGGCCGCAAGCGGCGCTAGGCCATGCCTTACCTTCTAGCGGCCGGCGTTGGCCTGTTCGTCGGTTATGTCGGCGGCAAGGGCACGGCCGAACTGTCCAGCGCCGTTAAATGGGCGGCCGGTGCCGGCGTGATCTACATCGGCGCTAAAGCCTTCAAGGTGATCTGACATGACCCTAGACATATTTGAGCCGGCCAAAAGGCAAACGAGAAACCGGGGCCTTTTCTGGATCGGCGCGGCCGTGGCCGTCTATTTCATGGTTCGTAAGGGGTGATCTGATGGATGCCCTTGGCCCTATCGTCGCGGTTGCCCTGGTCGTGGGGCAAATGGCGCAAGTCGGCTTGTTGACCGGCGTCTTTTACCGCCTGGGGCGGCTGGCCTCGACACAGGACGCGCACGCGGATGAAATCGCGGAGTTAAAGGCGGGGCGGGGCTGATGCGCTGGCCGCCGGATCGTATCATCATTCCGCTTGTGCCAGTCTGGCGCGCGATGCGCTGGGCCTGGGGCAAGTGGCAGAACCGGAGAAAACGAAAATGAACCTTTTTAAATTGATCCCCTTCGTGCTCGGTGGCGGATTTGCGGCCGGTTATCGCACCTATATTTTCGGCTTCCTGCTGATCCTCGACGCTTTCGCTAAATACGCGGTGGGCGACCTGGGCGCGATGGACCTTATGGCCCAGCTTCCCCAGCTTGCCGAAGGGGCCGGCCTTATGGCCCTGCGGGCCGCGATCAAGGGAGGGTCGGGATAATGCGGCGCGAGCGCTTGCGGCGTTCCGCCCTGGCCGGCGGCGCGGTGATTACAAACCCGGTTGAGCCTGGCGTTAAACTGATGCGCTTGCCGCCGGCCGATAAGCGGTTTCGGGACAAGTCGGTTACTCGGCGGCCCAGGACCGAATATCCGGTTCGGGTCTCTCGGCCGCGCAAGCGAGGCCGGGGCCTGGTCGGTGCGATAATGAAGGCCCTTGGCTTTTAACGATCCGGCCAACTGAGGAACGCGGGATATGAAGTTTTTCAGCGATTGCCCGAACGCCATGACCCTCGGCGGCCAGGGCCAGGACGCGGGCCTTTGCCGCCTGGCGTTGCCCCTGGTCTATCTCTTGCCGTTCACGGCGCAACCAGGCCAGGACGGTTTCTGTTTCGACACCGGCGGCGGCGGCGGCCGCGCGGATCGCCGCCTCGGTGGTCATGCCGCCGGCCTGGTATCCGGCGACCAGGTAGGGGATATTTTCTAGCTTCCGGCGATGCTCGATGCTCGCGTTTTCACGAAAAAGGGCCGCTGCTTTTGAAACGGCAGCGGCCCGCAAGTCGTTAGAGACTTCGAGATATTGATCCGCCAGCTTGTGGAGGTCCACGGGCGAAAGCCCGGCTATAAGCGTTTTCGTGTCGATCATTATTGACCATTTTTGCAACCCCCATCATATTATTGTTTAGGTTGCTAATGGTGAGTTAAAAGCGCTGGCGGCAACGCGCGGGGAGACAAGCGCGAATGCCGCCAGCATGGCGCGCTGCAGGGGTGCCGCGCCAATTCGTTTCAGGAACCGCCGCAGCCTGTCCCACTTCATTTTCCATAATATACAGAGGCGCTCTCCCGTGGGACAGACTGCAGCCTCGCCGGCCTCGGCGGTGTGAGATCCTAACGTCGCTAATGTCACTAACGTCAGGCCGGCCGCCGTCGCCGCGAGGCGATGCGCGATTCGGTCATATACGCTTCTGACGGTGGGCGAGGTGGCGCGCCAACGATTTAAATCCATGAGCGCTTCGGTGGGATCAATGCCCGCCAGATCGGCCAGCCGGATCATGGTTTCGTCGGCCGGCCAGGTGCGCCGCGTGCGCCACTGGTTAACCGTTGCGGGGCTTACGTTTAGCCGTCGCGAAAGCTCTCTATCTGAGGTGATTTGCAGCGCATCACGGGCCGCGTCGGCGTAGTAATCTACTGTCCGCATTTCATCTCTCCTTATTCCCTGAGTGTATTGTAGCTGCTGACAGAAGCCATTGACAACCCCCCATAGATATGCACTGTCTTGTGGCGACTGACACATGATGTTGTGGGCGACCACAATAAATTGTGTCCGGTCAATCTCTCTCCCTAGGGGTGGTGGCTTCCCGGCCGCCGCCCCGCCCGGAGAGACGGAACAGGGAAAAGGGGTAAATCACCATGAAAACCACCGCCATAATTGTTTTAATCGCCCTGGCCGTTGGCATTGGCGCGTTCACTTACGATGTTCCGATACGGGAT
>CBFDDT010000128.1:0-10942 GCA_965603635.1 uncultured bacterium | reverse complement strand
TCGCGGTTCGGGCTGATCCCGGCGGCGATCACGGTCGCGCTGCTGATTCTGCGCACCTGGCTCGAGGACCGGACTTTGCACGCGGAGCTACCGGGCTACCCGGAATACGCCAGGGAAACGCGCTATCGATTGATCCCCGGGATCTGGTGAGTCGCCGGATCAAATCGCGCCAGGTCGAATTTGCGGAACTGTCGCGCCGGCCTCCCCGTAACGCCGCGCCGCCTGGCGCAACAGCCAGACCCCGGCCGTATCCAGGGCTGAAATTTCCGAAAGATCGAAGGCAACCTCGCCCTTGGCCGGCTTCAACGCCGCCACCAGCCTCTCCAGCGCCCCTGCCCCGGCCACGGTCCAGCCGCCGCCGGCCGACAAAACCAGCCGCCGGCCCGTTTCCGCTTCCCGTATCCAGCCCGGCTCGCTCATTAAACCTTACCGCCTCCCGTTTGATGCAGCATAGCGGAGATAAGAGTAGGGGCAAAGCGGGTAGGTTGTGTCTATCGGGGGCGACCGGCGCCCGCGCCAAGCCCGCGCCCGGCGGGCGCGGGCCTCCGCCCGCTTGGCTTGAACCGGCTGGCGCCGGTCCCGTCGCGCCGCCACGGGCGTATCCCCTCATCCCCCTTTCATCCCCCTGTCTCCTTATTCTTTTCGCCCTCAAGCGCCGGGCGCGGGCGTCCGCCCGCTAGGCTCCTCGCGTAAGCTCGGGCGCGCGGTCGCGCTTGCCTCCCCTTCGGGTCGGGGGCGTTCGGATGGTTGGCTTGGCCGGACCGAACCAACCCCAAGCCTATCGGGGCGGGGCCGGCGCTCGGTGCGCGCTCTCGCGAGCATGCACTCGGGGCGCGTTCTCGCGCTTGCTCCGTGTTATGCGGCGAAACCCACGGCGTCCTTCAACGCGGGGAGCATCCGCATCACGGACCGGTGTCCTTCCTCGATCGCCGCACCCGCTTGATTGAACTCGAGCAACCCGATCTCACTCAATCGCGGGGTCAGCATGACGTCGGGCGGGTCCCCGGCCATGCGGCTCCTGGTAATGTGATCCTGCATGATGTTGATCGACCCGAAGACGACATCGAAATATTTGGGATTGTCCGCTTCCGCCCCCAGGATCCGCTCGGCAATGGCGCTGGCGCCATCCCTGATGACCGACGGAATATCGCCCATCAGTCTTTCCAGAAGTTCCGGTTGCTGGTCCTGCCCCTCCGCTTCGATCCGGCTTTCCGGCCCCCCGGCTGGCTGCTTATGGACCAAATCGCCGTTCAGGTTGACCGCCACGACGATCTCCGCGCCCAGGGCCCTGCAAGGAGACACTGGAACCGGATTGACGATTCCCCCATCCACGAGCCACCGGTCGCCAACCTTGACCGGACTGAACAGGCCGGGAAGCGCGAGGGAAGCGCGGAGGGCCTCATTCAATGATCCCTCCTTCAGCCAGATCTCCCGGCCCGAGTAAAAATCCGTGGCGACCGCCACGAAAGGCTTGGCGAAGTCCTCGATCGCCACGTCCCCGTAAAGCTCGGAAAGAAACCTCGTAAGCCGTTCGCCATCAACCAGGCCACCGCCGGAAATCCTGACATCGAGAAGACTGACGATTTCCCGCCATGTAATCGTTTGAACCCAGTCTTCCAGCGCTTCGAAATTTCCAATGGCATAGGAGGCGCCGACGAGGGCGCCGATGGAACTGCCGCAGATGATGTCGGGTTCGATGCCCACCTCGGCAAGGGCCCGGATCGCGCCGATATGAGCCATTCCGCGCGCGGCGCCGCTTCCAAGCGCAAGACCGATCCTGGGGCGGTTCATTGAAGCCGCCTCCGCGCCGCCATGAAATGAGTCATTGTCAGCGCTCCTTGATATCAGGGGTAGATGGTCATGAATTCCGGGGACGGGGATTACGGGTGGCCGGATTGCGACTGAATTAAAGCCAGACGGCCCGACGCCGGTCAACCAGACTTTTTCAGGCCCGCTTTGCTAAAGCGGGGTGTGTTCAGGCAAAACGGGGTCGGGGTTTTTCTGTTCGCCCCGTTCGGATGGTTGGCTTGGCCGGACCGAACCAACCCCAAGCCCGCCGGGCGCGGGTACTCTTTCCATGCCTGTTTCTCACTCATTCTAACCCGCCCGACTACTCATTTCATAACCCGGCGCATTCCTGAAACTACATCCTGTCTGCGCCTTTTTCATCAGCCGGGCCGACTCCGCCCCTCGGGAAGCCTGGCGCCGCGTTTTTCGGTCCCCCGGCCAGCCCGTGGTAACTACTCAAATCCACTCCCTGGGCTCTGGACCTGCGCCGCCGGGCGCGTCATATTGGCCGTCTGTTCGGTAAAGAGGAGGGGCGCGCCGTCGCGGCGCCCTTGTTTGTATCATGGATCATGTCTTTCACCGCAATGCGCGGGCCGCCTATCCGACCGCCGTCAAGGGCGATGGGGTATTCATCGAGGATGGCTCGGGCAAGCGCTATATCGACGCTTCCGGCGGGGCGGCGGTGTCCTGCCTGGGCCACAGCAACGCCCGGGTGATCGAGGCCATCAAGGCCCAGCTCGACGCCATCCCCTTCGCCCATACCAGCTTCTTCACCAACGATGCGATGGAGGCTCTGGCCGACCGGCTGGCGGCCGACGCGCCGGCCGGGATCGAGCGGGTCTACTTCACCTCGGGCGGGTCGGAGGCCGTGGAGGCGGCGCTCAAGCTGGCCCGCCAGTACTTCGTCGAGATCGGCCAGCCGCAGCGCCGCCACGTCATCGCCCGGCTGCAGAGCTATCACGGCAACACCCTGGGCGCGCTGGCCGCCGGCGGCAATCTGTGGCGCCGCCAGCAGTTCGAGCCGTTGCTGATCGAGACTCATCACATCCCGCCCTGCTTCGCCTATCGCTGGGCCGAGGAGGGCGAGAGCGGGGCTGACTATGGCCAGCGCGCGGCCAACGAACTGGAGGCCAGGATCCAGGAGCTGGGCGAGGACGCGGTCATGGCCTTCGTCGCAGAGCCGGTGGTCGGCGCGACCCTGGGCGCGGTGGCGCCGGCCGAGGGCTATTTTCGCCGCATCCGCGAGATCTGCGACAAATACGGCGTGCTGCTGATCCTCGACGAGGTGATGTGCGGCATGGGCCGCACCGGCACCCTGCATGCCGTTGAACAGGAAGGCATCGCGCCGGATATCCAGACCGTCGCCAAGGGGCTGGGCGCGGGTTACCAGCCGATCGGGGCGACCATGGTCTCGGGCCGGATCTTCGATACCATCCGCGACGGCTCCGGCTTCTTCCAGCACGGCCACACCTATACCGGCCACGCCACGGCCTGCGCGGCGGCGCTGGCGGTGCAGGACGAGATCGCCGACAACGACCTGCTGACCAATGTGCGCGCCATGGGCGAGGCGCTGGACAAGGCGCTGACCGAACGGCTGGGCAACCACCGCCATGTCGGCGATATCCGCGGGCGCGGGCTGTTCCAGGCCGTCGAGCTGGTCGCCGACCGGGCCACCAAGCAGGCCTTCGATCCGGCCCTGAAACTGCATGCCCACATCAAGGCCGAGGCCATGGAACGCGGCCTGATGTGCTATCCCATGGGCGGCACCATCGACGGCCAGCAGGGCGACCATGTGCTGCTGGCCCCGCCCTATATCGTGAGCCCTGAACAGATCGAGATGATCGCCGACCGGCTGGCCGAGGCGATCGACGCAGCCATAGACTCCACGGGGAACTGAGGAATGACAACCAACGACATCGACGCGCCGTTGATCCTGGCGGTGGCGCCCAACGGGGCGCGCAAGACCCAGGCCGACCATCCCGCCATCCCCATCACGCCGGACGAGATCGCGGCCGAGGCCGCGCGCTGCCGCGAGGCCGGGGCGGCGATGATCCATCTGCATGTGCGAGACGCCGACAACAAGCACAGCCTGGACGCCGATACCTATGCGCAGGCCACGGCGGCAATCCGGCGCGAGGTCGGCGACGGGATCATTATCCAGATGACGACCGAGGCGGTGGGCATCTATGCGCCGGCCGAACAGATGGCGGCGGTGCGCGCGGTGCGGCCCGAGGCGGCCTCGATGGCGGTGCGCGAACTGTGCCCGGACGAGGACTCCGTGCCCGCCTTCGCCGAGTTCCTGGCCTGGATGGCGGGCGAGCGGATCATGCCGCAATATATCCTCTACGCGCCCGAAGACGTCGACACATTTGTGAACCTGCAGGCGCGCGGCGTCATTCCCGGCGGCCGGCCCTTCCTGCTGTATGTGTTGGGGCGCTATACGCCGGGCCAGAAGTCGGTTCCCGAGGATTTGCTGCCCTTCATGATCGAGGCGGATCAACTGGACGCCGACTGGGCGATCTGCGCCTTCGGGGCGCGCGAAAGCGCTTGCGCCTTGACGGCGGCGGCGTTGGGCGGCCATGTTCGTGTCGGGTTCGAGAACAACTTCCTCATGGCGGACGGTTCGGTGGCCAGGGACAACGCGGCCTTGGCCGGACAGGTTGCATCAGGGGCGAAACTGCTGGGCCGAACATTGGCCGGCGCGGACGAAGCAAGGGCGTATCTGGGGAGAACGTGAGATTGATTATTCGATTGGCGTTGGCGGGGTTAATGCTGGTGGGCTTGGGTTCCGGCCCGGCGTTGGCCGACAACCATGAGAACGAGACCGGCGCGGCGGTCGGCGGCGCGGCGCGTGAGATCGTGATCGGCGCCGGCGCGGTCTCGGGGGTTTATTTCCCGGCCGCCGGCGCGATCTGCCGCGTTGTCGCCGCCGCCGATCCTGGATCGCGTTGTTTCGTCGAAAGCAACGCCAATTCCTCGGCTAATATAGAACGCCTGGCCGGCGGCCTGCTGGATTTCGCCATCGTACAGTCCGATTGGCTTATGCATGCGGCGCGGGGCACCAATCTGTTCCACTCCAACGGACCGGACGAGAACCTGCGCGCCGTGATGGCGCTGCATGCCGAACCCCTGACCCTGATTGCGCGGCGCGGCGCGGATATTGCCGGCCCGGCAGATTTGAAAGGCAAACGGATCAGCATCGGCCCGGCCTTTACCTATCAGCGCGTACTGATGGAGGCCTTGCTCAAGGCATATGGCATCGAAACGGACGAACTGGCGCTGGTGCTGGAAAACACCGCCATGGAACAGTTCTCGGCCTTGTGCGCCGGCCAGATCGATGCCGCCGCGATCGTGGCGGCCCATCCCTCGCCGGCATTGACCGGCGCGATGCAACGCTGCGAATTGAAGCTGGTGCCCGTCGCCGGCGATGAAGTGGACGAGTTATTGTCGAGGCGGCCGGATCTGGCCGCGGCCACCATTCCCGGCGGTCTTTACGCGGGCGCGCTGAACGACGTTCCGTCCTTTGGTCTGCGCGCCATCCTGGCGACCTCCGTCAACGTCGACGACAGCCTCGTCCGGCAGGTGACCGAGGCGATCCTCGACTCCATGGCCGAATTTACCGGTCAGCACCCGGTCCTGGCCGGCGTCGGCACGACTACAATGACCTCCGCCGGCATTGCGGTACCCATCCATTCCGGCGCCGAGTCGGCCTACCGCGTCAGGGGCCTGCTTCCCGCGGAATGATGTTGCGGCGCGACACATTTTGCCGCGGCGCCTGAAATAATTGAAACCTTTTCAAGGTTGACGCTGGCCGAACAGGGCGGGCATAGTCGCCGTTATCCATACGGATGGGGCGGATTTCGCAACCGACAAGGTTGCGGGGTGGAATGCCGTACCGCCCTCGAAATAATATGAAAGTGCCGTTACACGGCACGAATTGAACATCGAACGGGAGCTTCAAATGAAGATGAAATTACTGACAGCAGCCGCGATCGCCGCTGCCGTAACCCTTGGCGTATCCGCGATTGGCACCAGCCCGGTCCAGGCCGAACAACAGTTCGTCACCATCGGCACCGGCGGCGTAACCGGGGTGTACTATCCCACCGGCGGCGCGATCTGCCGCCTGGTCAACAAGGGCCGCAAGGAGCACGGCATCCGTTGCTCGGTGGAAAGCACCGGCGGCTCGGTTTACAACATCAACACGATTCGCGCCGGTGAGTTGGACATGGGCGTGGCCCAGTCGGACTGGCAGTATCATTCCTATAACGGCACCAGCAAATTCGCCGATCAGGGCTCCTTCAAGGAACTGCGCGCGGTCTTTTCGGTCCATCCGGAGCCGGTGACCATCCTGGCCCGCCGCGATTCCGGCATCAAGCATATCGATGATATCAAGGGCAAGCGCCTGAATATCGGCAATCCGGGTTCCGGCACTCGCGGCACTTGGGAAGTCATAGAGGAAGCGCTGGGCTGGAAGCGCGCCGACCTCAAACTGGCCACTGAACTGAAGTCGGCCGAGACAGGACAGGCGCTTTGCGACAACAAAATCGACTCCTATTTCTGGCTGGTTGGCCATCCTTCGGGCCTGACCAAGGAATCCGTGACCTCCTGCGACGCGGTCCTGGTCAACGTTACCGGACCGGCCATCGACAAACTGATCGCGGATAATTCGTTCTATCGCGTGGCGACCATTCCGGGCGGCATGTATAGCGGCAATCCCGACGACATTACGACCTTTGGTGTTGGCGCTACCTTCGTTTCGTCCACGGCGGTGTCCGAAAAAGTGGTCTACGAAGTCGTCAAGGCGGTCTTCGAAAACTTCGAGGACTTCAAGAAGCTGCATCCGGCCTTCGCCAACCTGAAGAAGGAAGAGATGATCAGCGACGGTCTATCGGCTCCGCTGCATGCCGGCGCGGCCAAATATTACAAGGAAGCCGGCCTTATCAAGTAAGGCGGTGGGAGGGGCGCCCGGTAATGGGCGCCCCTCTTATTCCCTATCCAGGCATCCGGCAGGGGCTGATCCGTGATTGGAGTCGCTTTAAATAATTGGAGTCGCGGTCTTCGGCTGGCGCTTTTGCTGGCCGGGATTTTTGCTATTTCGATTCGACCCGGTCCCGCCGCCGCCGAATTTGATGTCGTGATCGGCACCGGCAGCATTCTGGGTGTTTATTTCCAGGTCGGTCGCGGCATCTGCGGCCTGGTGAACCAGAAGGTCGCGGGCATCAAGTGCTCGGCCGTTCCTACCGCGGGCTCGCTGTTCAACATGGACAGCGTCCGCGACTACGCCTTCGAGGTGGGCATCGTCCAATCGGACGTGCAGTACAAGGCCTACAAGCGCACCGGTGGGCTGGAATTCGTCGATGTGGGGTACGAGAATATCCGCACCCTGTTCTCGGTGCATGGCGAGCCCTTTACCTTGGTCGCGCGGCGCGATTCGGGGATCGGGTCGCTCGCCGACCTGGAGGGAAGGCGCGTCAATCTCGGCAATCCGGGGTCGGGCCAGCGCGCCACCATGCAGGTGGTCATGGACGCCATGGGCTGGACGCCAAAAAGCTTCGCGCTGGCCGGCGAGTTGCCGGCCTCGCAGCAATCGCTGGCCCTGTGCCACGGGCAGATCGAGGCTATGATTTATGTCGTGGGGCATCCCAACAAATCCATCGCCAAGGCGACGGATTTGTGCGACGCAGTCATCGTCAAGGTCGAAGGCCCGCAGATCGACCAACTGGTCGCCCGCAATCCTTATTATTCCTACATGACGATCCCGGGCAACATCTACAAGGGCAATGACGAGGTCGTCCGCACGTTCGGCGTTCGCGCCACCGTTGTCGTGGCCGAGGACATGGATGACGACACGGCCTACGCCATCGTCAAGGCGGTGTTCGACAATATTGACAAATTTCGCCGCATGTATCCGGCCTTTGGGCAACTGGATCCCATACGTATGGTCACGGAAGGGCTGACCGCGCCGCTGCATGATGGTGCCCGGCGATACTACCGCGAAAAAGGGCTGATGTAACCGACCGCCGATCGTACGGTGGCGAGAAACTGAACAGGGGGAAGTACGGTGACGGCAAACAACCCGTTAACCGAAAAATCGGTGCAGGATTTTGTCGCGGAGACGGATACGGGCGCGCGCGCGCCAACCGGCCATTTCTCGCGCAATGTACTGATTTACGTGCCGATGGCCTGGTCGCTGTTCCAGCTCTGGGTCGCCTCGCCATTGCCGTACATGCTGGCGGATTACATCCCGCTGATGAACGATACCCATACGCGGTCAATCCATCTGGCCTTCGCTATCTTCCTGGCCTTTTTGTCATACCCGGCGCTGAAACGATCGCCACGCGATTGGATACCGTATCAAGATTGGGCCATGGCGGGGATAGGCGCCTTCGCCGCGAGCTACATAGCAATCTTCGCCCTCGGGCTTGCCGACCGGCCCGGCCTGCCGATTACCGCCGATCTGGTTTTCGCTGGCATCGGCATGGTCGCCCTGCTGGAAGCGACACGTCGGTCGCTGGGGCCGCCGCTGCTGCTGGTGGCGCTGCTGTTCCTTAGCTATGTGTTCTTCGGCCATTTGGCGCCCGACGTGATTGCCTGGAAGGGCGCTTCCTTCACCAAGGCGATGTCGCATCTGTGGTTGAGCCAGGAAGGCGTGTTCGGTATCGGACTGGGTGTTTCGACGACCTTCGTCTTTCTGTTCGTACTCTTCGGCGCCCTGTTGGATAAGGCCGGCGCCGGCAACTACTTCACCATGGTCGCCTTCTCGATGTTGGGTCATTTGCGCGGTGGGCCGGCGAAGGCCGCCGTCGTATCCTCGGCGATGAACGGTATGATCTCCGGTTCCTCGATCGCCAATGTGGTGGTCACCGGTACCTTTACCATTCCCTTGATGAAGCGCGTCGGATTTTCGGCGGAAAAGGCCGGCGCGATCGAGGTTGCTTCATCCACGAACGGGCAGTTGATGCCGCCAATCATGGGCGCGGCGGCTTTCCTGATGATCGAATATGTCGGCATTTCCTATGTCGAGGTCATCAAGCACGCCTTCCTTCCGGCGGTAATCTCGTACATCGCACTGATCTATATCGTGCATCTTGAGGCCTGCAAGGCCGGCATGGAGGGGATGCCGCGGCGCACCATCACGCCGCTGATGCAGCGGGTCTTCGCCCTGGTTCTTACCTTGCTGGGGATGGTGATCCTGTCAGGTGTCATATATTACGGCTTCAGTTGGGTTAAGGAAATCGCGGGGGATGCCTCGGCATGGATCGCCGCGGCGGTGATTCTTGTGGCCTATTTTTTCCTGGTCCGCATAGCCGCGTCGGTGCCCGACCTTGGCGGCGAGGACGCGATTTCCAAAATGGAATACCTGCCAGAGGCCGGCCCTACGATTAAATCCGGCCTGCACTATTTGCTGCCGGTTGTGGTTCTGATCTGGTGCCTGGTGGTGGAGCGATTCTCGCCCGGCCTGGCGGCGTACTGGGCCTCGCTACTGATGATTTTCGTGGTTGTTACCCAGGATATGCTGAAGAACTTTTTCCGAGGCGGGACGCCCGATTATGCGAACGCGTTGCGCACCGGGTTGAAAGATACCGCCGATGGACTGACTTCGGGCGCGCGCAACATGATCGGCATCGGCATCGCAACCGCGGTTGCGGGCATTATCGTCGGCACGGTGACGCTGACCGGCATCGGTCTGGTGATGACCGAATTCGTTGAGTTCATTTCCGGCGGAAATTTGATCCTGATGCTGCTGTTCACTGCCTTCATCAGCCTGCTCTTGGGCATGGGGCTGCCAACCACGGCGAACTACATCGTAGTCTCGACTTTGATGGCCCCGGTGATCGTATCGCTGGGCGCGGCGCAGGGGCTTATCGTGCCGCTGATCGCGGTGCATATGTTCGTGTTCTATTTCGGCATCCTGGCCGACGATACGCCGCCGGTGGGGCTGGCCGCCTTTGCGGCCGCCGCGATTTCGCGCGGCGACCCGATTCGCACCGGTATTCAGGGCTTTGCCTACGATATTCGCACCGCGATCCTGCCCTTCATGTTCATCTTCAATACCGAACTACTGTTGATCGGAATAAAAAGCGTCTGGCATCTGATCCTGGTGGTCGCCGCGGCGACCATGGCCATGCTGCTGTTTGCGGCCGGCACGCAAGGCTATTTCCTGGTGCGCAGCAAGCTGTGGGAATCCCTGATGATGATCCTGATCGCCTTCACCCTGTTCAGGCCGGGCTTCTGGATGGACATGGTCATTGAGCCGCTGGATATTCGTCCACCGACGGAAATCACGGCAATCTCCGAGGCGCAAGAACCGGGCGTCATGTTGCGTGTCACCATGTCGGGCGAGACGATTGACGGTAAATTTGTCACAAAGATCGTGCCTTTGCCGCTGGGTCCCTTGGCCACTGGCCCGGAAAGGCTGGCCCATGCGGGGATCGAGACCCGCGAAGAGGACGGCAAGGTGCTGGTCGACAACATCGTCTTCGGCACCGCGGCTGAAAAGGCGGGTGTCGATTTCGACTGGGAAATCGTGGACGTGCTGGCCGAGGCGGACCAGCCGCCCAAGCAGCTGTTCTTTATTCCCGCGCTGGCGCTCTTCGGCCTGATTGTATTGCTGCAGCTCCGTCGCAGGGCGACGGCGGCCGTATAAGGAGAAGCGACATGTACAAGACCATCCTGCTCGCCATCGATATGAACGAACCGTCTTCATGGGAAAAAGCGCTGCCCGTGGCGCTGGAACAGGCAAACGCGGGAGGCGGAAAACTCCATATTATGACCGTTGTGCCTGATTTCGGGATGGCCATCGTCGGTTCGTTCTTCCCGGCGGATTACGAGAAGCAGGCGCTGGCCGAGGCCGACAAGACACTTGCCGACTTTATTGGCGAGAAGATTCCCGGCGAAATCGAGACAGCACATTCCGTCGGCCACGGCACGATCTACAAGGAAGTCCTCGTCACCGCCGATGACATCGGCGCGGACCTCATCGTCATGGCGTCGCACCGGCCGGCGCAGAGCGACTACCTGTTGGGCCCCAACGCCGCGCGCGTCGTGCGTCACGCCACCTGCTCGGTGCTGGTGGTCAGGGGCTGAGTAAAAGTTGAACGGCACCGGCCCGCTCCCCCACCCGGCCACCCACAGCGTACAATGTCGTTGGGTG
>CBFDDT010000127.1:0-11043 GCA_965603635.1 uncultured bacterium | reverse complement strand
CGTCTCCACATAACCGGCGAAGGCCAGCACATGCGTACCCGTACGCGCCACCTTCGGCAGCGCATCGAGGGCCGCCCGGCGTACGTTCGCGTCCCCATGCGCGGTGGCAAGGGCGAGAGCGAACAGGGCCGGGTCGTTCTTCGGTGCACGGCCGGACTGGCTGACATCGACGATCCGGCGCACGGTCAGCGCACCATCCTCGTCGAGGCAACGTAACACGGCCTCGGCGTTCTCGAGCGTCAGCGACAGCGCACCCGCGTAATAGGTGCCCCCTTCGGTTCCCAACACCAGGAAGCGGTCAAGCCGCACCCAGTCATTGACCGGGAAATAATGTCCCCCGGCCGCATTGGGCACCTGGCCTTGCAGCTTCATGCTCTGCGGGATCTCGCCCGCGCCGCGGTTAAAGATCGACTTCATAAGGTTCCTGTAGCTCATACGGCCCTCCATTGTTTAAGAGGCGTCTATGAGTGCGGCCGCCGGATGGCCCACATTGACCATCCGGCTACTTGCTTGCTCTCACATCTTCCATCTACCTCGCCCCGCCGGCCCATCCGGCCGGGACGTCGAAGCGGGCTTGTGAATGCAGTCCGGACGCCGGGATCGAACCGGACTTCCACCAGATAACCGGACTGCTCCGGCCCACCTCTAACGGCACCAGGCGCCAAGCCCGACACGCGTTCCTTCGTCAACTGGCTCGGGAGGCCGGCTTCGAACCGGCAACCTGGCGATTAACAGTCGCCCGCTCTGCCCATTGAGCTACCCCCAAAAAATTCCGTGCCCTCGCGGGCGGGACGGGCATGTGAATGCGGTCGGAAGCCTATTGCTCTACCATGCTGAGCTACGCATCCTCGCGGATACGGCCGGGTTCGAACCGGCGACCTATAGATCCGATAACCGACCAACGCCGGCCCGTCCCAAATTTCAGCATCGGGCGTGTTATCCACGTCGGCCCCGGTACCGCAGTGTATCCGGGTCAGGTTGGTGCGATAACCGACATAGTCCGGCCCGATGCCGGTAACAAATATTTCCCCTTCTCCGCGCGCCCCGCCGGCCGACCCGGCTGGGCGATAACATCTGGCGACCCCTGCCGGACTTGAACCGGCGATCTCCTCATCGACAATGAGGCGTCCACTCCCGGCTGGACCGAGGGGCCGAACCGTCGAATTGGCACTGGTGGAAGGAGTCGAACCTCCAGGCATTGGGTTTGGAATCCATGCCGCGCGCCACCGGCTCACCAACATCGAAGGAACGGTCTTGTTATGCGGCTCGGTGTTAAAGCGCTCTACCACTGAGCTACACCCCATTTGCATGGAATGGCGGGGCTCGAACCCGCGACCTCTCGCGTTGAAGGCGATAACCAAACCACTCCGGCCCGTTCCGAATTGTGACGCCGGTCTTGTTGATGACCATCGGACTTTGATCGATTTCAGCGATAACCGATGATCCCCGGCCCGGCGTTGGCAGCTTAAATAGTGCATATTGCACTAATTCGCAAGCCCTAAAATTTAAAATCCTCCCGAAACGCAAAAGCCCCTCCGCGGACTGGCCGGGGAGGGGCTTTGGAGTGCGCCGTTTCAGGCGCCATGCGACGGCGTTTACGCCATGCGCGTCTCCCATGCCCCGATCCCGGGCAGCAACGAATCATTACCCCGGAAGGAACTTCCGAGATATTCGCAGGCTTTCGCCGGCGCGATTCTTATATGTGCCGCCAGTTGGCGCATGGGTTTATCCTCAATGAATAGGGCCGGACTTGTATACTCAAACCCATGTTCGCGTCAAGGCCGCATGCGACGCGAAAGCAGTTGGCCCGCCGCGCGTCAGGCGCTAACTTGCCAGTCTGAACCAATTTCCAGGAAGGTCCGGTGGCTATGAAAGCACGCGTAAAATGGGTCGAGGGCACCCGGTTTGTAGGAGAATCGGGCAGGGGGCATCCGGTTGTGATGGAAGGAATAGCGCCCGAGGGCGAGGTCGCCGTCGGCATCAGCCCGATGGGAATGCTGCTGCTGGGCATGGGCGGCTGCTCTTCGATCGATGTGGTGATGATCCTGCAAAAGGCGCGCGAGAAGGTGACCGATTGCGTTGTCGAGATCGAGGGCGAACGCGCCGATGAAATCCCAAGGGTCTACACGCGCATCCACGCCCACTACACCATCACCGGCCACGGCCTGAAGCCATCGGCGGTGGAACGCGCGATAAAACTGTCGGCCGAAAAATACTGCTCCGCCACGGTAATGCTGGCCGCCACCGCCGAGGTGACGCACGATTTCGAGATCGTCGAGGTTGATTAACCCAGGAGCGGATGCCGTTCCACAAGAGCCTGGATGTCGGCCTCGGCGCGAGTGTGGTCTTCGGGGTAAAAGGCCAGGGGATCGGGGATTTCCAAATTTCGCCCGATCAGGCCCGCCGCCGCCGCATAGGCGCAAAACGGGGCATAGGCGACGTTATAGCCGCCTTCCTGCGTGACCGCGATGCGGCCCCCGCAGAGCTCCCCGGCCAGCGTGCGCAGACGGCTCGCCAGGTGGTGGAAGCCGGCCATGGTCAGCATCTGGCGGCCGTTGGGGTCGAACTGGTTGGCGTCCTGGCCGTTGGCGAGCACGATCAGGTCGGGCGCGAATTTCCGAACCACCGGCTCGACGCAACGCTCGAAGGCCAGCGCATAGGCATGGTCGCCGGCGCCGAAGGGCAGCGGCAGATTCAGGTTGAAGCCCTCGCCCGCGCCCGCGCCGATCTCGTCCACGCCGCCGCTTTGTGGGTGGGACGATCCCCACGACCCGTGATCCATATGAAGCGAGACGGTCAGCACGTCGGCGCGGCTGTAAAACCCTTCCTGCGTGCCGTTGCCGTGATGGACGTCCCAGTCGATGACGGCCACGCGCTTGCATCCCGCCGCGATGGCCTCCAGCGCCGCCAGCCCGACGCCGTTGACGAAACAATAGCCATCGGCCCGGTCCGTCTGGGCATGGTGAAAGGGCGGGCGCACCAGGGCATAGGCGACCCGGTCGCGACCCGAGGCCACGGCACGCGCCGCCTCGATTGCCGCCCCCGCCGCCAGGCGCACGCCGCGCATTCCGCCGGCTGGCAGGTAGGTCGTGCGTCCGAACCAGCGGCCCTCCTTGTCGGCGTTCTTCAACTCCGCAAGGTAGGTGGCGGTGTGGAAGCCCAACAATTGCTCATCGGTGGCTGGCGCGGGTTCGGCCCAGCGCAGGTTACCCGACAGTGGCGAGCGCTTGAGGATCGAGTGCATGTTGGCGATGCGGTCCGGCCCCTCGGCATGGGGCGTTTGCAGTTCCAGCAGGTCCGACGGCGGCGCCTCGAAGACACCGTCCGGCGCACGGTAGGCCAGCATCTCCTCGTGGAAGAAGACCTTCATGCCATCGGCGGGCGCCCTGCTCACGCGAACAGCACCTGCAGGTCGCGCGGGGTCTTGCAGGCGAACTCGGCGCTGGTATCGTGGAAGAAGAAGGTCTCGATGGTCGCCGACATGCCGAGGCTGTCGGGCGCATAGAAATTGCATTCGTGATTGACCACCGTCATCGGCTTGAACACCTCGTCGGGGCCGGTCATCGTCAAATCGTAGATGAAGGCGCCGACCCAGTCCGGCGGGAAGGCGACACCCAGCTCGTAACCGCCCGACCAGTAGGCCTCGTCCAGGATGCCGGCGGCGGCGTAATGGTCGCGAACCGCCTCCAGCATGGCTCGCACGTTCATGCCCGGCGCCAGCATGCCCTCGATGATCTCGAAAGCCTTGATGGAGTCCGCGTGCATCTTCGCGGCCGCCGCCGGCGGCTCGCCGACCCAGAAGCCCCGGGCGATGTTGCAATGATACCGGTTATAGACGCCGCAGAGATCCACGGTCACCCGGTCGCCCATCTCGATCTTCTTGCGGCTCGCCAGCGGATGCAGGCAGTTGGAGCGGAAGCCCGACATCACCGGCGGCAATATGGCGGAGAACTCGCCGCCCGCCTTGGTCATCGCGGCGATGAATTCGCCGAACACCTCCAACTCCATCACGCCGGGCGCGATCGCCGCCCTGGCCGCCGCCATGCCGATATCGGCGATCCGCGCGGCTTCGGCAAAGCATGCCATCTCCAGCGGTGATTTAATATGGCGCACGCCGCGCACGATGTCGGTCCCGTCCACCACCTTCATGCCCGTGCCGACGAAGCCCGCGCGAAACTGTTCGGCAAGCACCGGATTGGGGCGGTAATTATAGAGCTCCAGCCCCGCCGTGCCGCTGAGCCAACCCTCGGCGCCCAGTTCCTTGAGGATGAAGGCCAGCCCGTCGCGCCGGTTTTCCATCGGGAAGATGCGTACGTCGCGCGACACCGCGCCGATTCCTGTCAGGATCGCCTCGCTGGGGGTTTCGAAATGGATCAGGTCGTCATGGTCCACATGGACCGCGATGCCGCTGGTCGCGGGAAAGCCCCGCCCGCTCTGCGCCTGGTACCATTCGCACGAAAACCCGGTCAGGTAATGGACCGCCTCGGGTGAGGTCAGGAACAACAGCTCCACCCCGGCCCCGGCCATCGCCGCGCGTACCCGTTCCAGACGGCCGCGATATTCCTCATCGGGAAAGGGCAGTTCCTTATGATTCGGCGCTTGCGCCAGCGCGGCGGCGTAATTGGCTTTCATGGCAATCTCCCTTGTTTATGCATCGACCGCTATTTCCAGCATGTCATTCGGGCAGATTTGCACCAATTCCGCAGCAAGACAACAGGGGCGCAGTGCCCATTAACTAATTCATGGGATTTGCGGCGCTGACATTGCGACCTGGGAAGACGGCCAGCGCCGCGTGACGCCCGCCGAGAAATTATAGGGCGGTTGGCGGGAACGACGGTTCCAGGCGCGGACCGCAAGTCCGACAGACTGCTAGGATTTGCGCGTGGTAATCTTGATCGAGGCGGCGTCTCTCAAGTGGTGCCGCACGCCAAGGGCCTCAGGCGATTCTCTCCAGGATTTTGCGGGCGAGCAGCCGGTAGTCGGCCTTTTCCACCTCGGAGAGCTGGTTCAGCTCCAGCGCACCCACGGCTTCTTGCCATTCGGCGCTGGCGCGCGCCATGCGGCCCTCCAGGCCCAGCTCGTCGACGGTTTTCGCGACCTCCCGCATTTCTTCGGCCCGCCGGCGGCCATGCACCATCACGCGCTCCAGCATGTAGGCCGCGCGCTCCGGCCAGTCGAAGCCGGGGAAGGTTTTCGCCAGCGAATTCAGCACCGTCTCGTCGATGCCTTCATGGACGGCCGACAGCACGCATTCGACAACCACCGCCTCGATCCCCTTGACCATGATGCTGCGCACCATCTTGATCGTCGATGCCGTGCCGATGGGGCCATCGGCCAGGGTGGGGCGCATGGACAGGGACTCCAGGGCGGCGATGGCCGCTTGCGCATGCGGCCCACTGACCAGAAGCGGCACCTCGTGCCGCCGCGGATAGACTGGCGCCATGACCGCGACATCCACATAACGGCCGCCCGCCGCATCGATGCATTCGGCGGCCAGGCGCTTGGACCCGGGGGAGCAGGAATTCATGTCGAAATAGAGCGCGCCCGTCGGCAGGCACCCGGCGGCATTTTCCGCCGCGACCAGGGCCTGATCGGCCGTTACGGTGCTGAAAATAAGCGCCGCGCCGTCCAGCGCGGATTGCAGGCTGTCGCGGCCGTCGACCCCCGCCGCGCGGTAATCCTCCCGTTTTGCGGAAGCGATGGCGCGGTCCGGGCTGTCGGTCTTTATGTCGTAGGCCGTTACGGGGTGAGTGACGTCCGTTCCCCACCCGTCGGCGATGGCGCCGGCGGCTTCGCCGAAACCGATGAAGGCCAGTTTGCCGCCACTCACGATCCGTGCGTCCTTCTTATGGCTTGCGCATGGTGATTTCGATCGAGGCGGCGTCGAAGCTGCCGGCGATCTTGCGGGTATGTTCGCTGTTGCTGCCGGCGAAATAGTCGAAGCGGCGCAGCACCGTTATGTCCGTCAGGCCGGCGCGGGCGAAGAGGTCGAGATAGCTGTCCTCCAGCGAGGCGCCGACGACGCATTCGGCCCAGAGTTCCGGGTTGGCGCGGCACTCGTCGGAGATCGGGCTGGCCACCACGATATCGGCGATCTGCACCCGGCCGCCGGGCTTCAGGACCCGAGCGATCTCACGGAACGCCTTGGCCTTGTCGGGCACCAGGTTCAACACGCCGTTGCTGGTCACCACGTCGATGCTGGCGTCGGGCAGCGGGATATCCTCGGCATTGCCTTCCAGCGGCTCGACGTGTCGGGCGCCGGCCGCCGCGATATTGACGCCAAGCTTGGTCAGCATGGCCTTGGTCATGTCGAGGCCGTAAACCCTGCCGCGCGGGCCGCAGCGTAGAGCGGCGATCAGCGCGTCGGTGCCCGAGCCCGAACCGATGTCGAGCACGCTGTCGCCCTCGCCGATGAAATTGCTCTTGTGCGGATAGCCGACGCCGGCGAAGGATTCGACGGCGGTAGCCGGAATAGCATCCAGCTCATCCGCCGGATAACCGACAAATTCGCAGGCCGGGCGGCCGGTCGGGAAATGGAATTCCTTTTCCGGGTGGCCCGCCACATTCGTATACATATCCTTGACCGCGCGGATGATGAATTCCCGCTTGTCCGATAAAATCGCGACCATTTTTTCCTCCCGCTCCTCGCCCCCGCCAAGGGGCGCTCGATCAATCGTTACGACTCGCGCTTGTTCGTGTCGTCGAGGCTGAAATTCTTCATCAATTCGGTGATCCGTTCCTGCATCGATTCCGGCAAGGTTTCTTCCTTGCTGTCGCGGACCCTGTCCTTCAACACCCTTTCGAATTCGACGCGCGAAAAGCAGCTTCGGCAATCGTCGATATGCGCTTGAAATTCGCACGCCACCGTCTCATCGATTTCCTCATCCAGATAGTCGAAAATCTGGCGCATTACCTCGTCGCAATCGATCTCGCGAACGGTTTTGGGTTTCTTGCTGTCAGTCATTGGTCAGGTGCCACCTTCCTCATTTCGGGCTCCACGCCCAGTTCACTCGCATGTTGCCAAAGCGCCTTTTGCAGACAGCCGCGCGCGCGCTTCAGTCTCGAGCGGACCGTATTGACCGGAATTTCCAGCGTCTCGGCCGCGTCTTGATAGGAAAACCCCTCGACATCCACCAGCAACACCACCAGCCTGAAATCGTCCGGCAGGGCGTTGATCGAGGCGGTGATATCCTCGCGCAGCAACTTGTTGACGAATTCCTGCTCCGGATTGCCCCACCATAGTAAAAAAGGCTGGTGCAGCCGTTCGAACAGCGAGAAATCCCCGTCGCCGTCATCGCCGCAAATTTGCGCTTCGATCGCGGGCGATGTGCCACGTTTGCGGTAGTCGCTGATATAGCTGTTGGTCATGACGCGAAACAGCCAGGGCCGCGCCTTGGCCGGATCGTTCAGGCTGTCTTGCGCCGCCCAGGCCTTGGCCACCGTTTCAGCGACCAGATCCTCCGCGTCGGACGGATTTCGGGTCAGCCTCAGCGCCGTCCCGTAGAGACTGCCCATCTCCGCGGTAACGATCTTCTCGAACACGGCATAACTGTCGCCAAGGCGCGCCATCGTTTATCTTTTCTCTAGCCCGGTCGATACTAGCGCGGGACGGGGTCGCCGGCAAACCGGCAGCCCCTGCCCCCTACCGTATCAACCCTTCTTCACCGCCAGCAGGGAAATACTGTGCACGCCCCATTTTTCGGTCGCGCCCATGGCGTTGTCCGAAATGAAACCGTATTTGTCGTTGGCCTGGGTGGTCGTGACCGCCAGCCCCGCCGCCTCGATGGCCGCGCAATATTCGTCGATTTGCATGGCGCCGCCGATGCAGGCCGCCCACAGGTCCGCGTTACAGGAAACCGTTTCCGGCAACTGGCTTTGCGTTACGATATCGGCGATTGCCAGCCGTCCACCGGGCTTGAGAATTCGCGCCACCTCGCGGAACACCGCCGGCTTGTCGGGCGACAGGTTGATGACGCCATTGCTGATGACCGTATCGACGGAGGCATCCGCGACCGGCAGATCCTCGATATAGCTCTTGCGGTATTCGACATTGGCGAAACCATCGCGGTCGCGCAGAGCCGAGGCCTTGTCAAGCTGGGCGTCGGTCATGTCGATGCCAATAACCTTGCCCTCACCGCCGACCTTCAGCGCCGCGACGAAGGCATCCGTGCCGGAACCGCTGCCCAGGTCGACAACCGTCTCGCCCGGCTTCAGCATGGCCAGATGGAAGTAGTATCCGACGCCGGCAAAGGAATCGATGGCCTCCGCCGGGATGCTGTCCAGATCTTCCGGCGCGTAACCCAGCCGTTCGGTCAGGCTGCGGCCCATCTCGAAATGGTATTCCTCATGCGGCTTTTCCGCGACCTTTGTGTACATGTCCTTGACTTGGGATTCGAGAGAATCCTGGTCGACATTCTGAAGCTTGTCCGCTACGTCCGCTGTCATTTTTCCAACTCCCTTGTTGCGGAAGAGGCCGGCCCGAAGGCCGGCCCAAATTGTTCCTACATGATTGTCCGGGCGCCGTCGGTCAGGAAGCCGATGGTGCCGGCCGCGCCGACCAGCGACGCGCCTTCGATCAGATCGTCCGGGGCGATGCCGTTGGCGCCGGCGCAGGCCGGGCAGACCCAGATCTTGCCGCCATTCTCGACAGTCGCGGCGATGAGATCGGCGATCGCGGGATAGCCCTCGCCCTGAACGCCGTCGGCGCCGCCTCTTTTCACCAGATGCACTGACTGCGCGGTCAGGAAGATTACGGTCTCGTTGTCCGTGGCCGCCGATGCGCTGGCAACCACCCACGGCACCGTCGCCCGCTCCACATCGTCCGTGCCGTAACTCGTATTCACAAGAATTTTCTCAGCCATTGTCTCCACCCTTTTCTCGATTAACCCGTTTCAAAACTCATGGCCGGCCATGCGACCCGCCATGCCCATAGAGACGCGGACTCGCGAAAAAAGTTCCCGAAAAAAATTATCCCCGCCTGCTGAACGGGGATAACTGGTTGAAATATCGCAAGAAAAAAGTTTTTATTTTTTCGGTTCGGGCGATCACGCGTCCGGAAAATAGCGGAAATGCCCACTGATGCGATAGTTGAACAGCATGTCGCTTAGCTCTGGCCCGCGCCCGATATTATGGGCAATGATCGGGTTGCCGGTGATCGGCGCGCGGCGGTCGGTGACGATGCCGATATGCGGCAACCCGATTCCGGTCAGGCGCCAGGTTACCAGATCGCCCGGCCGGTAGTCTTGCGGGTTGTCGGTAATCGGCAGGGTCTCGCCATGACGCTTGAAAAAGGTTTCCAGGTTGGGCACCCGCCGGTGGTCGATATTCGTATCGGGGCGGCTGAGGCCCCAGATCTCCGGATATTTTCCGAAGTTCCGTTTCATGTCCTCATGCACGCGCTGTTGAAGGTCGATATTCAGCCCCGCGCGGTAGGCCCGGATAACCACATCGGTGCAGACCCCGATACTGGCCGGCACGTCGCCCATCGGATAGGCAAGGCGATGGTAGGAACCGTCATAGGTTACCCGTTGCCGTGTGCGTTCGATCGCCGCCGCGGCCAGCTTGGCCACCGCATCGTCGCTTGGCACGCTCTGCTGCGCGCGCGCCGCACCGGGCCAGGCTACCGTGGCCAGCACCGTCAAAATCGCGACCAGCCTGCAAGTCACGCCAAATCCCGCCATCCTTACGCCTCCTGTTACGGTTTTTATTATGCTGGCAGGCAAATATGGCGAAAGAGCGGCTAGAGCGATATCCGATCGGATAAAATTGCTCTACATTTTAAGAAGATAGAGCATCTTTATCCGATAAATTGGATCGCATAAGCGATTCCAATTCATCGGATGATGCTCTAGCCCCCACAGGCGAGCGCGAAGCCGCGTTTTTCGAAATATTGCTGGTGGCGTTCCTCGGCGCGCCAGAATTCGGCGGCGGTCAGGATTTCGGTCACCACGGGGGATTCGTGGCGGCCGGACTGTTCACGCCTTACCCGCGACAGGATCGCCGCGCGCTCCTGCTCGCCGTCATGCACGAATATCGCCGAGCGGTATTGCGGTCCCACATCGGGGCCCGGCTGATCCTGCTGGGTCGGGTCATGCAAGGCCCAGAAGGCATTCAGTAATTCGTCGTAGGTTACGCGCGCCGGATCGAACCGGATGCGCACCGATTCCGCGTGGCCGGTATCGCCGCCGCGGATCTGTTCCGACGTTACGTTGGTTATATGCCCGCCCGTATAACCCGCATCCGTGGCGAGGACGCCGGGGATCAGGCGGAATGCGGCCTCGACGCTCCAGAAGCATCCAGCCGCGAAGGTCGCGGTGGCCATGGTCCGTTCCTCGAAATCTGACCGGTAAGTAATGGTAGCACTCCCGGCCGGTTAGGCAATAGCCAATGATTTCCGGTGACGATCGATCGCCCCAGCGCATTTAGGGAAGGGGCGGCATGGCGGCGGCAACATTTATGCCGATCGGAAAATTGTCCTCTTGATATTCATGGTCAATGTACCGATTCCTATATAAGAATAGGCAGACCAACCGGAGACTCAACGTGGCAAGCAGAAATCAAGGCGTCCTCAGATCCGCGATCCTCGCCATGGGGGCGGCGTCTCTCGTCGCCTGCAGCAGCCCGAAGGTCAGCGATTCCCTCTATCGCGACAGCGAGGTGGGAACCTCGAAAAACGTTGTGCGCTGTCGCGTACTGGAGGTTCGCGAGGTCGCCATCCGCGAGGATGACGCCCCGGAAAAAGGCGAGGCGATCGGCGCCATCATCGGCGGCATTGCCGGCGCCATCCTGGGCAGTCAGGTCGGCGGCGGCGCGGGCAAGGCGCTGGCCACCGAGGCCGGCGTGGTTGCGGGTGTGGTCGCGGGCGGCGCCGGCGGACGCCAGGCCGCCGACCAGATGAGCGAGCGCAAGGGCCTAGAATACTCGATTATTCTGGAAAGCGGCGAGGAGCGTACCCTGGTGCAGGATTTCCTCGAAGGCGACCGCACCGTCTATGCCGGCCAGTCCTGCCGCCTGCAGATCGAAAACGACGGCAAGAACCGCGTC